>CAYJJJ010000109.1:2315-5969 GCA_964370465.1 uncultured Oscillospiraceae bacterium
GATAGCACTAAAAAAAACATGTTATATACTAAAATCGTTGTGCCAAGCGGAAGATTAATTGCATTTGACAACCCTTGACAAAAAAGCGTTATTGGGTCTGTTCCAAATCCACTTTTAACGAAAAAAAGTATACCTATCGATAAAATTATCAAATAAAATGTATAAAGCAAACTTTTCTTTAGAGCTACAAGGGGTGTCAAATTTTTTAGTTGATTCAAAATCTCTCCTCCTGCAACCTTATGCTGAAATCTTCATATAAAAGTGATAGGTTTTTATTATAGTGAGGGTCACCATTTTCTAAAATGTCACAGTGACGCTCTTTGAAAAAATCAATCTCAGAACGGAAACGCCGCATCTTCTCAGCGCTATCCTCCCGCCCTCTGCTCTTACTCTCAAAGTGATAAAGGGTGGCAAACGGCAGAAATATATTGTGAAACCCTGCGTTTTTGAGCCTTAAACATAAATCAACATCGTTGAAAGCGACTGAAAGTTTTTCTTCAAACCCACCGATGCTCAAAAACTTCTCCTTTGAAACGATAAGCGCCGCCGCTGTTACAGCTGAGAGCTCTTGCATAACGCAAAGTCTTGCAAAGTAGCCGAAATCGCTTTTGAGGTAATGCTTGTGAACATGCCCTGCAACTCCACCAAGTCCTATAACTACCCCTGCGTGTTGAATAGTATCATCATCGTAAAATAGCTTCGCGCCAACAGCGCCAACATCATCTCTTACTGCATATTTTACCATATTTAGAAGAGAATCTCTATCTATAAACTGCACATCATTGTTTAAGAAAAACAAAAGATTCCCTGAAGCTTTTGCCACGGCATAGTTGTTTATAGCTGAATAGTTAAAACTGCCCTCGTATTTAATTATATCTACTGCGCTATTATCGGATAAACTGTTATAATACTCAAAGGTTTCTTTATCGGTTGAGTTGTTCTCCACAATAATTATCTCGATATTTTTATAGCTCTGCATTAAAAGTGAATCTATCGCTTTTTTTAAAAGCTCTATATTATCTTTATTTGGTATAATCACTGAAACGAGCGGATTATCCGAAATTTCAAAATCCGTCCTGTAAGTGTTTGGAGCATCCCCCATTGTGGCAGATGCTAAAATCCCCTTAGAGATATAAAAATCATTTAACGCTTTAATTCCACTCTCAGTCGTGTAGCTCTTGCTCTCAGGGCTTTTAGCGGTACTGTTATCGGTCACTCGCCAGTGGTATAGCACACTATCAATATGCGCTATTTTTTCCGCCGCATCGGTTGCACGCAAAACAAAATCAAAATCCTGTGCACCATCAAACCCCTCACGTATTCCACCGACCTTTTGATAAAGCTCCCTTGAAACTGCGTTCAAATGGGATATATAGTTATAACTCTGAATTGTATATTTTGAAAAATCCGGCTTAAAATGCGGGGCGCTTCGTTTACCATTGCTATCGATTTTATCCTCATCGGTATATATAAAGTCAGCACCCTTTACAGCCTCATTGTAAAGCATCTGGAGAGCATTTGGAGCGATAATATCATCGTGGTCTACAAAAACAAAGTAGTCGCCTGTTGCGTTTTCTGCTGCAATTATCGTATTTTTTGCTATCCCTTTGTTTTCTATTTTTTTATAGATAAACCTCTTATCCGAAAGTTTCAAAACCTCATCTGATAGGATATCTGTGTCAGATGCATCAACTAAAACAACCTCGAAATTTTTATAGTTTTGCGCTATAAGACAGTTTAATAACTCGTTTAAAAAGCGTCTATCGGTATTATAAAGCGGAATTAAAATAGAGAATTTTATTTCACCTGTTAATTCCTCTAATTTTCCAGTTTTAGTTCGCTCTATATATTTTGCATAGTCGTTATTTCTCTTATTGCTTTTACCTATTTTTTTAGAAACAGTGCGGAAAAAAGTTTTTAATCCCTGTTTTTTTATTATTTCAAAAACTCTGCCGGTAAGATATTTTATTTTATAGAAGCTCATATTGCACCTTATAAAACATCGGCAAACGACGGACGAAGCTTTTTAAATACAGTCGCGCCAAAGAGTGAGAACAAACCGACAAATGCCCAAAAATACACGCTTTCAAGCGGTTTTTCAAAGAACCAAACACCATAAATAACGCTCTCACGAAACCCTTCAGTGATATAAAACACAGGGTTTAGCAGGGCGATAAATCGCAGTCTGCTCCCCTCAATCATCGAATAGTTCCACATTATAGGCGTTGCCCACATACCTATTTGCATTACAATTTCAAGTAGTGGTGAGAAATCTTTTAAAAATGAAGAAAACGAGGTGAACAGCCAAGAAACAGATGCAATAAGCGCAGTTGCCGCCAAAATATAATAGATAAGTTGAATGAAATGCGGGATAAATGCAATGCCGTTTAAAAAAGCTATAACAAATAATATAACCACTAAAAAAAGATGGACGATAATAGATGATATTATCTTTACAACAGGCAATACTGATATCGGAAAGACAACTTTTTTCACAAGAAAATTGTATTCATTTAGGCTGTTTGCCGATGCCAAAATCCCCTCACTTATATAAAACCAAGGTATTAGCCCGCAACACATCCAAACAATAAAAGGCACGCCGTCTACTGGTGTTGAGCGCAGTCCTATTGTAAAGACTGCATAAAGAACAGCAATAGTCGCCGCTGGTTTTATAAATGCCCAAATAAACCCGAGAATTGAAGAGGTGTACCTCTTTTTGAAATCGTTTATTCCAAGGTTTAGTATTAAAGTTATATTATTTTTTATTTCAAAAAGTATATTCGTCTTTCTATCCATTAAAAATCTCCTGTCAACACCATTGATTATACACTTTTTTGTGGATATTCGCAACTAAAACTATTATGGACATACAACAAACAAGCTATAACAATCATACCTCTTTTAAAAGGGGGGAAATCCATGCTTGAAATTCTATTAATCTCACTGTCCTCGATGATATTTTTTGCTCTGCACTCGATAAATTCATCGTCATTTCCAAAACCGCTAACGCCAGAAGAGGAGCTTGACTACTTCAAAAAGATGGCAGATGGAGACGCACTTGCCCGAAACAAACTAATCGAGCACAACTTGCGCCTTGTAGCCCATATAACTAAAAAATACTACTCGGTTACAAAAGATGTTGATGACCTTATTTCAATAGGCACAATAGGTCTTATCAAGGCGGTCAATTCATTCGACTACAAAAAGAGCATAAAATTTTCAACTTATGCCTCACGGTGCATACAAAATGAACTACTTATGCATTTTAGAAGCAGTCGGAAAAATCAAGGCAACGAAGTTTTGTTCTCAGACCCATATGATAGTGATAAAGAGGGTACCAATCTTATCGATATGATTTCGACAAACGAGGATGTTGTCGAGATAATCGACACAAAAATAAAGACGACAAAACTGCTCTCAATTCTATCAAAGCTCTCAGCCAGAGAACGCGAAATCATAATAATGCGATACGGTCTTTACGAAACAGTGCCACTTCCACAGCGAGAGGTAGCAAAAAAACTGGGTATATCAAGGAGTTATGTTTCGAGAATCGAGAAAAAAGTGCTTATTAAACTGCGCTATTTCTTTGAAAAAAGCGGATATGAACACGATAATTTCTAAAAATCCCTGCGTTGTGACTGCAAAAAAATCCAG
>CAYJJJ010000110.1:0-5877 GCA_964370465.1 uncultured Oscillospiraceae bacterium
TCTTTAATTGATGACTGCGCAATTGTTTTCAATGCGTCCATAATTTTACCTCCTTGTTATTTAGGCATTCATGAACACATCTTTCAGAGGACTGCCTGTCTTAATGTCCGATTTTCGGGCACTAATTCCCGCCGAAGAGTCAGCGGAAGCTTAAATGCTAATAGATTATACCATAAGTAGACAGTTAAAGCAAGCTTTTTATTGAAACTTTTTTCGCTCTGGAATATAAAGCATTGTGCGCTTGATTTCAGCATAGATTTTTCTCTCAAGTATCCCCTCGAAGTGCTTTATAAACAGCGTTGGATTTATATTGAGGTTAATCCCACATGGCAGATAAATTTCCATTATAGTATCGTTTCCACTCTGAGATAAAGTGTAATCCGAAAGATACGGCTTTATATCAGTTTCCACAAAACCCTTTTTTGATTTCTTAGAAACAACTATCTTCTCTTGATTTAAAAGCTTTTCAATATCGTTTTTATAGGTATCTATAAGCTTTATTATAAAGTGCGCTTCATCAATAGCCGATGGTTTGTTTTTTGGATAGTCTATATCTACAATCGATAACCCCCGTGGCATAACCGCATTTAGACGCTCTTTCGCCTGCGCAAAATCAACCTCTGCTACAAATCTCAAATCAACCACCTCATATAAACTCTCAAAACCGAGCGATAGAGGTTGTCCGAATGTAACATAAATTCTTGGGTTAAAGCCCTCTGTATACCAAACAGGTAAATTCGACCTTGCGAGCGCACGTTGAAATGTCCTTTGCAAATCGAGGTGAGAAATGTATTTTGCACGGTCTGTTTTCTCAAAAAATATTCTAATGTCTGTCATAGCACACCCCACATTCAAAACGCCTTGAACCACAATTTGAACACACATTGCGACAATGCTCTGTCGTTTCGCTCGCTGTCGCTTTCTTATGCTCATCTATCAAAAACTCTTTACTCACCCCAAAATCAATATGATCCCAAGGGTTTATCTCATCATAACTACGCAGTCTGTTTGCATAAAAATGCGGATCTAGTGAACACTCCGAAAAAGCCTCAAGCCATTTATCAAACTTAAAGTGCTCATCCCATCCATCGAAGATACAGCCATTTTGATAGGCTTTCAGTAGCGCCTTACATACCCGTCTATCACCTCGCGCAAAAACAGCCTCGATAAAACTTGTCTTTCCATCGTGATAATTTATACGCACCTTGTTGCCAGGTTTTGCCTCAAAGAGAATTCTTTGTTTTCTTATAACTTCTTCTAAATCATCCTGTGGCTCGAATTGGAACGGTGTATGTGGTTTTGGTACAAATGTAGCAACGCTTATATTTATATTAAACCCACGCCCCTTAAGCTCTGATTTGTAGTACTGACCTACTATACCCGAAGCCGTTCTAACAATTCCCCTTATATCCTCATCTGTTTCGGTTGGAAGACCTAGCATAAAATATAGCTTGAATTTTGTATGACCCTCTGCAAGCGCTGTATCAGCCATCTTTTCTATGTCGGCGTCGGATACATTTTTGTTTATAACATCACGAAGTCGCTGTGTGCCAGCTTCTGGCGCGAATGTAAGGCTACCTTTCTTTACAGTGTCTGAGCGCTTTAACATCTCACCCTCAAAGTTATCAACTCGAAGGGATGGAAGCGAAAGATGTACCCTCTTTTCCGCTGTCCATGGTGTTAGAGTATTTAGAAGTGGCATAAGCCCTGTATAGTCAGAAGTGCTAAGTGATGAGAGGGATATCTCATCGTAGCCTGAGGTTTCACAGAGTGATTTCGCTTGTCCAGAAAGTACATCACTGCTTTTTTCGCGAAGTGGGCGGTAGATGTATCCCGCCTGACAAAACCGACATCCACGAATACAACCACGCATAACTTCAAGCATCGCCCTATCGTGCACGATATCGATATACGGCACAACAAACCTCTCTGGATAAAAAACCGCATCAAGGTCCTTTATAATTCTCTTTGAAACTTTTCTTGGCGCATCTTCTAAAACAGTAAGTTCTTTAATTGTGCCATCTTCATTATAAGAAAACTGATAAAAACTCGGAACGTAAACCCCTTCAATTCTCATAGCTTTTTTTAGAAACTCTTTTTTACTAATACCCTTTTTCTTTGATGCTTTATAAAGATCACAAAGCTCAATAACAGCTTCTTCCGCCTCGCCAAGGATAAACAAGTCGATAAAATCGGCAATGGGTTCCGGATTACATGCCGCAGGACCACCAGCAATAACAAGATTGTGAAGTCCTTCCCTATCCTCGCTGAGTAGCGGTATTCCCGCATCATCTAGCATCGACAGGATATTTGTGTACGACAGCTCATACTGCAATGTAAAACCTATAATATCAAACTCTGAGAGCGCTGTGAAACTCTCAAGGCTCTGCGGCGGGATATTGTTTTCTTTAAATACTTCCGCAGCATCTGGCATAACTGAAAAAAACCTCTCACAATATATATCGCTTTCATTGTTTAGAAGTGAGTAGAGTATTTTCATGCCAAGGTGCGACATTCCAACCTCATAACTATCTGGAAAACAGAATGCAAATCGCAAATCAACCTTATCTGGGTCTTTGTGAACTGAATTCACCTCTCCGCCAATATATCTTGCTGGTTTTTCAACTGTTGATAAAACCCTCTCAAAGTTATTATTAATCATATAAATAGATTCCTCCAATCAGAACTACCTATATAATATTATCTTTTGCGAAAAAAAGCAAATGTAAGATATATGGTGGTTATTAAAAGTGTTGGGTTTTTATAGTAAAACAGGATATGAACAGAGAGAATAAGTAGCACCGCTATAAACGCAACAGAGAAAGACTTACAGATAACCTCTGCGCTTTTTCTCTTAAATAGAATATTTGAGCTGTTCTCAATTATTCTGTATCCATCAAGTGGGTAAATTGGCAGAATATTAAATAGCATCACTGCGATATTCATATAGAAGAAATAGTCGGGCTTATTTGTTATTAGTAACCAAACCGCGGCGGTTATCATATTAAAACAAGGCCCCATAGCACTAAAAAACAACTCTTCTTTGAAGTTTCCATCAGTTTCTTTTTTTATTATCTTTATCCCAAACATGCGAAATTCAATTCGATATTTATTTATTCGAAGCAAAAAAAGTGCAATAATATGCCCTATTTCATGTACCCCACATGCGGCAAGTGCATATACACAGAGCCCTGTGTTGTCAAACAGCAAAAGTGCCGTTAAAAACAGCACAAAATACTCCGATATAAATATCTCAACTTTTTTGATTTTAAAATCCATATCAGCTGAGATAATATGCGGGGTCAACATTTATCCCATCTATTATTAGTTCAAAATGCAGATGCGGCCCAGTTGTAAGACCTGTGCTTCCAACTTCACCGATAACCTGATTTCTCAAAACAGCATCGCCAACCTCTGCAACGGTTTCACTCAAATGACAGTACTTTGTTTCGATATTAACACCATGCCTTATAAGTATGTAATTGCCATCTATCTCATTATATGACACCTCTATAACCTCACCTTGAAGAGCTGCTACAACAGCGTCGCCCTCGGGTGCCGCTATATCAATTCCGTTATGTAAGCTCTCATTGCCACTCACAGGATGAACCCTTTCACCAAATTCAGAGCTAACCCACCCATCTACAGGTTCTGTTAGTAGTGTTGTTAAGACGTATGGGGAGTTATAAATAGTCGCACCATTCCCCTCGCCTCCACCAGCATCTGTCGCTATTTGTTTGAAAACTGCTTCTGCGGTATCCTCTATGTACTCGATATTGTAAACTTCTTTTATCTCTGAAAGCTCTGTGAGAAAATCTGAGACAACAGCTGTTCCCGAAAAGAAATAAACAGCCCCGAAAAGACAAAGTGATATAACCGACTGGACAAGCAAAATAGAGCAAAAATAATCAATAATATTCCCTTCATTCCCCTTTTTACGTCTTCTTTTAAATCTTATATTTCTCAAACCTATCACCCCTTTTAATAGTTATGAGCTGTCACTTGAAATAATACTACTTTTCTTTAGAAATTATCTGCGTTTCGATAGGTTTCGCCCGCCGCCGCAGGCTTCGCCGGCGCGGTGCTTTGCACCGCGAAAACCGCCTTCGGCGGTTTGGCGGCGGCCGCCCTCCCACAAAAACAAACTTATAAAACTTAAAAGATATATACTCCTACACAAAAAAATTTTGTAAAACTCAAAAAAACATCCTCCATAAGTCGAAAAATTTTTGAAACTTAAAAGATATATACTCTACCATACAAATAATTTATTGAAACTTAAAAGATATTGCCCTCTCACACAAACATATTAGTAAAACACAAAAAAGCAAATCATAAGACAAGCAAATCTTATTAACATTAAAACACATCGCCCTCAATACAAACAAAAAATAAGCTTAAAATATAAACCTACCACCAAAATAAAATTAATCAATTCCGAGAAAAATAAAATAATTTCCAAAAACTCTTGACAAAACAATGTAGTTAGGCTAAAGTAGTTAGTTGTAAATATCTATTTCAAGAATTCAAGAAAAGAGGCAAACAAATGAATGGCAAATTAATAAAAGCACTAAATAAAATAACTCATGATACAGCGCTTTATGAGCTAAAACGTCTTTATTCACACGACAAAAAGAGTGAACTCTCATACCACGACACTCTATATCTAAACATTGTAGAGTCCCACCCGAATAAGTACACCTCTTCGCAAATTGCTGATATTTTAAATATCACTCGCCCATCTGTGACGGAAAAAATTAATCAGCTATGCAAAAAGGGGTATATTTTAAGAACTCAAAGCAAAGCAGATAAAAGAGTGTTTTATCTATCGATTAATCCTGATAGCCCAAAAGACTATGAATTGGTTTCAGGCTATGAAAATGAGATTGAAAAAAGCATTTTTGAGAAATTCGGCGAAGAAAAAGTAGACATATTTTGCGAAATGATTGAGTATTTATCTGAGTTAATGTTTGAAGATTAAGCTATAAATCATTAAACAAAACACGCTAAAATTCTCGATTATAGCTCAAAATATATAATATGCGAATAATTTCAATATTTAAAATAATCAAAAGAAAAAAGGAAAATATATGAATTTCACAGAAAAAAACCTATCGAAAAAACTACCAAACTACAAAGAAATTTGCGAATTTATGAAAAGAGTTTTTCCAAAAGAAGAGCTTATGCCAATGTGGCTTCTTAAGCTCTTAACGCTTAAGAAAAACTATGATTTTAAAGTATATTATGAGGGGGATCTGTTCGTAGGTATAACTTTCACAATAGACTCTAAAGATACGCTGTTTATATTTTATATTGCAGTAAATGATAAAGTGCACTCTAAGGGGTACGGCTCGAAACTGTTGCAGACTATTTTTGAAAAATACCCAGATAAATCAGTGTCACTCTTTATCGAAACAATGAGCGATAAAAATGCAAATAACTACGAACAAAGGGTTAAAAGGCTTGCTTTTTATGAGCGAAACAGCTTTTTTCACACAGGATTAAGCGCAGGCTTTAAAACTCCTTTTGTAGATATTCTATCAACTGATAATAACTTTGATAGAGACAAAGCAAAGAAACTAATGAAAGCGATACCAATGAAAATATTCCCCCAAAACAACTAATATCAATAAAAATGTTAAATTAGTATAATCTTTAAAAAACTGTAAATAAAAACCACCGGCTTAATACGGCTACTCGTAAAGAAACTTGCAACACAAAACCCTATGAATTTTAAAATTCACAGGGTTTTTAATGGAAACTTGTTTGTTTAATTGGTAGAACAAAACTAAGGACAAGCCCACTAACAAAGCTACATATTCGGAGCTTTTTCTAAGAATACATATCGCGAGTATCGTTCGACGATAGGCGAACAGT
>CAYJJJ010000111.1:0-5640 GCA_964370465.1 uncultured Oscillospiraceae bacterium
TTGATGGGGAAGATCCAGTTTATCAAACGGAATTTCGCATCTCAGAGGATGAGAGTATTCTGATATCTTTTATCGCGGAGAGCCGATTTGTTAATATCTATAAAATTGAAGATAACTTATCGCTTGTTGATAGTATTGAATTAGGGGTGGATAAAGAGGGATATATAAACTTTGGTTTAAAGCCTGATTATAGATTGTTTGATGCAGAAGATGGAAAGATAGAGATTGAGTTTCAAGGAGTGGTTAAGGTTGAGTTATATAGTGGTGAGTGATATATGTAAAAGTATAGGTAGTAGTAACTCAAAATCCGACAAAATTAGTGTTGACAGGTGGGTGTTTTCAGTGGTATAATTACTCGTCGCATTGTGGCGATTTTTTGCTGCGGTTAAGGCAAAGAATAATTCATTTTAAAATGGAATTTAATAAAGAAGAGACATACGATTATGATGCGATTGAAAAATTAAGATAAGTAAGTATAGCTGCGCTTAATATACTATCAAGAGTAGCTGTAGCCATTTTATTGTTTTAGGGGGTATTCTATGAAAAGGGTTATATTGGTCTTAGCTTTATCTTTATTGCTGATAATTTGTGTTGGGTGCGGTGGGGTAAAAGAAGATGATCTTGGAAGTCTTGATGCGTTGATATCGGAAGATAAGAGCGAGATAGTTATTGAAAAGGCGGAAAGTGAGCTCTTGACTATTAAAGTCGCTGATTTTGGCGAGGAGTTTTTAGATGCTCGCTTTGTTTCTGATAGCGTTTTGGATATCGCTGTTTTAGATGAGGATAATGAAAAATATCTTCTATATGATATTCTGCTAAATGAGGCGATTTACATATCAAGTGCAGGATATAGCAGAGCGGCTTCGGGGCGGTGTGTTGTCTATATTCCTGCGGATGAAGATTATGATTTGCTCGGGTATGACTTTTATTCGGGTGAGGCGGCAGTTATTGATTTCGTGGATGATTTTGGGGTGGGCGAGAATGATGTTGTTATGCTTTATGACAACAGCAAGATTTCATATTTAAACGAGATGGGCGATATAATCGTTTACGATTTGAGCAAAGGGGCTCACTTTATCTCGTCAACACCTTTAGGGGTTAATTTGAACGCGTTTCCAGGATTTAGTTTTGCGGATAATGCAGAATTTAAGATTTTAGGTGATTTTGAAGAGGGGTATAACGGACTATTGGTTTCAGCGTTTGGCGAGGTAATTATTGAAAAAGAACTTTTTAGTGAATATGAATTCACAGCTGACGCTGATTACACGGGGGATAGCTTTATAGAGATAGCGGGTGATAGGAATTCTGTTGCAGTTTATGAAAATGGCGATTTTTCCTATACGATTTACAAAGATGAGCTGTATAATGGTGAGCTCAACAATGATTTCTATGATAATAACAGCGATTTCGCGATAGTAGACAGTTATTTTTTCACCGAGGATATTGCGGTTATTTATATAGCTCCAAGAGACTCTGCAGAATATTATAAGAAAGAATATACACATGGTATTTCGAAAAGCTATTTTTATAACATTGATAGTAAAGAGATAGTTGAAGAGATTTCTGGGGGATATGTTTTGCGAGAGCTCGGAGGTGGAAGAAAATTTTATTATGGGATTGCATCAGGTGAGAGCGTAGAAAATGAGGGCACCATATTTGTTTATGCAAATGATGATGAAGTTTTTGTGCAGCGGTTTTCAGAGGATGAAATTCCAAACGAAATATATCTAAGCTTTTCACTCGACAATAGATATTTTGCTTGTTATCAGTCGCAAGATGCTGCTGTTGATATTTATAGAGTAGAAAATGAACTTGTTTTGCTTCAGAGCGTTGATTTGATAGAGCATACTGGCGGTGCGCAAGGTGATGGATTTGGGAGCTTTAGCGGGATTGGATTTAATGAAGATGATGATGTTGTTTTGGAATTTTATCTCCGCCTCGATATGATTTTTTAAAATTAAAATTGTTTCTGAAAATTGTTTTTATTAAAACTCAAAATCCGACAAAATTAGTGTTGACAGGTGAGGGTTTTCAGTGGTATAATTAATCGTCGCATTGCGGCGATTTTTTGCTGCGGTTAAGGCAAAGAATAATTTATTATAAAAAGGAGGTGTACTATGCCTACATTTAACCAGTTAGTTCGCAAGGGTAGACAAACTCTACAGAACAAATCAACAGCGCCTGCTCTAAACAAAGGTTACAACTCGAAAAAGAGAGTTATGACTGATGAGAGCTCTCCTCAGAAAAGAGGTGTTTGCACAGGTGTTAAAACTATGACTCCAAAGAAACCAAACTCTGCGCTTCGTAAAGTTGCAAGGGTTCGTCTTTCAAACGGAATGGAAGTTTGGGGATATATTCCCGGAATCGGCCATAACCTACAGGAGCACAGTGTTGTTCTAGTTAGAGGCGGACGTGTTAAGGATCTTCCCGGTGTGCGTTATCACATCGTTCGAGGAACTCTTGATACTCAGGGTGTTGCCAACAGAAAACAAAGCCGTTCAAAATACGGTGCGAAAAGGCCAAAGGCCGGGGCTGCGAAATAAGTAACACTCTAATTAAGCGTTTGTAGGCTATACACTTATACTATAGCCTCTATCGCGCAACGAGAGTAGAAAATCTTTCGAGTACCAAAGAATTCATTTATGTGAAGGAGGGAAGTAAAGTGCCGAGAAGAGGAAATATCGCGAAACGCGATGTACTACCCGATCCAATATACAGCAGCAAAATGGTTACACGTCTTGTCAATAATATAATGCTTGACGGTAAAAAAGGTGTTGCTCAAAAGATCGTGTATGGTGCTTTTGACATTGTAAAAGAAAAAACAGGAAAAGAACCGCTGGAGGCTTTTAACGAAGCGCTTGAGAATATCATGCCGCTACTTGAGGTTAAAGCTCGCCGTGTCGGTGGTAGTAACTACCAGGTTCCTATCGAAGTTCGTCCTGAGAGAAGAGTTACACTAGGTCTTAGATGGCTTGTATCTTACTCAAGGAACAGAAACGAGAAAACTATGAAGGAGCGTCTTGCAAATGAAATTGCAGATGCTATAAACGGAGCGGGTGGCGCTGTTAAAAAGCGTGAAGATACCCACAGAATGGCTGAAGCTAACAAGGCTTTCGCTCACTACAGATGGTAAACCCATCACAATTTTAGTTGGAGGAAACTATGCCAAGAGATGTATCGCTTGAAATGACAAGAAACATCGGTATTATGGCGCACATCGATGCCGGAAAGACTACGACTTCAGAGCGTATTCTATTCTACACAGGTGTTACCCATAAAATCGGTGAAGTTCACGATGGCGGAGCTACAATGGACTGGATGGAGCAAGAGCAGGAGAGAGGTATTACTATCACTTCTGCGGCAACTACATGTTACTGGACCCATTCAGAAATAACAGAGCCGGCTGCAGTTAAGAAAAACCAACACAGAATCAATATCATCGACACACCGGGACACGTTGACTTTACAGTTGAAGTTGAGAGATCCCTTCGTGTTCTTGATGGTTCAGTTACAGTTTTCTGTGCTAAGGGAGGCGTTGAGCCTCAGTCGGAGACCGTTTGGAGACAGGCTGACAAGTACAAAGTACCTCGTATGGCTTATGTCAACAAAATGGACATCATGGGTGCTGACTTCTATAACGTTGTCAACATGATGCTTGATAGACTGAAGTGTAACGCTGTTCCAATTCAGCTACCTATCGGTTCAGAAGATACCTTTAAAGGAATCATCGATCTGTTAACTATGAAAGCTACCGTTTATTATGACGACCTCGGTAAGGACTTCAGAATTGAAGAAATTCCTGCCGATTTAGCTGATAAAGCTGCAGAATACAGAGATAAGCTACTAGAGGCTGTTGCAGAACAGGACGAAGAGCTTATGATGAAGTATTTAGAGGGAGAGGAAATAACTATCCCTGAAATTAAGAAAGTTCTACGTGCGGCAACAATTTCAAATGCAATAATCCCTGTTGTTTGCGGAACTTCTTATAAAAACAAAGGTGTTCAGCAGGTTCTAAATGCTGTTATCGATTATATGCCAGCACCGACTGACATTGAAGATATAACAGGTATAAACCCTGACACCGAGCAAGAAGAAAAAAGACCTTCTTCTGATTCAGAGCCATTCTCGGCTCTTGCATTCAAAATTGCTACCGACCCGTTTGTTGGTAAGCTCTGCTTCTTTAGAGTTTACTCGGGAAGTGTTAATGCCGGCTCTTCTGTCTATAACTCAGTTAAAGACAACAACGAGCGTCTTGGTAGAATACTTCAGATGCACGCAAACGACAGAAAAGATATCGATACCGTTTATGCGGGGGATATCGCAGCTGCGGTTGGTCTAAAAAATACAACTACTGGTGACACACTCTGCGACCAAAAACATCCTATTATCCTAGAGTCGATGGAGTTCCCAGAACCAGTTATCCGTGTTGCTATTGAGCCAAAAACTAAAGCTGGTCAAGAGAAAATGGGTATCGCCCTTGCAAAACTTGCAGAGGAAGACCCAACATTCAAAGCTTATACAGACGAAGAGACAGGTCAGACAATTATCGCTGGAATGGGTGAGTTACACCTTGAGATTATAGTTGACAGACTTCTTCGTGAGTTCAAAGTTGAGGCGAATATAGGTAGCCCACAGGTTGCTTATAAAGAGACTATCAAAAACAACGCCGACGTTGACACTAAATACGCTCGTCAGAGTGGTGGTAAAGGTCAGTTCGGTCACGTTAAGATTAAAATCGAGCCAAACGAGAGCGGTAAAGGCTATGAATTTATCAATGCTATTAGTGGTGGATCGATTCCACGTGAGTACATTGGTCCTGTTGATCAGGGTATCCAAGGTGCTATGCAGGCAGGTGTTTTAGCGGGTTACCCCGTTGTTGACATTAAAGTTACTCTTTATGATGGTTCATACCATGAGGTTGACTCATCTGAGATGGCGTTTAAGATTGCTGGTTCTATGGCTTTCAAAGAAGCTATGAGAAAAGCAACTCCTGTTATACTAGAGCCTATAATGAAAGTTTCCACAACTGTACCTGATGATTACATGGGTGACGTTATGGGTGACTTCTCATCAAGACGTGGTCTTATCCAGGGTAGCGACACTAGAAGTGGTGGAGTTACACAGGTAAATGCGTTTGTACCACTATCTGAGATGTTTGGATACGCAACAGATATCCGAAGCAAAACTCAGGGTAGAGGTCAGTATACAATGGAACCGAGTCATTATATCGACGTTCCAAAGTCTATTGCCGAAGAGATTATGTCTACTCGTGCTAAAAAAGACTAAAAACTATTGTATTTTAAATCGTTTCTTGCTATTATATTGGCAAGGACTAAAAATTAATTAAATTTAGGAGGAATTCAAGATGGCAAAGGCAAAATTTGAAAGAAATAAGCCCCACGTAAATATCGGTACTGTTGGTCACGTTGACCACGGTAAAACAACTCTTACAGCTGCGATTACCAAAGTTCTTGGTATCAAAGGCGGCGCTGCTTTCATGGCATACGACATGATCGATAAAGCACCTGAGGAGAGAGAAAGAGGTATTACAATTAATACAGCTCACGTTGAGTACGAGACAGATACTCGTCACTACGCTCACGTTGACTGCCCAGGACATGCTGACTATGTTAAAAACAT
>CAYJJJ010000112.1:0-5633 GCA_964370465.1 uncultured Oscillospiraceae bacterium
AGCGAAGATTTGTAAGACAAATCAAGCGAGAGTTTTAGCGTAGCTAAAATGGAATCCCTCACGGCGTGCCAAAAAACAGCCTTTATGGCTGTTTTTTATATGAATTTGACAGTGGATTCGAACCCGAGCGGGCAAACGCGTTAATAAAACAGTACAGTGTACTGTTTTTAGCGTTTGAGCGAAGATTTGTAAGACAAATCAAGCGAGAGTTTTAGCGTAGCTAAAATGGAATACCTCGTGGAGTTAGCAAAAAAACATATGGCAACCAAAACAGTATCATCTGATACTGTTTTTCTTGACAAGTATAGTATCATCTGATACTATACTGATGTAGTCTATTATAAAGGGGTGGAACTATTTTAGCTGAATTTAAAGATATTATTTCTAAAATTGACTTTTTAGACGATAGACTTTTGTCAGATGATGATTTAACAAAAGCCTGGTTTAAAAAAGGTGAGTATCTGCACGATGTGCATCTTGATGTGCCTTCTATAGCTATTGTTGTTTATGGTGATGTTGCAGTTTATCATAAGACAATAACTGGTAAGACCGCTCACCTAAACGACTTGAAAAAGGGCGATTTGTTTGGTATTAGCAATCTTACAAAGAGCACCGAGCTTGAAACGTCGCTCTTGGCAAAAAGCGATGTCTGCCTTTTATATATCCCGAAAAAGAGGGTTATTGAGCTTCTTGAGAGCAATGGGCGGCTGGCTCTTCGCTATGCGTTATATTGCAATGCTAAAATAAATTTTTTAATTCGTAAAATAGAATATTTCACCCTTTCTTCATGCAAGGACAAACTTATTGCGTATTTTCTGATAAACGCTGATGAATTCGGTAAAATAAGTTTAGATGGCAGTAGGGATGAGCTTGCTTTGAGGGTAGACGTTAGTAGAGCGGCGCTTTTCAGGGAGCTTAAATCTTTACAGGACGATATGTTAATCGAGGTATTTGATAATCATATTGTAATGAAAGATAAGCGAGGACTTCAAGAAATGCTGCAAAAAAATGATAGGAGATAGAGATGAAAAGAATTATAGCGATTATGTTGATGATGGTTTTAGCGGTGAGTATGCTTGCTGGCTGTGGCACTGGTAGTGGGGATAGCTCGTCTAGCAGTGTTTCTGATGAGAGTCAGAGCAGTGAGAGTGGAAGTGGAAATGATGTGGGCTCAGACGTTGCGGCAGACCCAGTTGATGTTCGCACAGTAGCACTTATAGGCCCTACTTCGATGGGTATGGTTTCACTAATGGATAAAGCTGATAGCGGAGAGATAGATGAAAACAACTACACCTTCGAGCTGATTTCAGCACCTGACCAAATAGCGCCGAAAATTGCAAAAGCTGAAGTTGATATAGCGGCACTGCCTGCAAATATGGCATCGGTACTTTACAACAATACAGATGGTGGAGTGCAGGTTTTAGCGGTAAATACTCTCGGTGTTCTCTATATTGTTGAGAATGGAAGCACTGTAACAGAGATTTCAGAATTAGTTGGTAAAACTATTTTTGCTTCGGGAAAAGGGGCGACACCTGAGTATGCCCTTCGTTATATCCTAACTGAAAATGGAATAGACCCAGATAGCGATGTCACAATCGAGTGGAAAACAGATCATGCAGAGTGTTTAGCATCTGTTTTAGCGACAGAAAATTCAGTTGCAATGCTACCAGAGCCATTTGTAACAACAGGTAAAAGCTCGAACGAGAATTTAACAGTTGTCCTCGACCTAACAGATGAGTGGGACAAAGTCAATGCTGATAGCGAGAACCCATCATCACTTATAACAGGTGTTTTAGTTGCGAGAACTGCGTTTATAGAGGAAAACCCGCTCGCAGTCGAAGCTTTTCTTGACCGTTACAAGGAATCAGTTGAATATGTAAACAGCGATATAGACGGTGCCGCTGCACTTATCGGTGGATACGAAATCGTGCCTGAGGCTGTAGCTGCTATAGCTATTCCAAACTGCAATATAGTTGCAATTACAGGAGATGAGATGAAAGAGATGTTATCGGGTTATTTGGCGGTGCTAAATGAAGGGGATCCCGCTTCAATAGGTGGAGCGCTACCTGATGACGCATTCTATTATGGAGCAGAATAAGAAAAACAAAAGATTTAAATTATGGGCTGTCCTGCCGTGGCTTTTGCTATGGCAAGCGACAGCTTTGATTATTGACTCGCAGATAATAATAGTATCGCCGGTAGCGGTAGTTGTAAGACTATCGGAGCTGTTTTTAGAAAGCGAGTTCTATCTGACGATTGCACTTAGCTTGCTTCGGATTGTCAGCGGTTTTCTGATAGGGCTTTTTTCAGCTATTGTTTTGGCGGTTTTAGCGGCAAAATTTTGGATAGTGAGAGATTTAGCAGAGCCGTTTATGTTGACGGTGAAGTCAATCCCAGTTGCATCGTTTGTCGTTTTGGCGCTTATCTGGTTTTCATCTGAGAGTTTAGCTATTTTTATTGGGTTTCTAATGGTTTTGCCTATTATTTACACCTCGGTTTTAGAGGGGATAGAAAACACCGATAAAAAACTTTTGGAGATGGCACGGGTATATAGTTTAAAGCCTTTATTAAAGGTTAGATATATCTATTTTTTTGAAGTTTACCCATTTTTCTTATCAGGGCTTCGAGTAGCGCTCGGACTCTGCTGGAAAGCTGGTATTGCCGCAGAGGTTATTGGAATACCAAACAACTCGATAGGAGAGCAGATATTTCGCTCTAAATCCTACCTCGATACCGCATCGCTATTTGCATGGACAGTAGTTGTGGTAGCGGTGAGTGTGATCTTTGAGAGGTTGGTTATTTCAGGGGTTAAGGCGATACACAAAAGGTTGCGAAGAGGGTGAGTGGATGGAAAAAATAGTGATAGAGAACCTCTGTAAGTCCTTTGATGGGAAAGCAGTTTTAAAGAACTTTAAAGCGGTTATAAATAAGGGCGAAGTGAACTGTATAATGGCGCCGTCAGGTGCTGGAAAGACGACACTTATTAATATTCTAATGGGCCTTTTGCCGGCTGATAGCGGGGAGATTTTGGGTCTTGATAAGAGCAAAATAAGGACAGTTTTTCAAGAAGATAGGTTAGTTGAGAGTCTGAGTGTTTACACCAATATAAAAATTGCGACAGATAAGAGCCGTGATGATATTTTGCATATGTTGAATAGATTGCTTATTTCAGCTTTTGAAAACAGCGTAGTAGGTACGATGTCTGGCGGAGAAAAGAGAAGGGTCGCAATAGCACGAGCACTTCTATCGGACAGTGAGTTTCTGATTTTAGACGAGCCACTCAAAGGTCTTGATGAGGAAACAAAGGGCGTTGTAATTGATACGCTTAAAGAGTGTTCTGCTGGCAAAACAGTCTTGCTTATAACACACGATAAAGAAGAGGCGATAGCCTTAAATGCTACGAATTTTATAGCTATTTAGAATAAACGTTTAACTAAAATCAAATGGAATTTTTATTAAATTTCATTTGATTTTATTTTTATAAAGTAGTAAAATAATAATGTAAGTACTATGCAAATTGAGGTTATTATGTATCTTTGGGTAACAATTGCAGAATGGTCAGCTCTAATATTTTCAATTGTTTTGATTGCTAATGTCTATTTAGATGTGGATAATACATATATAAGACAGCGGGTAGTGAAATCCACCTACCTTTCTGTTCTTTTTTCGATTACATTCACTTTGCTTTCAACCTACTCTCTTTTATATATCGATGTATTACCGATAATCTTAGTTGACATAATAACTCTTATATATTTTTTAGCATTGCCAATACCTTATGTGTTCTGTCTGCGGTATGCACAATGTCTTCGCTATTTTAAAACATCTGAGAATTCAAAGCTTGAGAAGTGGCTAAAGTTTTGGGTGGCATACCTAGTCTATGCAGTTTTTGTTCTTTTCAATGTTGTATTTCATCATATTTACAATATATCCGCTTCGGGCGAATATCAACGTGGGTTGTTCTATCAGAGTCCGTATTTAGTCGGTGTCGGTTATTTCATAGCTATTGTCATCACTCTAATTCGTTGTCATAAAGTAATAGGTAAGCGGAGTGTAGCGGTGCTTTTAGCGACACTAATGCTCTGTTTTGGGTTGGTTCTGTTGCAGTTTGCTGTGTCGAACCTTATGTTGCTCGGCACTGTCAATATGATTATTGCAATAACAATTCATCTGAATATTCAAAATTCAAATAAAGAGATTGATAGGCGAACAGGTCTTTTAAATAGAGATGTTTTGCTTTATAGACTGCAGGATAAAATACATTCAAAGGTGAACTTCTCGCTTTACCTGTTTAGTATTCGTGATTTCAAAAATGTAAACGAGAGGATAGGGCTTAATTATGGCGACTTTGTCCTTGAGGAAATAGCGGTAAAACTTATAGATATATTTGGGCGAGAGAATGTATTTCGGTATAAGGGCGACGAATTTGCGGTTATAGCGACTAATCGAGTAGCTGATGTCGATAAAAAAATAGAGGCAGCGGTAGATATGTTTTCTTCGCCATTTAGTTATAATGGGATAAGTTCGACTATAAATATGGTCTATGCGAGAGTTGATTACCCATTGTTTGGTGAGAATATAAAATCTCTTATTTCAGCTGTTGATTATTCAGTCGCAACTGCAAAAAAAGGCGGCAACGACCAGATTGCAGTATATGATATGGGTATTCGCGAGAAGATGAAGGCTGATCTCGATATGCAAGCTCGTATTAAGAAAAGCATTGAAAATAGGGATATTGTTGTTCATTACCAACCGATATATTCAGTTTCTAAAGATGATATTGTGGCGGCAGAGGCGCTTGTTCGTATGAACGGCGATGACGGTGCTTTAATTCCACCAAATGCTTTTATAGAGGTAGCTGAGAGGACCGGTTTAATTATCGATTTAACCTACCTAATTTTAGAACAGGTTTGCAAAGATATATCAAAAATGAATGAGAGCGAAGGATTTTGGTTGAG
Organism: uncultured Oscillospiraceae bacterium; assembly: GCA_964370465.1. GTDB lineage: Bacteria > Bacillota > Clostridia > Oscillospirales > Ruminococcaceae > CAYJGN01. The sequence goes on from CAYJJJ010000112.1 coordinate 4,959, forward strand.
ATCTGTTTCGGTGAATTTTCCGTATATACAGTTTTTGCAATCAGATATTTTTGAGCGGGTTGAGCGTATACTCACTGAATACAATGTTGAGCCAAATAGGATAAAAATTGAGATAACAGAGCGCACGCTTATATCAAATCACCAAACGGTAAATGATGTTATAGATAAACTCCAAAAAATCGGATTTAAACTTGAAGTTGATGATTTTGGGATAGAATATTCAAACTTAAGTCTTCTGCTTCGTATTCCATTTGATATATTAAAAGTCGACAGAAGCCTTGTTTTGGAAGTTCTAAAAAGTGAGCAAAACAAAGAGTTTTTCAAAAATCTCCTAAAGGGAATTCGAGCTATAAATAAGCTTGTTATCGTCGAGGGAATTGAAACTGAAGAGCAGGTTTCATACATGAAAGAGTGCGATGTAGACTATATTCAAGGATACTATTTTTCGCGCCCATTGCCACTTGAAGATTTAAGAGAATTTATAAAAAACAAAAAAATAGTTGACAACATTTATTTTTTCTGATATTTTATTTACATAGAAAAAAACGCAATGATAAAGAAATAAACTTTTATATTTCAGCATAGAGAGTTCTCGGTTGGTGGAAGAGAATGTGAAAATAAAGTTTAACTCACTTTGGAGCGGCTTTGCTGATAAGGCAGGGACGGGGAGGATAC
>CAYJJJ010000113.1:0-5576 GCA_964370465.1 uncultured Oscillospiraceae bacterium
CCCCACTTTCCACCCCCCACACCCACACGCCCACACACCAGTGTTTTCCTTTGATTCAGATATTCCCATAATATTACTTTGATTAGATAACAACCCGAATTTGTAAATTATTAGCATCCAAGAGCTCTAAAGCTATGGATTTTAAACCTTTCAAGCTCATAAAGTTGAAAAAAGTTCGAAAATAAGGTATATTTAAGGGTAGAGATAAAGAGGTGATTTTATGGAGAGAGCAATAGCAGCGGTAGCAACAGCGCACGGCCGAGGTGGCATTGCGGTAATAAGAATAAGCGGTGAGGATGCGGTTTTAATTGCATCTAAAGTTTTTGTCCCGAAATCGGGAAAATCGCTCACTGAAATACCGGCAAACACCGCGGTTTATGGCGATATTCTCTCCGATAGCGATATAATTGACGACGGCATTGCGACCGTTTACTTAGCACCAGCAAGCTTTACAGGTGAGGATGTTGTGGAGATTGCATGTCACGGTGGTGTCGCGCTGACAAGGCTTGTTTTGCAGAGTGTTTTTGCGGCGGGAGCGGCGGCGGCGACAGCTGGTGAGTTTACAAAACGAGCTGTTTTAAATGGAAAAATCTCTCTTTCTACCGCAGAGGCGATAGCCGAGGTGATAGATGCTGAGGGTGAGCGTGCGGTAAGGCTTTTGTCGAGGGCGCGTGGTGGTGAGCTTTATGCGAAAGTTTCGAAAACCGCTGATATGCTTATAGCATTAAATGCCGCAATTCTCGCATATATCGACTTTCCCGACGAAGATATAGACGAGCTTTCAAGCGATAACTTTGCAGATAGCTTACAGGCTATAAAAAAAGAACTTGAAAGACTTCGTAACAGCTATAGCAACTACACTGCAATTCGGGATGGTATAACAGTTGCGATTGTAGGTCTTCCGAATAGTGGCAAAAGCTCGGTTATGAACAGGCTTTGCGAGTATGACAGGAGCATTGTCACCGATATCGAGGGAACTACGAGAGATATAGTTGAAGAGCGGATAAATATCGGTGGGGTCATATACAAGCTGTGGGACACTGCTGGTATTCGTGAAAGTGCAGATACCGTTGAGCAGATAGGCGTTAAGCGCTCGATAGACGCAATTGAGCGTGCAGATATAATTCTCTATATAGTTTCAAAGAGCACCGATGATATAGATGAAGAAATCGCAATTGCAAAGCAGATTTGTGATAAAAACGTCATTACGGTTATTAATAAAAATGACCTTTCGAGCGATAACGGAGCTGTTGAAGAGATGGTTTCTAGGTATTTTGAAAACCCGTTATATCTTTCAGCGGAGAGTGGCGAGGGTTTTGACACTTTAAGAGATAGGCTAGAACAGTTAGGCGAGTTTTCTGATATTACAGAGAGTGCTTTTGTAATAAATAACCGCCAGATGCAACTAATTAGCGAGGCTTTTGATAGAATTTCCGAAGCTTTGGAGATGGTGCAAAGCGGGTTAACTCCCGATTTTGTGTCAGTAGCGGTGGACGAGGCGATAAACGCTCTTTTGATTTTATGCGGTAAAAAAGCTACTGAAGAAGTAGTTGACGAGATATTTAAGAATTTTTGTGTGGGTAAATGATGATACGAGAAGATAATTTTGATGTTATTGTAATAGGTGGTGGACATGCAGGGATAGAAGCTGCTATCGCCGCAGCGAAGCTCGGGGCAAAAACCGCCCTTTTCACAATAGTTGTAGATGCAATTGGAAATATGCCGTGCAATCCCTCGATAGGTGGGACTGCAAAGGGGCATCTTGTTCGTGAGATAGATGCGCTCGGTGGTGTTATGGGAATTATGGCTGATGAAACATTTATCCAGAGCCGTATGCTAAACAGAGCCAAAGGGCCTGCTGTTCACTCGCTGCGTGTTCAGAGCGACCGTGAACTCTACCGAAACTGCGCAAAGCACACTGTCGAGCAGTGCGAAAACCTCTTTATTATAGGGCAAGAGGTTGTAAAACTGCTATTTTCAGGCGATACCGTCTGTGGTGTTGTGACCAAACTCGGGGTTGAGTATGGAGCGAAAGCTGTTGTTTTAGCCTGTGGAACCTATCTCGGCGGTAAAATCTTTATAGGGGATAGCGCATATTCTGGAGGTCCTGACGGTATGTCGGCAAGTGAACTTTTAGTTTCTGACTTAAAGAAAAGGGGACTGAAACTGCGCCGTTTTAAAACGGGAACACCTGCGAGGGTGCATAGTAGGAGTATTGATTATCATCTGCTTGAACTCCAAGAGGGCGATATGCCGATAACTCCGTTTTCGCTACTCAATCACGATAAAGAGTTTACAAATAAAGTGAACTGCCATATAGCTTATACAAACGAGCGCACTCACAATATAATAAGGGAAAACCTCCACCGCTCACCGCTCTATGGTGGCGAGATTGAGGGGGTAGGACCCAGATACTGCCCATCTATCGAAGATAAAGTTGTGAGGTTTTCAGATAAGCCAAGGCATCAGCTTTTTATTGAACCGTGCGGTCTTGATACCGAGGAAGTTTATCTTCAGGGTGTCAGCTCATCTCTGCCGCTCGATGTTCAGCAGAAGATGTATCAGAGTATTGTGGGGCTTTCGAGAGTTGAGATAATACGTCCTGCCTATGCGATAGAATACGACTGTGTTGACCCGACAACACTTCGTCCGACGCTTGAATTTAAAGATTTTCCCGCTCTTTTTGGAGCTGGCCAGTTCAACGGAAGCTCCGGATACGAGGAAGCGGCGGCACAGGGACTTGTTGCCGGAATAAATGCCGCATTTAAAGTTTTGGGGAAAGATGAGTTTGTTTTAACAAGGCAAGAGAGCTATATCGGCACTCTTATCGATGACCTTGTTACAAAAGGCTGTTCCGACCCTTATCGAATGATGACAAGCCGCTCGGAATATAGGCTTATTCTGCGTCAAGACAATGCCGACTTGCGTCTTACAGAGCGTGGGCGAGAGATTGGACTTGTTGACGATGAGCGGTACAGACTTTTTTGCCTGTTTCGTGATAACTGCCAAAAGCTTCGGGCGAAAATCTCAAAGGTTACTATTAAAAAGAGTGAAAAACTCGATAATCTGCTAGTTCAAAAGGGTTCTGCGGAGATGAAGACAGCGGCAACATTTGAAACGATGCTAAAAAGACCACAGATTTCTTTTGATGAACTTTCGCAGTTTTGCGACGAAGAATTTGATTACAACAGATATGTCCGTGCACAAGTTGAAACAGAAGTTAAATACGAGGGGTATATAAAACGTCAAAAAGCTCAGGCGAAAACAGCGGCGGCGCTTGAAAACAAGAGTTTACAGGCTATTTCAGATTATTGCGACGTTTCGGGACTGAGGCTTGAAGCTGTTGAAAAACTAAACAGGATAAAACCGCAGAATTTGGGTCAAGCTTCACGAATTTCTGGAGTTTCCCCCTCGGACATAACGGTGCTTATTATCTACCTTGATAAGAGGGTGGATAGTGGTGAAGATGCGGAGTAGGGTTTTTTTGACGGATGTGTAATTAGAATTTGCTTGCGGTTGCATGGTATGGTTTTAGTTTAGTATTTTTAGAGTTTTGCGTGAGGAACAACCCTCCACCGCCCAAAACGCTTCGCGTTTGCTCGCACGTCGTGCGAGCGCGGCGATTTCACCTGAAATCGCCTGGGCGGTGGAAGGTGTTCCCTCTGAAAGTCACAATAAATGCAAAACGCAAGACTAAACCCCATAAATACTAAGCAAAAAACTAAAGATATATTTTATTTCCAAAAATTTTACCCCAAATATTAGTTTAAAGCACTGTCTAAATTTTTTGTCTAACCAAAGCTTAGCTTCGTTTGTCTTATCTTTGAGTGTGGCACTAAGTTAAAAGCAAACCATTAAGCGACCAATCAATTTTTAAACCAATTACGAATAGTCAAATTAAATAAGAGGAGTATATTTTGGAAAAACTATTATATAGCGGCGCGAAAGAAATAGGGATAGAGCTTGATAATGATTCAATTTCTCGCTTTTGTAAATACTACGAATTTTTAATTGAATACAACCAAAAGGTTAATCTAACAGCGATAACAGAGCAGGAAGATGTTGTAAAAAAGCATTTTGTCGACTGTTTAGCACCTCTAAATTTTCTCGATATTCCACAGGGCGCTACCCTTTGCGATATCGGAACAGGAGCTGGATTTCCAGGTGTTGTGCTTAAAATTGCAAGACCCGATATCAAAATAACGCTTATCGACTCGTTAAATAAGCGATGTGTATTTTTGCGTGAGCTTTTATCGCTCCTATCGCTTGAGGGAGAGGTCATTCACCTACGTGCTGAGGAAGCTGGGCGCCTGGATAATCTTCGGGAGCGATTTGATGTTGTTACCTCACGTGCGGTGAGTGGTCTTTCTGTTTTAGCGGAGTTATCTATTCCGCTTGTTAAAAAGGGCGGTATTTGGGCGCCACTTAAAGGGCCAGCACTTGAAGACGAGCTTGCGGCTGCTAAAAGTGCGATTAAAATTCTCGGCGGTGAACTTATTAATATATGTGAGTATCAGGTTTTTGAGAACAAAAGAACACTGCCAGTAATAAAAAAGATATCGCAAACTGCGACAAAATATCCGAGAATTCACGGCAAAATAGTTAAAACCCCTCTTTGATTTATCGGTATATGTCGTATGCTGATTTAATTTGACTACAATATATAGTGGACAATCCTTGCTTATATGTTAGAATATACATATAGCAAGGGTTTTTTATTGATTGTGTTTTGAGAGGTGGAGCAATATGTTTGAAGCTTGTGTAGCAAAAGTTGTTTCGATAGCTGTTGATAAAATTGTGCCTTCTAAAGATCAACCACGAAAAAATTTCTCAGTTCCAGAGCTTGAAAGCCTTGCCTCTTCAATTAGAGAAAATGGTATTTTGCAACCTCTATCTGTCAACCGCAATGGTTCAAATTTTATCTTGATAGCAGGGGAGCGCAGACTGCGGGCGGCTAAAATGGCTGGACTTCGTAAAGTTCCGTGCATTGTTATCGGTGCAGACGAGAAAAAAAGCGCAGTTTTAAGCTTAGTTGAAAACTTGCAGCGCGAAAACCTAAATTTTTATGATGAAGCTATTGCAATTGAGAAAATCATAAAAAAATATGATATGACTCAAGAGCAGGCAGCCAAGGAGCTCGGGAAAAGTCAGCCAGCAGTTGCGAATAAACTTCGTCTGCTCCGCTTGCCAAAAGAACAAATTGAAATGCTTTTGTATTATGGATTATCTGAGCGCCATGGAAGAGCGCTTTTAAAAGTTCACAGCGATAAGGATAGGGCGAAGCTTATAGAACGAATTGGCAAACAAAAACTCAGCGTTGCAAAAACTGAAGAGATGGTCGAGAGGTATATCTGGAGCAAAGCGGACAAACCTATCCGCAAAAAGGCGTTTTCAGATATTAGAATTTTTATCAATACGATAGACAAAACTTTAAAAACCCTCGAGAAAAATGGCTTACATAGTGAGGTTTCTACAAGTGAAACTGAAAACTATATCGAATATAAGGTTTTAATACCTAAAGTTATGCCCGTTAAAAAGCTTTAGACCGCTCAGCGGTTTAAATATCCGATCCCCCC
>CAYJJJ010000114.1:0-5563 GCA_964370465.1 uncultured Oscillospiraceae bacterium
ATATTGAAAGTTTGTGAATTATTGTGATTGATTTTGAGCGATAATGAGGGTATTATTAGTTTATCAAAAATGAAAGGATTGAAAGTATATGATTTATACTGTTACCTTAAATCCATCACTTGATTATATAGTTGAAGTGCCGGATTTTTCCGTTGGTAGAACAAATCGGACTTCAAAAGAGCAAATTCTTGCCGGCGGAAAAGGAATTAACGTATCGATAGTATTGAACAATTTAGGTCACAAATCTGTTGCGTTGGGATTTCTTGCTGGCTTTGTGGGTAGTGAGATTGAGCAGCTTTTGCCCGAAATTGACCGAGATTTCATCTATGCAAAAAACGGGACCTCAAGAATTAATGTGAAAATTAAAAATCTTGACGGAACTGAAATCAACGGACAAGGCCCGATAGTTTCAGATGATGATGTCAATAAATTGTTATTAAAGCTTGAAAAGATTAAAGGTGATGACTTTTTAGTTTTAGCAGGAAGCGTCCCCACTAATTTAAGTAACGACATTTATTTTGACATTTTGAAAAAGTTACCTGAAACGAAAGTCGTTGTGGACGCTACGGGAGATTTGCTTTTAAAATCTCTTGAGTACAAACCTTTTTTAGTTAAACCGAATCTGCACGAGCTTGAAGATTTATTTCAAGTGAAGATTGAGGATAATATTGAATATTACGCAAAGAAACTCAAAGAGATGGGCGCTGTTAATGTTTTGGTTTCACTTGGTTCAAAGGGCGCTTTATTGGTTGATGAGACGGGGGTAATTCATCAGTCGAGCGCACCAAAAGGCAAACTAATCAACGCAGTTGGCGCGGGCGACTCGATGGTGGCTGGATTTTTGTCTGGGTATATTGAAAAGAATGATTATTCTTTTGCATTTAAAAAAGCAATTGCTTCTGGAAGCGCTTCCGCCTTTTCTGAAACTTTTGCAACAAACGAAGAAGTAAATAATTTAATAGAAAATTTTAATATAGAAAGGATTAGTTAAAACTATGAGAATTGTAGATTTACTTAATGAAAACAGCATTAAATTGGGGGCGACACCAAAAAACAAAACAGAAGCCATAAATGAATCAATTGCACTTATGCAAAATAATGGAAATATTCTGGATGTTGCGGAATACACAAAAGCTGTGTTTTTGCGTGAAGAAGAGGGGACAACTGGCGTTGGAGAAGGTGTTGGCACACCTCATGGAAAAGGCGATAGCGTCTCTTTCCCTGCTCTCTCTGCAATGGTTATTCCAAACGGAGTGGATTTTGAGTCTTTAGATGATGAGCCTGTAACTTTACTATTTTTAGTGGCAGCTCCTAATACTAAAGATAACGTGCACTTAGATGTTCTAGCGAAACTTTTCACATTGATTGTAAACGAAGATTTCACAAGTGAATTGCGTGCCGCAAAAACTCCTAAAGAATTTTTAGCGGTAATTGACAAATACGATACCGAAGATGTAGCAGAATCAGAAACGACTGCTACAACTGCAAAAAAACTCTTAGCAGTAACTTCTTGCCCAACAGGAATTGCACATACATATATGGCGGCTGAAAGTTTAGTGAAAGCTGCTGAAGAAATCGGTGCTACTATGAAGGTTGAGACAAGGGGATCGGGTGGCGCTAAAAATGTATTGACCGATAATGAAATAGCAGAAGCTGACGCTATTATAGTTGCAGCGAACACTAAAGTTCCAATGGATAGATTTGATGGAAAACCAGTGATTGAATGCCAAGTTGCAGATGGAATACACAAGGCAAAAGAGCTTATAAAAGCCGCTGCTGACGGTAATGCTAAAATATATCATGCGAAAAACGCTCCTGTAAAATCACAAAATACAGGAAATTTTGGCTCAAAAATATACAACCAATTAATGAGCGGCGTATCTCATATGTTGCCTTTTGTTATCGGAGGCGGTATACTAATAGCAATAGCATTTTTAATAGACGGATTTAGCGTCGACTTAAACTCGCTCGCCGAATCAGAACGCGGAAATTTCGGTTCAATAACAGCCCTTGCCGCTCATTTTAAAAATATCGGCGGACTTGCTTTCTCATTGATGCTACCTGTACTTGCAGGCTATATAGCGATGTCAATTGGTGATAGACCAGCACTCGCCCTAGGATTTGTAGGCGGACTTTTCGCTGCAAGCGGAAAAAGCGGATTTTTAGGTGCAATAGTAGCAGGTTTCCTCGCTGGATATGTTATAGAACTTCTCAAAAAGCTTTGCTCAAAACTACCTAAAACAATAGAGCGAATTGCACCTGTTTTAATTTTCCCTGTAATTGGTTTGCTATTTATTGGAACAAGTATGATTTTCGTAATTGAGCCATTTATGGGCAGTATTAATGAAGGATTAAATAGCTTTTTGACCTCAATGGGAGGAACAAGCAAAATCTTACTCGGCGCAGTTTTAGGCGGAATGATGGCAATAGATATGGGCGGACCTTTCAACAAGGCGGCATATGTTTTCGGCACAGCAAGCATTGCTTCTGGAAATTTCGATATAATGGCAGCTGTTATGATTGGTGGAATGGTTCCACCTTGCGCTATCGCTCTATCAACGCTTCTGTTTAAAAATAGATATACAAAAGAACAAAGAGAAGCAGGCCCTTCAAACTTTATCATGGGACTTGCATTTATAACAGAGGGCGCAATACCATTTGCCGCTGCTGACCCACTGAGAGTTTTACCATCTTGCATACTTTCTTCGGCTTTAGCTGGTGCTCTTTCAATGGTTTTCGGCGCAACACTCATGGCACCACATGGCGGAATATTCGTCTTCCCTGTTGTTGAAAATGGTCTTTTGTATCTTGCAGCTCTTGCAATATCAACTGTAGTTGGTGCTGTTTTACTCGGTGTACTCAAAAAACCTATAAAAGAATAAATAAGGAATGAAAATTATGTTGACAAAAACTCGGCAAGAAGAAATTTTGAATTTAGTTAACGCTAAACAAGGCGTCACATTGAGCGAACTTGTTACGTTATATAATGCGTCTGAATCGACGATTCGGCGTGACATTGTATACCTTGATTCAAAAGGACTTCTTACCAAAGTTTTTGGTGGAGCGGTTGCTAAAAAAGAGTCTGTTTCTTTAGCGGAACCCACTGTTTTGCAAAAAAAGCCACTTAATGTTAAAGCAAAAATTGGCATTGCAAAATATGCCGCAACTTTAATTAAGCCTTATGATTTAGTTTATATAGATGCCGGCACAACCACTGAATATCTAACTGATTTTATAAAAGAAAAAGATGCCACTTACGTTACAAATGCAATAGAACATGCCAAAAAACTTGCGAACGCTTCATTAAATGTTATTCTAATTGGCGGTACTTTAAAAAAATCTACCGAGGCAATTATCGGCTCGGAGGCAATTTTAAACATACAGAAGTATTTTTTCACAAAAGGTTTTTTTGCAACTAATGCAGCAGATAAGAAAAATGGATTTACAACTCCTGATATTAACGAAGCAAATGTGAAAATAGCTGCACTGAAAAACACCGAAAAGGCATATATGCTTTGCGATGACAGTAAATTCAACCAAACCTTAGGCGTAGCATTCGGAGATATCAATGATTTTACAGTTATAACAAATAAAAAACCTGAAAATTTCAACGGTGATATTATATGCATCGATTGAGATGACCACAATTTTGAAAGGAACTAAAACTATGAAAACATTTGAATATATTATTAAAGATGAACAAGGAATGCACATTAGACCAGCTGGAATATTCGCAAAAGAGGCGAAAAAATACGAGAGCAAAATCACTATCGAGGCAAACGGAAAAACTACCGATGCAACAAAACTGATGGCGATTATGACAATGGGAATTAAATGCGGTCAAACTGTTAAAATTAGCGTTGATGGAGCGGATGAGGATACCGCTTTTGAGGCAATTAAATCCTTTATGGAAGAAAATCTCTAATAATTTAAAGTGAGGCTTTTACAATGGAAAAATTTCACGGAAGTGTTGCTTCAAAGGGTGTTGCAATCGGCAAAATTCACGAGCTTCTTCAAAAAAATGATATAGTAAGACGTGAGCGTATCGAAGATACTGAAGCTGAAAAGACAAGGTTTAATAATGCCCAGCAAGTAGCCATGGAGCAGCTTGAAAAGTTATATGAAATTGCTGTTACGCAAGTTGGCGAGTCTAATGCTTTGCTTTTTGATATTCATAAGATGATGCTTGAAGATGATGATTTTGTCGATTCAATTATAAATATTATCGAAAACCAAAAAGTCAATGCTGAATATGCAGTCGCTGTGACCTCTGACAACTTCGCAAACACCTTTGCAAATATGGACGATGATTATATGAAAGAGCGTGCTGCGGACGTACTTGATATTTCAAATCGTTTAATAAACGTCCTTTTGGGAAAATCAGATAGTGGATTGGAATTTTCAGAGCCTTGTATTGTGGTTGCTGACGACTTAACTCCGAGCGAAACTGTCCAGATGGACAAGAGCAAAATTTTAGCCTTTGTGACAAGAAAAGGATCTACAAATTCCCACACCGCAATTCTTTCAAGAACGATGTCAATTCCAGCGATTGTTGGCGTTTGCCTCCCTACGGGACTCGATGGAAAAAATGCAATCGTAAATGGAATGAATGGCGATTTCATTATTGAACCAGATGAAGATGAAATTGCAAAGGCTGAAAAAATAGCAGAAAATGAAAATCTTCGCAAAGAGCTGCTTTTAGAATATAAAGGCAAACCATCACAGACTAAATCAGGCAAAAAAATCAACGTCTATGCAAATGTTGGCTCAATTGGCGACATTGGTCTTGCCCTGCAAAATGATGCAGAGGGTATCGGGCTTTTCAGAAGCGAATTTTTATACTTAGAGCAAAGCGATTATCCGAGCGAAGAGTTGCAGTTTTCAGTCTATAAACAAGCGGCTGAAATGATGGCGGGAAAAAAAGTTATCATAAGAACTATGGACATTGGAGCAGACAAGCAGATTGATTATTTCAACCTTGAAAAGGAAGAAAATCCAGCATTGGGGTATAGAGCGGTTAGAATTTGCCTCAATGATGAAGAGATGTTTAAAACACAGCTTCGAGCTTTGATAAGAGCAAGCTATTTCGGTAAAATTTCAATTATGGTTCCGATGATAATTTCAGTCTGGGAAGTTTTAAAAGTAAAAGAGATTATCGAAGAGGTTAAAGATGAGTTAAATGAGCTAAATATTCCTTTTGGCGAATTTGAGTTTGGTATAATGATTGAAACTCCAGCAGCTGTAATGATTGCAGATGAGCTCGCAAAGTTAGTTGACTTTTTCAGCATTGGAACTAACGATTTAACTCAATATACCCTTGCAATTGACAGGCAAAACCAAAAGCTTGAGAAATTCTATTCCTCACATCACCCAGCGGTTTTAAAGATGATAGAAATTATCGGTAGAACTGCACAAAAACATAATATTTGGGCGGGTATTTGCGGAGAACTCGGGAGCGATACTGAACTAACTGAAAAGTTTATTGAGTATGGGATTGAAGAACTATCGGTTTCGCCATCGGCAATTTTACAGGTCAGGCAAGTGATTTGTAATTTAGAATAAA
>CAYJJJ010000115.1:0-2097 GCA_964370465.1 uncultured Oscillospiraceae bacterium
CCCGAGCAGTGTGACCCAAATAATCTGGTAAATCATCGCCGCTGCCGCTGTGAGGTCGGTAATCGAAGATGTTGCTGTTAAAAGCAGTGATATAACCGCTCCAACTATTACCGCAACAAGCTGGCAATAGCTTCCCATAAGAACAGTAAACCTCATTCTTATTACACCGAGCAGTGCCTGCGCAAAGCTCTCGAAACTGCCTTTGTGCGCTATTGAAGCTTCCGCACTCTGCCCTGCATCTGCAAACACTTCATCGAATTTATCTTTCAAGTTATCACTTGCAAGGTAGACTCCCTGCGACACACCGAGCACCTCTTTTAGCATATTCTCATCTATATTCTGGTTTTTATTAGATACAACCACTTTAAATCCGCTATTTACAAGACTTTCAACCGACTGTTTTATATCTTCGCGAACCTCGAAGTTCAAAACAAACATAGCGGCTATTTCGCCATTTATAGCTATATAGAAAGCTGTTTGACAGCTCTCTTTGATAAATCGTTCTTCGAAATCTTTGCTCGGTGCAAATAGTCCACAGTCACCGAGTTGTTTTCTTGTACCGATAACAATCCGCTTATCGTCCGCAAATGCTTCAATTGCTCCACCCTTTGATACCTCGAGCGATTCAATTTTATAAAGCATAGTGAGCTCATTGTCAATAATATCTAAAAATAGCGGTGCCAAAGACGAACCTATTTTTATGAAAACCGATGCCGCATAAAGGATTATTTTATCTATCCTATTATCTGCAAACGGCTTAATCCCACCGAGAGTTATACTACCATGTGGCAGAATATCATTGTCAGTACAAGCTATGACATCAGCTTTATCCGCATTTTCCGCCGCTAAATAACCTGTTACAACTGCGCCCCAGCGGAAGAGCTTTTTATTTGTTTTGTAAATTGGGTAGTTTGAAACAATAGTCGAGCAGACTGGAACGGTAAATGCAAATGCCGCTATTGCCGTCGTCAGTATACTTATCATCGGAAGCCTTAGTGCAAATGAAATCGCAATTGCAAATAGTGCCGCTAAAGCAGATAGAATAGTAATCGTCGGCATCAATCTGTCCATCGGATCTTGCGAATAAGAGTTTTTCAAAAACTTATGCAAAAATTTCGATTTAATATGAGTCGCCACCACAGAGCCTTGATTGTCTGTCTCTTCATCAACCATGTTTGAAATGGTTTTATCTGCAATTAGATTGCAAGAATACTTTTCATCCTCAGTCGAAATAAATTTGAAACTGCGCTCAATTCGACGTGCCATGAATATTTTACCTTGTAAATTGAGTAAGAACGAAACAGCCACTACGCTGTTAAACAGTTGCACTGAACTATCTTGCAGATACCCTGTATTAAAGAATACAATCGCTGTCGCTATCGCTGAAACTACCGCTAAAATAGCTATCGGAGTATCGCTATTTGGCTTGCGTATACCGAGTATCCCCTTGGTAATAGTTAGGAAATTCGTTACTAATATTAGCAAGGTTAGTATCGATGTTGAGAAAATATAAACTAACGGATCGTTTTTCGCAAGGAGTGAGTCGAGAATTGGCAGCATTAAAATCTGCGCAAAATCTATATATACAAGTGCAATAGTTGGGATAAGTGTTATGAAAAACCTAAACGACAATGAGTTTATCAGTGCTTTAATATCTCTTTTGATGTTGTCTTTTGAAACAGGGTCGTCGTATTCTTCCTCGTCCTCTCCACTTTCTTCTGCCTGCTTTTGCAGTTCAATTAAATTTTGCTGATATCTCTCAAAGTCTTCATTTGCAAGCTTATCGACATTTATCTCCATGGTATCTTTAAATGCTTCAAAATCCTCAACTGCAATAAATTCTCCGCTATCAGCATTAAAGCTTTCTACCGCCTCTTTGGCGATATCTTGCTCAACTACTGGTTCCACCTCTTGAATTTCGATTTCTTCGTCTGACAATAAAGCGGTACCAGTTTTACTCTCCTCTGTATTTAAAGACAGCTCTTCTTTCGCATCTTCTACATCTTTTGATGCAATAGTACTCGACACCACCGCCCCTATAGACGATGCAATATCGATTGAGGTGGTGTTTTCACTATCCTCATAACTATCAAGGCT
>CAYJJJ010000115.1:2197-5501 GCA_964370465.1 uncultured Oscillospiraceae bacterium
TCTCATCTGCTATCTCAGGAGAAAATTCCTCAGCAATTGCCTTTTTAATCGCTTTAGTATCAAACTCGCCGGAGAGCTGTTTTTCTTTGAAGTCGATAATCTTTTCTATCGTCTCCTCTTCGCTTATTTTCGAGCCATTTTTGACAGAGTTGAAATAGTTTGTTATAAATTCCCTTGAAGTGGTAACAACAGGGCGCTCATCCCCTTTTGCATCATCTATCTTCTCGGTATTTTTAACGTATGCAGCAATTATCGGTGAAACATCAGCCTGTTTATTCTCGCTCTCTTTCGAGAGTCTTTCTGCTCTCTCCTGCTCTTCTTGCAGCCTCTTTGCTCTTTCACGCTCTTCTCTCTGTATCCTCTCTTCTCGCAGACGGTTTTCCTCTTTTATCTGCCGCTCTCGCTCCTCTTCGATTTTTTGGCGCTCAAGCTCTGCTGTTTTAACAAGTCTTTTCGGAAGATTCACCGTTAGCTCAACTGTCTTCATTGTCGGTTTTTCTGTCGGCTTTTCTTCTTTGTAGGTAGCCTTTGACTGAGTAAAACTATCCTCTATCTTATCTTCATCTATTTTTTGTGTAACTTCTTTTTGCTCTTCAACTATCGGGACTTCGCTTATAACAGGCGCGCTAACATCTGCGACCGCCTCTTTTTTTACAGCGACAGGTGCATTATTATTTTTATCCTCTGTTTCAATACCAATATTTTTAAGTATTTCATCAATAGTACTCTCGCTCTTTTTCGGTGAATCGCTCTCTTTTTGCTCTCGTTTTTTCCGAATTTCACTGAGTATATCGTCTATATTCCTTTCAGTCGCCATAAAGTTACCTCCTATCGTGATTTTGCCGCTTCAAAAAGCAGAATCCCTGCTGCAACTGAAGCATTGAGTGAGTTTATATTTCCGTGCATAGGAATCGACACCAAAACATCACAACTCTCTTTCACAAGCCTTGAAATGCCATTCCCCTCACTGCCAACTACAATTGCTATATCACCTGTAAGATTTGTCCGTCTGAAGTCCTCGCCGCCTGCTTCAGCACCATATATCCATATATTTTTTTCTTTTAGTTTTTCAATAGTTTTTGTTATATTGGTCACTCTGCAAACTTTCATATACTCAGTAGCACCAGCACTGCTCTTTACAACAGTTGGAGTAATTCCAGCACTTCGGTGCTTGCCAATAACAACTCCATCTGCTCCAGCACATTCCGCCGACCTTATAATTGCCCCTAAATTGTGTGGGTCCTCTATCTCATCAAGCACAACAATAAAATGCGGTTTGTTTTTTTCTTTTGCCACTTCTAATATATCCTCGAGCTCACAAAACTCAAATATTGCAGAAAAAGCCGCAACTCCCTGATGATTTTGATTACCACAAAGATTATTAAGTTTTATTGATGAAACCTGTTTTACAACAAAGTTGTTTTCCTTTGCCATCATTCTTAGCTTATGGGCAAAGGGGTCGTCGTTTTTTATCGAAATAAGTACTGTATCAATCCCAGACTTACTCCTAATAGCTTCTAAAACTGCATTTTTCCCAAAAATTAATCTCTCATCTTGCATTTTATACAAACCTCCTTGTTTATTGCTAAATTATGTGTTTTTTTTGTTATTTTGTTCTTTTTCAGCCTCTTGCAATGAATAATATATAATAGTAATTCATATTTTTAACTTGAATTAACCGCTTAAAACCTCACTTTATCACAATATATACTTATTGTAAAACATTTTTATTTATCATTGTTGAAAACTCGGTGGAAAATGTTAAACTTTGAGTGTATAAGCGGATTTGTAAAATTTACTAGAAATCTAAACTGCTATGACTTTACAAATATCTTTTACAGATAGTAAAAAATATGTTAAAATATTTAAGGGTGATTTTATGAATATATCTTACACAAAATCGGAAATAAAAATAGATAATGTTTCTTATTTTAATTTAGACGAAATTTTAGATTGTGGCCAGTGCTTTAGATTTTATAAAGATGGCGATAGCTGGGAGGGCGTTGTTTTTAAAAATCTTATTCGCTTCTCGCAAGAGGGTAGCACAGTCATTATCAAAGGGGCTAGTAGAGAATTTTTTGACTCAGTTCTTTTCGACTATTTCCACCTCGACTATGATTACGGTGCTGTTGCAAAAGTAATTGAGAAAGATAAGCTTTTAGCGCCAACTGCACGCTTCGCACCGGGGATACGCATCTTAAAGCAACAGCCTTTTGAAACGCTAATTTCGTTTATCATCTCGCAAAACAACAATATTAAGCGGATAAAATCGATAGTGAAAACACTATGTGAGCATTTCGGTGAGG
The DNA here is from genome assembly GCA_964370465.1 of uncultured Oscillospiraceae bacterium. Taxonomy (GTDB): domain Bacteria; phylum Bacillota; class Clostridia; order Oscillospirales; family Ruminococcaceae; genus CAYJGN01. The sequence goes on from CAYJJJ010000115.1 coordinate 4,504, forward strand.
ATATGGGCGGATATTTCGCTTTCCCAACGCCCGAGCGCCTTGCGGATGCAACAGTGGCAGATTTAGCAGTGCTGCGAGCTGGTTTTCGCGATAAATATATTTTAGATGCCGCGAAAAAGGTGGTTTCTGGTGAGGTTAATCTCGAGGCTATCTATGATATGAGCTATGACGATAGCAGAGCCGAGCTTATTAAAATACTTGGAGTTGGCGTTAAAGTTGCCGACTGTGTTCTTCTCTATGGGTATCGCAAACTCGATGCATTCCCTCTTGATGTTTGGATGAAAAGGGCTATGGCTGTCCTCTATCCTGATGGGTTGCCCGATGAATACGCCCCTTTTGGGGGGATTGTTCAGCAGTATATCTTTCACTACATACGACATAACCCAGAGAAATTTGAAAACTAAACTGCATATTTATCGCCCCAACGTTCGATGCAGTCGACTATTTCATCGAGGCTTTCCCCCTTTTCAGTCAGGGTATATTCCACCCTCGGAGGTATTTCGGGATAAATTTTTCGAACTATAAACCCATCTCCCTCAAGGGCACGCAAGTTCGTTGTGAGCACCTTCTGGGTTATATTCGGCAGTGCTGTGTAGAGCTGCGAAAATCTCTTTGTGCCAGTTAAAAGCTCTCTTATTATTAACAGCTTCCACTTGTTCGTAAACAACGCAAGTGTTGCTTCAATCGGCGTCTTCGCCTCTTTATTACCCACAGCTACACCTCACTTTCTAAGTTAATATTCGGTTAAAGCGGTGAAATTACACACAAACACCGCTTTAACCGCGCTATCAACCGCCGATTTCGGCGGTTTTTGCTTTTTTAATTTGTCTTTGCAAAAAAGATTAAAACTACTATATTTTAAATTCACATCAATTCCACTATCGAGTATTGGTTATAAATATTAAATACAGTCCAGTTTAAATTATAAATTTCGCTATTAATTTAAACTTTTAATCTTAACTATCGATTTAAGCTCTTAGCCTATACTATTAATCTAA
>CAYJJJ010000116.1:0-2626 GCA_964370465.1 uncultured Oscillospiraceae bacterium
ATAAGACGCTAAAAAACCGCAACTCTATACCAAAAGCAAAGAGTTGCGGTTTGTTGTTTTTTAATGTTTATGTGTTGTATTCAATGCTATCTACTTCTGAAACTTCACTTGCTAAAATCCGATAATAGGTATTCCCTGCTACTTCATATGGCACAACAGTACCTGTCATTTCTATCGTCTGCATCTCGTCAGGGTATTCGCCCTCTTCATCTTCTAAAACAAATTCAAGCCCCTGCGGACAACATCCAGTTGCATCGTTTATAATTATAAAATTATATTTTGTGAGTGTTGCGGCATCAACTTCTGAATAAAAGGTACCTACAAACTTCATCGTCTTATCGAGATATTCAGTGGGGTTTGTCATAAGGTCATAGACCTGTGAGTAGACCATTGTATCGGTCATAACTGTAAGGTCGATGTCAACGCCGCCTTCACCGTTTGTCAGTGGTTCATCACTACCGCAAGCAGTTAATAATAATGTTATAGCGATAATTATGGGTATTACCTTTTTCATGAATTTCTCCAAATCTTCCCAATTAATGATGACAATCCAAATACCGTCACATTAGTTACTACAATAGTAGCGCCGACCGGTGTTCCGCCTATTATTGAAATAAGAAGCCCTATTGCGGCACAGATTACAGATATAACTCCTGATGCTATTATAACCGATCTGAAACTAAAAAACAATCTCATTGCTGAAAGTGCCGGGAAAATAACTAGCGCTGTTATTAAAAGTGACCCCACAAGATTCATAGCGACAACTATAACCGCTGCTATTGTAATTGCGAGTAGAAGATTGTAAACACCCGCTCTTATTCCAGTTGCCCTTGCAAAAGTTTCATCAAAGGTGACTGAAAAAATCTTGTTGTAGAAAACTATAAAAACGACTATTACAAATATAGCAAGACCCGCTGATAGAAATACGTCGAATTCGGTAAGTGTTAAGATAGAAGTTGAGCCAAATAAAGTTGTGCAGACGTCGCCCGCAATATTCCCAGTTGAGGGGAATATATTAAGCAGAAGATAGCCTATTGCAAGGGATGATACCGACATCATAGCTATTGCGGCATCCCCATTTATCTTTGCATTCTGCCCTATTCGAAGCAGCATTATTGCGGCAAGCGCTGTGAGAGGAAAAACCAAAAGACTTTGATTTGTTATCTTTAAAACCGAGGCTATCGCCGTTGCCCCAAACGCAATATGCGAAAGTCCGTCCCCTATATATGAAAATCTTTTAAGCACAAGCGTTACACCGAGAAGCGCTGAGCATAAAGCTATCAAAATACCAACTACAAACGCATACTGGACAAACGAATAGCTAAAAAACAGAAGTAACGTATCTATCATTTTATTACCTCCATAATCTGCTCTCTATACTCATCTGCCGACATTACCGCCGCAGTATCAGAAAGATATAGAACTCTATCTGCAAAATCAACGGCTGTTTTTATATCGTGGGTAATCATTATAATAGTTATACCCTCATCACAAAGCGAGCGGATAAGCTTATACATATCAGCGCAAGCTTCACTATCAAGCCCTGTTGCAGGCTCATCGAGCAGAAGCACTTTGTTCGTTGCACAGAGTGCCCTTGCAAGAAGAGTTCGCTGTTGCTGTCCGCCTGATAGCTTGCTGTAACTCTTGTTTAGGAGGTTTTCAATTCCCATTTTTTTGGCACAGTTTTTTGCAAGCTCTCTCTCTGCTTTGTTATAAAACGGGCGAAGTCCGCACTTATTAAGGCACCCCGAAACCACAACCTCTAATACAGATGCTGGAAAGTCTTTTTGCAGTTGTGTTTGCTGAGGCAGGTATCCTATATCGGTGGGTTTCAAACCATCTTCAAATGATATCTCACCTGAAAGCGCTGGAATAAGATTTAAAACAGTTTTTATAAATGTGCTTTTTCCAACACCGTTTTCACCGACAATACAAAGGTATTCACCTGCTATTACATCAAAGTTTATACCGCTTATTACCGAGTTTCCTCGATACCCAATCTCTAAGCCCTTACAGCTTATTAAACTTCTATCCAAAATATACCTCTATAATAATACGGTCATAAGTGTACCGAGATTATCTTCCATCGCCGATAGATAGGTTATTCCCTCTTCTATCTGCTGCGCAGTTACCGCCTGCATTGAGTTCATAACTAAAATCTCGCCCGACTCATCTGTTGTGTTGTTTATTATCGTAGTCGCTAAATCCTCTGGTGAACCCTTGAGAATAATTACCCTATTATGATTTATCTCTGTTTCAACTTTGTCAGTCAAGAAAGCCATTGTTTCAAAGCTCGCTTCTGTTTCAGCTGAGCAACCTGAAAATGCCGCATAATAATTTAAATCGTAATCCTCTATTAAATAGCGGAATGGGAATCTATCAGCTACTAAAATTGTATCATATCTCGCATCTTCCACTACTTTGACATACTCTGCATCTAAAGCTTCAAGCTCTTCTATATAAGATGCTGTGTTTGCACTGTATTTCTCTGCGTTTGCAGGGTCAATCTCTGAGATAACACTTTCGATATTCGCTACAAGCTCTATTGCATTGAGCAGTGATAGCCAAATATGCTCATCCTCTGCGTGGTCGTGCTCGTCTTCTGCGTGGTCGTGCTCGTCTTCTG
>CAYJJJ010000116.1:2726-5500 GCA_964370465.1 uncultured Oscillospiraceae bacterium
TGCTCATCCTCTGCGTGGTCGTGCTCGTCTTCTGCGTGGTCGTGCTCGTCTTCTGTATGGTCGTGCTCGTCTTCTGTGTGGTCGTGCTCATCTTCTGCATGGTCATGCTCATCTTCTGCATGGTCGTGCTCATCTTCTGCATGGTCGTGCTCTTCTTCTGTATGGTCGTGCTCATGGCCGTCGTCTTGCATTCCCTCAATAGTTTCCTCCGCTACCAGTCTATCTTCAATGGTATCCATTAAGCTAAGCGTTACAAGCGATTCGTTGACAGGGTCCGCTAAAAGGTCGTCAACCCACGCATCTGAGTGACCACCGTTGTAGATAAACAAATCCGCCGAAATAATTTCCGCTATATCGCCAGTCGTCGGCTGGTAGCTGTGGAAATCAACTCCTGAATCTACTAAAAGATTGAGCTCTATATTTTCATTATCCTCACCTATAATATTGCGCACCCAATCGTAAATATAAAAAGAGGTCACTACAATATCAATCTTTTCATCTTCACCACTCTGTGAGCTATTGTCCCCGCTTCCACCGCAAGCAGTTAGCGCTAAAACAAGCGATAAAACTACTATACCTGCTAAAATCTTCTTTAAACTTTTCATATTATCCTCCTAATAATTTCTTTTGCAACTGAAAATCAACATTTAACTATTAATCGTCACTGCACTCCTTACATTTTCCATAGAGCGAAATATTTTCCTTGCTAATATTAAATCCTATACTGTCCTTTGCAATATCGACGAGCATTTTTGATATGTTTTTGTCGATATGGTAGGTGCTTTTGCACTCTGAACAGATAAGGTGAATTATCCCAATACAACTTTGCGGGTCAAGATAATGGTATCCACTCTCTTTATCGTCAGTTTTCACAACTGAAATTAGCCCGTCACGCTGCATACTGCTCAAATTTCTATATATTGTGCTTATACTCATCTGCGGCAGTTTTTCATGGATTTGTTTTGCTGAGAGTGTAGTATGCAGATTTTCAAAAAATAGCTTTTCAATTTCTCTACGTTGTGTTGTATTATATTTTGTCAATTTAATTCCTCCACAATAGATTTGCAATTCATTCGCAAATTCAATTCTACATTATTTCACCTAAATTGTCAACGCATTTTTATGCGTGTTTAAAGATTTCTTTTATAGAGTATCGTGTGTTTATCGACTGTTTAAGCAGAGAAATTTCTTTTATTCTACAAAAATTTTCTCTTTATCTCACCCATACAAAAGTCATCTTTTATGCTGCTCACCCCGCCCGCACCGCCGCTTTAAAAAGCGGCAAGTAGCCACCAAGTGGCTACAAAACGCATTAATGCGTTTTGGTGCGGGCGGGGCTATCAGATGTCAGATAACAGATATCAGAACTCAGATAGCAGATGTCAGAACAGGGATACAGACAGCAAAACTCAGAAACAGACAGCACAATACAAACACCTAAGCCCAAAAGAAAAATAGCAAAGAAAAATCCCCCTCAAATAAGGGGGACTTTTGCTACTCAATATCAATTTCAATATCATCATTTAATTTATGCGGCACCGGTTTTCCGTTCTTTTTTCGCTGTTTAACACATTCAGTAAGCAGATACTCAATCTGCCCATTAACCGAGCGAAAATCGTCCTCCGCCCAACCGGCTATTGCTTCATACAGTTTTTTACTAAGCCTGAGCGGTAGCTGTTTTTTGCTCTCCATATTAGTAAAGCGTTCCCGAATTTACTATCGGCTGTATATCCTTGTTTCCACAGAGAACAACCAGTAAATTCGAAACCATAGCTGCTTTTCTCTCTTCATCGAGATCCACTTTTCCGCTCTCATCAAGCTTTGTAAGCGCCATCTCAACCATACCCACAGCACCGTCTACAATTAGCTTTTTCGCGTCAATTAGTGCTGCCGCCTGTTGTCTTTGAAGCATAGCCGCCGCAATTTCTGAAGCATATGCAAGGTAGGTGATTTTTGTTTCAACTATCTCAATTCCAGCATCTTTAACTTTGCTTTGAATCTCTTCCTTAATCCTATCGGCAACCACCTCGCTCGAACCGCGAAGTGAGCCTTCATCAGGAGTGCCGTCCCCTGTTGTATCAACATTTTGAGAGATATCATAAGGATAAAGCCTTACAATATTGCGAAGCGAGCTATCGCACTGAATTGATAAAAATTCCTTGTAGTTATCCACATTGAAAACGGCTTTTGCGGTATCAGTTACCCTCCAGATAACAGCAATAGAAATTTCAACAGGGTTTCCGAGATAGTCGTTAATCTTCTGGCGGTTGTTGCTGAGGGTCATAGCTTTTAGCGATATTTTTTTGTTTGTAAGACCCAAATCAACCGATGCAGATGACTGTGACCCTGTCGCAATAGATGCACGGCTTTCAGTCGTCACAACATCTCCGCTCTGGCGAAGTTTTGTCTTTGCCGCTGGATTTTGAGCTGAGCAGAATGGGTTCACATAATAAAAACCCTCACCTTTAAGTGTTCCTATATATTTTCCAAAAAGAGTTAGAACTACCGCCTCTTGAGGTTGGAGAAGTTTTAGTCCCAAGAACCAAATCCATCCAAATGAAACATACGCAATGCTTATAACCATCGATACAGTCGCAAGCACACCACCGCCGCCTTCAAGGCTTATTGCGCTGAATATTATCCCCAAAATCGCCAATATGTATGATAATATGACCAGTATCAAAACCGATAACCCATTTTTCGCCTTTAAAATTTTCTCTTCCATATATAAAACCTCCTTAAATATCTTTGTGATATCATTTTAATATCATTTT
>CAYJJJ010000117.1:0-5493 GCA_964370465.1 uncultured Oscillospiraceae bacterium
GTCACTCTCGCCACTTATAAAGACAATTTCACCATCCAGCATCTCAATTTTAACAGCGCTCTCTGAACTACTCATAAGATAAACTCGACACTCGCCGATATCGGAAACCCTAAAACTCCCAACTCTCATGCTACTTGTTGCGGCACCGTGTATCTTGCCTGTAGTGTTCACCTCACCTACAAGCTCAACTTCTGCTATATCGGCATAATTTATCTCGGTTGCATAACCCGGGGAATTTACAGCAAAACTCTCGTTATTATCGGTTATCGTGATACTTCCGAAATCGTAACCATAGACATGAACTATCTGCACAAAAACAAACACAAAAATTGCGGCAGTGACTATAAGAAAAATTTTGCCGGGTATCGTTGCGATATTAATAGTCGAGCCATATCCTATCGGTTTTGTCACAAAGACCTTTCTATCATTCTTGTTGCAGTAAAACCCGAACTTATAGTATTCGCTGTCATCAGCAATTATATTGTCATCGCGCCCGCTGAGAAGTTTTTCTTGCAACCCTCGACTTTTGTTAATCTCTGTGATAGTGTAGAGTGTATTCGCCGCAGTGTACGCTATCATTAAAATGACAAAACCGAGATTTCCCAAAACCAGCGAAATATCTTCTAAAAAGTAGAGCGGGAGAAAAATTATAGCCGAGTAGCAGTAGAAAAAAGCAATCTTACTGCCTCCACGCAGTTTCGCACGACTTATAGCTATATTTATCTCACTCTCAGGTGACAGGGTTTCCCCACGCACACTGCACGATACAAAATAGATAGCAGCTGACGCAACTACAGAAAGAGCGGTCATGCTTATAGGTATTATATTGGTTATAATATCATCTGCCCCAAAGAGCAGAAAACAGGCGGTATATACTATAATCGGCGGTAAAAAATAAATTTTGCCGAGTGGAAAGGTGTTTTTTAGCCTTGCGACTTCTGTGTCGATAGCGATAAATTTATCACTCTCTACAAAATAACCTTTTTCCACTTTTATCTTCTCTACCCTTTTGGAAAATCGGCTGAAAATATAACTGTAAACAAAAATCATGCCGAATATGTAGATAAAAAATAGGGTCATAGAAATTGAAATATAGTCGCTTGCAAAATAAGTTGCCATAAGAAAGAGGAAAAATATTTTGTAAACTAGCGATATCCTTTTTTTATAGACCGTTAACAGCTCATTTATCTCGCTGTCCTCCAAGGCATTTTTGGGCATCAAAACACCAAAAACTCTGCCGTTGGATACTATCTCAGTTTTATATACAAAATGTAATATCAATGAAGTAATTATACCCACTGGAAAGAATAAAAAGAACATATCTTACACCTCCGCTTTGATATTGATACCACCTATTAAGTTTTTACAGAGTGCGAGAAGCTCCTCTTTACCTACCCCTTTGAGCGCCGCCTCGGTGAAAAGAAGCAGAATATTCTCAGTAGAGCGGTTGTCAAGCTCTGCCGCTTTACTATGAGCACTACCATCTTTGTAGGCAAAATCGTTATCGAAACTCTCTTTTCCTTTACCACTTGACAAAAGATGGCTTAAAACCCTCTTGGTCTTCGTTGCCTCACCAAAACTCTCTTTTTTGTTTACAGAACTGTTCAAAACAGATTCTTGCTTATAATTATTAGCAGAGCATGATGACCCTTCATTATCAATAATCGCACCTTTATGCCCTGAAACTTCGCTTCTCTTCAATATGACTTCAGCGCTTTCACTTTCTCCCCTTGCAACTTCGGCAACTTTCGCCCCATGCCTTCTATCAATCTCTATAAAACCCTCGCTTTTTAGTATCGCGTAGGTCTTGTTTACTGTCATTGTGTTAATGCCAATTTCAGATGCTAATGCGCGCACCGTCGGCAGACGTTGCCCCACCTTTATATCTCCCCTGCCTATTCCGAGAATTATCTGGTTTCTAAGTTGTTGATAAATAGGTATATCGCTGTTCATGTCAAGCTTTAAAATCATATATAATCACCCCTTTGTATTATTAATAGTAATACAAATAATACAAATTGTCAATAGAGATTAAAGAATTAATTAATTTTCAAAAATCAATCGGTTTTCTTACTGCAATTCAGACGAGAAAATTTGCGAATTAAAAAAAATTGTATAACTTTTATTTCTATTTGTAGAAATTGCCTATTGAAAAAACTGTTAAATATATTTATATAGAAATTTGCAAAATAATTTTGTGTAATATTTTTGTAGATAGTGAAATACAAATATCCGATTTTTAATGTCGAAAATTGTATAATTTTCAGTTTTCAACAACGCAGTATATGTCAAAGTATCGGTACGAGCTAATACTTTCAAAGTTTTCAACATTTTCTTTGTTGAAAGAATTGAAAACTATTCGTGATATGCCCCTTTTGTTATACAATTAGTTGACAAAACTTTATACAGTTGGAAAATTTACCTACTTACTCATATATCTGAATTTGCAAAAGAATGTCGAAGGTGCTATTCCAGTTGTAAATAGCTATAAAATATGATAAAATTATATACTAAATAAATGAGGTGATATTATGCCGATTAATATAAAAAGAACCCTCCCTGCATATGATGCTCTTTTGAGGGAAAACATATTTGTAATGGCTGAAAATCGCGCTTCAATGCAGGATATTCGTCCTCTTGAAATCGCTATTGTAAATCTGATGCCCAAAAAAATCGAAACGGAAATTCAGCTGCTTCGTGTTCTTTCAAATTCGCCGATACAGGTGAACATCGAGCTTGTTAAGATGACGTCACACAAGAGCAAAAATACAAGTGAAGAGCATCTCACCACCTTCTATAAAACTTTTGATGAAATATCGCACCGACGTTTTGATGGGATGATTATCACAGGGGCACCTGTCGAGAATATGGAATTTGAAGAGGTCAACTACTGGGATGAGCTCTCGAGGATTATGGAATGGAGCCGTAGCAATGTCTATTCTACCTTTCATATCTGCTGGGGTGCTCAAGCTGGGCTTTATCATCATTATAATATAGGCAAGTACCCTCTCCCAAAAAAATGCTTTGGGGTTTTCACCCATAACAATAAAATGCCAGGCCACCCACTACTCCGAGGGTTTGATATGAAGTTTTTAGCTCCTCATTCAAGGCATACAGAAATAAAAAGCTCTGAAGTTGAGAGTTGTGAGCGGTTGCTATTGCTATCAGACAGTGACGAAGCAGGTGCCTATATCGTATCAAACCGTGATGGCAGACGAATTTTTGTAACGGGGCATAGTGAGTACGACTCGTATACTCTGGATAATGAGTATAAGCGTGATATTGCAAACAACACGCCGATAGACATTCCCAAAAACTACTATATCGATGATGACCCCGAAAAAGGCGTTCAAAACCTTTGGAGGGCGCACAGCCATCTGCTTTTTTCAAACTGGCTTAACTATTTCGTCTACCAAAACACTCCTTTTGATTTAAGCGCTCTTAAACCTATTGATGAAACTCTGTAAGGTTTATATCTAATTTTATTTTTTTCGCAAAACTTTTGTGGTAAACTGTTTTTGTTTTGTGATTATAAGGGTATGTTTGTGGGTGGCGCCCCGCCCGCGGCGGCGACTTTGTCGCCTGGCGCGCCGCGCAAAACGCAAAAGCGTTTTGCCGCGGGCGGGGCGCTACCCCATCCCCTACCAAATTTCACAAAGCAAATTTTCACCACTTTACCCATAAAAACCAAAAAAGCATTCAACCAACCCCTATCCCAAATAAACTAAAACCCTAAAACCTACCCCAAAATCCACACAGAGGTGACCGATGAAAATTAAAAAGACAAAATTGTCTATAATTTCGAGCAGTATCGAGTTTTTTGCGATTATTTTAATCCCGTCAATTTTGGCGGCTGTTCTATTACACAAATACGCTCTTTTAATCCTTGCAGTTGCAGGGGTTATTTCGGTTTCACTTTCAGTTTATATATACTTAAACTTCAAACGATACGAGATAAAAATTGATAACAATATAATGGTCGTCCAATCTGGGGTTATGTTTAAAAACAAAAATATAATCGACCTTTCTGCGCACAGCTCAAATATAACAATAAAAACACCGATATCGAGATTATTCTCGGTTGTTTCGGTTATTTTGTTTTTTCAAAGCGGTATATTTATAATCTATTCGGTAGATGAAAAATCGGCAGAGAGTATAACAGCTATCGCAAAAGGAGCGGAAGATGAAAATAAAACCTCACTTTTTAACGAGCTACTATAATCTTCCAAGCAACATCTGGATACTTGCCATACCAACAGTGCGAATTATAATTTCTCTTATTTTCCAGTATTCATTTATTGAGTATTTAAGACAGATATGGATAGATGCGCTTTTGCTATCCTCCGTATTTTTATATGCATATTTCAAGTACAAACTCTTAGATATAACGATAACAAGCGACCTTTTAACGATAGAGAGCGGAGTTTTTATCCGTTCAAAAAGAGAAGTGAGCTTATCAAAGATAGAGCTAATTGAAGTTACAAAAAACCCAATTTCTTCGCTGTTTAAATCGCGCAAACTAAAGCTCTATATAAACACACCGCCACGAGGCAGACCGTTTCTCTGCATTATCGTAAACGACAGCGAAATAATGAAGATGGGGATAAAAAAACCCGCAGGTGAGATTTACAAAAGCGAAATCATTGACCTATTAAAATATAGCATTATAGAAACAAACCCACTTACTGGAATTTTTCTTGCATATTCATTGGTTTCAATAGTGTCTGATATAGTCGGCACCGATTACAGTGTATATTTCACCGATGGAGTTTCTGTTGTATCAAGTCTTGTAGCGGTGTTTGTTCCGCCTTTTGTAGCTGCTATACTCTCGATAGTAGCCCTCGGGTACCTTATATCGCTTATTTCATTTCTATCGACACTCTATAGTTTCAAAGAGAATAAAGACAGCGAAATACTAAATTTCAAGTATGGATTTATCTTTAAAAACCGAGTGACAACATCTGAGAGTGCAATAGCATGCAAGAGCGGAAAATGCGGATTTTTCGGAGCACTGTTCTCTGTGTGGGGGGATGGATACAACATCCGCACAACAAGAAAACGACTGTTAAAAATCGACTCAACGCCACCGCAAAAAACAGGTATTCGCCCGTCACTTTGGGGAATATACCTCTACTTGCGAGCTCCGCTAATCCTTATGGGAGTTATCCTGCTTTGCTATATTATAATTTCTTTTTTCTCACTGGCGCTATTTCAAATTGAGAATATCCTTTTTATTTCCGCTATTTTCTCGGTCTATTTTTTAGCACAACGCATACTGCTTTTTGTAAAGTCGAGGTTATCTATTGATAGCAGCGAGGTAACTGTGGTGTCGGGAAGATTTTTGTCATTTGACTACCGCAATATAGAACGAGCGCATATATACAGAATTAAAGAGGGCAGCAGCCCATTTATGCGGCAAAAAGAGTTTTACAACTACGAGATATATATCGACGGCACAAAACCCGCCTACCTCTACGCTATGAAAAAGAAAGA
>CAYJJJ010000118.1:0-5312 GCA_964370465.1 uncultured Oscillospiraceae bacterium
TAAATGCAAATTCACCTATAGAAGATAGATTTGCAAGCGAGCCGAAATTCACAGATGTGAGCGAGGTGCAACCAATAAATGCACCTACGCCTATAGACTGAAGAGCGGTAGCTCCTGAGAAATCTATGGAGGTGAGCGCCGTGCACTCATAAAATGCATCGCCGTTTATAGTATCAAGAGCGGTAGCTCCCGAGAAATCGATAGAGGTGAGCGAGGTACAACCTAGAAATGCTTCATTATCTATCGCTGTAACATCAGAGCCTATAACCACCTTTTTAATATCACCCGCCGAAACACCAAGGCTATCGCTCTTCCAAGCGGTTGTTCCGGCAGATGTAGTCGCGGTGAAAACGCCGGTTTCGGTATCGAAGGTATAGCCGTCACCTGAAATTTGCGCCGCATTTGTTTTAATGCCGAGGTTTGGAATAAGCGCTATGATAAATGCAAATGCAATCATTAGGGATAATATTCTTTTTTTGTTTTTCATATTCTTCTCCTTTATTTTTATTTTGCTCGTTTTTTATTTTGCTTGTTCTTTTATTATATCAAACGGAAAACTTAATTGCAAATAAATTATACCGTTTTATCTTTTAATTTCGCTATTATTTCTTCTTATTATAATCTTCACTATAACCTTTGCTAAACTTGCCAAAACGCAGACCGCCAATGCAAATATTCCATAGACTATTATAGATGAATACCACGGAAACGAGGTTAGATAGTTTGTTTCGGGGCTTATTATGTATTCAAGCGCAGTCCATATACTGTGGATAATAAAAATACCGATAACACCGCCGATAACTGCCGATAAAAGATTATCGAGCTTTTGAATATTAAAATTTTGAAACCATTTAAACATCACATTCCCTCCTCTATTAGCTCTTTTGATATTTCAGGTACAATTGTCTTCTCGCTTCCAAGGGTTATCTCTGCCGCCGCCATAGCAAACCTCATAGCATAGTCGGTATCATACCCTTGTGACAATGCATAGATATACCCCGCAAAAAAGGCATCGCCCGCACCATTCACGCTTGCAACGCTAATCTTTTTATCGCTTTTTCTTCGGATAAACTCCTCACCGTTATAGAAAAGAGCGCCCTTTTCACCGAGGGTTATTATAACGTTTTTAACGCCCATATTATAAATTTTCATAGCCGCCTCCCGAAGCGACTGCTCATCGATAACCGAAATCCCTGTTATCGCCTCGGTTTCCATCTCGTTTGCTTTTAGCGTGTGGTATCTATCGATATTTTGAAGGGTTAAATCTTTTAGCGCAACGGTAGTCACATCGCCGAGAATTGGAATATCGGGGTAATTTTCACGCAAAAATTCGTGTATCCCCTCGCCGGGCTCGGTTATGATAATCGCCTTCGCACCAGCTATAACATCTCTCTTTTCATTAAAATAGTCGGTAGATTTATATTTTGCAATAGAGAGGTCGGTAATGCCAGTTGATAGCTCACCGCTCTCCTCAAAAACACACATATAAACAGCACTGCTCTCGCCTGCCACAACCTTTATATGGCTTGTGTCCACCCCTGATTTTGCAGTTTCCGATAAAAGCATACTGCCAAGCATATCACCACCGACAGCCGATATTATTTTAACAGGGATTTGCAATCTCGCTAAGTTTTCCGAAACGTTTCTCGCCGCCCCACCGCAGGACACCAAAACTCTGCCCCCTGGGTTTTTATCGCTCTTAACCGACCCCTTTGGCATAAATCCCGAAACATCGGCTATAAGCGTGCCTACCGCTAAAAAATATTCACCATTTTGCAGTTTTAAACTACTCATCAAATCCCTCTTTTCTTTTTTTGATATATTCTCTATACCCCGAAATACCACCCGCAACCTCGACCGCCTTTGGGATTAAGTTGACAGGGATATTTTTTGGAAGAGAGAAGTGCAAAAGGAGCTCTTCTCTTCTTTTTTTGCTGTCCGCCCGACCAAAAAAACCATCTTCATACATCTGCATTTTCGTAAGCTCATCGCCTATATCGCTCTTACTTGATACCTCGCAGAGTCTCTCTGCCAAAAGCTCGCTATCTATCCCCTCAACGCCGAGAAACCCTTCTTTTGAGTGGGTACTTTTTCTTTTTTCCTTGCCCAAAACCCTCGGGATATATACGTTTTTAATCTCTCCGTCCGCTGCAATAGAGCGGATAAAATTTCTTATTTTAACCCCAGAACTATCGCTATCGGTAAGGATAATTATTCCACGCTCTAATGCGAGCATTTTAATAAATTTCTGCATCTCTTTATCTTTGAAGATGCCAAACCCTTTTGTTTCGATTATAATCGTGTCAACTATCTGCGAGAGCTTATTTTTATCATATCGCCCCTCAACTATTATAGCCTCTTTAATTTTAAGCATATTTTCCCTCTATTATATAGTGGATTTTTAGTACCGCATCTTCTAGTAGTAACCGCTTATCGACCGATGTCCGCTTGAGCGATATATCGCACTCGGACAGCAACTCAATTATCTTTAAGATACCTTTTTTCGATATCCTTTTAGCATCATACATTGCGTTATCTATTCTAAATTCTTTGCCTTTGTAATCAAAATTTTGCAGAATTTTTTGTTTATTGCCAATACTGTGCACCCTGAAAATATCTATAAAAACCGTTGAGAGAGCGCCTAAAATGAATATCTCATCTTCCTTTTTAAATAGGAGGGTATCGAGCTTTGATAGCGCTAAACTAATATTGCCACGCACGAGATTCCGCCCGATATCAAAGACCGATGCTGTTCTATCCGCCACTGCGACAAGCTCAATGTCCTTATCGGTTATCTCGGCGCCATTTTTATAGTAGACAAGCTTTAGAAGCTCATTTTTTGCATTTTTAAAGTCCCCTTTTGTATAGTCATAGAGCTTTGCACAAACGGATTTTGAAATAGAAAATCCGCTCTCTTTTGCAAATTCATACAGCAAAACCGCCGTTTCCTGTGGCGATAGGGTTTTAAAATTATGCACCTCTCCGCTCTTTTTCGCTTCTGCTAACAGCGCTTTGTGGACAGAGCGATTGCCGGGGTAGTTCACCGTTTTTGCGGCAAAAATAAGCATACCCTCTGCTCCCTCTTCTGCGAATAGCTCTTTTAGCTTTGAGAGTCCCTCATCGATTTTGCTGTGGTCGATATCTACCGCTATGATCGCGTTTTTTGTGTTTAAAAAGGAAACAGTAGTCATTATTTCATAGATATAGTCTGCGGAAAAATTCTCATCGTCGAGATAGGTTATCTCAAAATCCGTCTTTTCTATCTCTTTTATCATCTGCGACAGGGCATCGGAAACAAGCCCTTTCTCCTCACCGTATAGGTAGAGAAGCGATAGGCTGTCTTTCTCTAAAATTTTAGTTATGTTACTCTTTAAAGTCATAAATCCTCCGTGGATACTTTTCATCAAACAAAATCAGGTATAAGTCTTTGCTGTCTGTTATTGAAATCGTGTCTGGGTTTTGCGCAGGCTCGCTATCGAAAATAATTTCTGCTCTTATATCGCTGTTGTTTACCGCTAAATAGTACTCACTGAAATTCGGCTTGCCACCATATGAGATAATAATGCTCTCGTTTTGAGAGCTAAACGCTACAAAATCTTCTTCTATATAAACAACATCTATATTATAGGCGCTCTCAAGGTATCTGCTCTCTTTGCCCTCTTTTAGATAAAGGGTGATATCGGTATAGCCGTTTTCATCGATTATTCTTGCAACTGTCCGCTCGGTTGAGAGGTAGTTCCCGATAATATAGGCAGAAACCGCTCTATCTTGCACACTGACTACTGCATAATCTGTGTGGTTGCGATAGAGATATACACCAGTTGTAACCCCTGTCGGGAAAATGGCAGAAATTATAGCTGTCACTAAAACAAGCACACCAATGCTATTTGCAAATATGAATTTACTCTCTTTTTTATAGAGCAGTTTATAGAGTGCTATCGCTATTATGACAAAGGCAATAAGGTAGATATCAGAATATAGCGCTCCATTTCTAAATGCTCCTAAAAATTCTGTTATATAGTTTATTATATCGGTAATAGCTTTCACCAAAAGCAGGATAAAATCGGGAATACCAACTGATAAAGATATAAGCAGTGACGATATTAAAAGCGCTGATAGCAAAACTGCAAGCATCGGAATTATCAGAAGATTTGCTATTATTGCCGCCGGGTAGACACGTCCGTTTATAAGTGCGAGTGGAATAATCGTTGCAAATGTTACCGATAGCG
Organism: uncultured Oscillospiraceae bacterium; assembly: GCA_964370465.1. GTDB lineage: Bacteria > Bacillota > Clostridia > Oscillospirales > Ruminococcaceae > CAYJGN01. Next base: position 4,230 of record CAYJJJ010000118.1, read on the forward strand.
TTACTAAAACACTGTTTAAAACTATATTTTCTTTTTTCAGATAGCTTTGTAGCACAGGATAAACTTTTATTATGCCCTGAACCGAGAAGTATGACAGCAAAAACGAGAGGTCAACCGCCGACCGCGGATTTAGGATAAGGATTATCACCGCCGCTACGCCAAGGCTGTTTTCTATATCGGGTTTATATGAAAATATCTGCGCTATAAATATTAGCACCGCCATTATAAGCGCCCTTGTCGCTGAAATACTGCCAAAGCAGAATATCAGATAGAATAGCGTTGTGGCGATAATTGCGAGTATATATCGCAGGCGGTAGTTTAATATTAGGTATTTAAACAAAAACAGAAAAATAGCGGCAACTATTCCGATATGAAGCCCCGAAACTGCAAATATATGCAAAACACCGCTTCCGAGGTAGTTGTAATAATTTTCAGTGTCGATAAGGGCTTTATCCCCTGTCAATACCGCATAGGAAATTGCGCCACCCTCTTCAAAATATTTGATAAATTCATTTTTTAGCTTCTCTTTAAATGATAGGTTTGCAGTTAATATACCGCTTGCTTTAGTTATAATCTCACCGCTTTGAAACTGTGCTGAAACCGCAAGTCCGTTTGCAAGTCTGTATAAGTCATTTTGATAGGCATACCCTATATCCGAGGATATAATCTCCCCTACAAAAACAACTTCATCGTAGGTATCTGCTTCAAAATTTGCCAGTTCAAATGTTGCATAGAGGTTGTTTGAAATTGGCATACCGTCAATTTTATCTATCTCAATAGTGTAGTCGTAGCCGATATTTGTATAGCTTATCTCACGCAGAGAAACCACACCCGAAACCTCTACTGTTTTACCGCTCTCATAAGATATATCGTGATAGTTTTCAATTGATGAAAAGCTATATAGAATAAATGCGAATGCGGCGAGTGGCAGAATGAGCAGTTTTCGATTTTTAAGCGCTATATACACTGAAATCGGCAGTATCGCTATTAGCATAATGAAAGGTGAGTGTCCAAAATTATAGCACAACAAAGCGACCGAAAAGCTTGCTATGAAAATATATCCAAAGATAGCAAACGGCCGCT
>CAYJJJ010000119.1:0-5292 GCA_964370465.1 uncultured Oscillospiraceae bacterium
CGACTATCGAGAAGAAAGGGTTGACTGCCACAGAGACAGCAGGGGTTATATTCAGCAAGTACTTTGATGGTACAACCGATGCAAATATCACTTCGAATCCTAATATTGTCACATTTAGCGGTTTAGTATCTGGCGAAAGTATTGACCTTAGCCACTATACAAGAGTGGATTTCAAATATGATAGCGCTGATGTCGGCTCTGATAAAACAGTAACAGGTAGCATTAAACTTGCTAAAACCGCGCTAACTGATAACTATTATCTAATAAATAGCAACTTGACCTATGAAAATCAGATGATTATTGCGGCTGACCCAGTGTTTAGATTACCAACTTCAATATATGTAACTGAAGGTACACAATTAAGTACAGTAACTTTCGACACTACATTCATAGGAGTTGACAAAGCAACTGAGAGCGGTACATTATCTTTCTCGCACGCTGGCTCTCCTATTACCGACTATACATTTACAGGTGCTGTTGGAACAACAACGTTGATAGACTATATATTTACTCCAAGTAATTCAAACTACAGGGCAGTTCCCAGTAATGTTAAATTTACAATAACCGATAAAACACCTATATTTGTAACGGTCAAAGATGTTGATATAACCTATGGTGATACATTTGACTGGGATACCGATTTAGAGGTAACTGCTAAAACGGCAGACGGCACAGATGTTACCGGCAGCTATCACGTAGGCATTGGTGGTTACCCAAATTTTGCAGGGGCTGGCATTTCGAGTATTGTATTTACTCCAGATGATAGCAGATATGAAAAAGCAAGTGCAGTTGTTCGGTATGTTATAAATAAAGCGAAAATTACCGGTACACCAACATTTACAAAAGTGAGCGAAGCTGGAAAAACATTAGGTGATATAGTTTATGATTTAAGTGGCATATCACCTGCTCCAGTAGACGTGTTTTGGGAGAGCTCGGATGAAACAATTATTGAGCAGGGTGTTTCCTATAGATATGCTATAATGAAAACAATAGGTATAAATGGACCACCAGATTTTTATTATGAAGGGTTATCAGGCTCGGTTGTCCTATGGGAAAATAGCGCAGTAACTCCTCCACCTGTAAACCAGTTCACAATAACTGCATCAGCAGGCGAGGGCGGAACTATCAGCCCAGCGGGTAGTATTTCAGTGCTAAAAGGCGCTACCCCAACCTTCACAATAACTCCAAATGCGGGTTATGAGATTGAGAGCGTTATAATCGATGAAAGCCTTGTGCTAAACGTTTCAAGCTATACCTTTGCAGCAATTGATGCAAGCCACTCAATTAGAGCTACATTCAGAGTTGCAACAACAGATAATACTGATGATGACGATGATAGCAGCTCACAAGGCACAGGTAATGAGGGTGACGAAGACGACGAAACAGACGGCACTGACAGCGATGGAACAGGCGATGAGGGAGATAGCGGAGACGATAGCTCATCTTCATCGAGTGGCACAGCTGCTGATAATGCAACTGATGTTTCGGTAGCTCTACCAGAAACTGATAGCGAGATAACATCTGTAACCGTTGGTAGTCAGACACTCACAGAAAACGACTACACGATAGAGGGCGGAAACCTTATAATAAGCGAAGAGTTTATCAAAACTCTATCAGTCGGTGAGCATACAGTTACCGTAAACTACGAGGACGAGAGCTACACTGCAACTATCGAAATAAGCGACAGTAGCGCTCCAACAAGTAGCGGAAACTTTATCCCTGCAGAGCCAGAAGATGAGGGCGGCAGCATGTTGCCAATAGTCCTTGTTGTTGTAGGCCTTGCAGTTGCCGGCGCAGTTGTATTCTTTATCATAAGAAAAAAGAATGCTCCGAGTAACTAAGCAAAAGCTAAAAAGTAAAAATTAAAATTGTAGGGGCGGATTCTATATCCGCCCGGCAAAAGGCACGGTTTATACCGTGCCTTTTTTGTGATATAAAATTCAAGTTTTTATGGCAGATTATATTACCAGCTTCCAAAATTTTGAAAGTTTTTGAAATTGCATAGGGCAAGGGCTTTGCTCTTGCCGATAAAAAGGCGCGGTTTAAGGCGTGAGTTTTTTATATATGCGGCATTATTTATATGCCAAAAAATATAGCTAACATCAATGAATTTAGCATATAAAACAAAAAAGAGAAAAAAAAAGAGAGCATAAAAGCTCTCTTCTTGAATAAACTATTCTCTATTCTCTTGCTACTATTAAAACGCTGCGTTTGCTTTCTCAAGCCAAATTGAACCAATTTCAAGTGCGTTATAAAGTCCTGTTTTCTCACTTGAGCGGATAATGCGCTTGTCAAAGGGAATTGTTGTGTCGTTTGAAATAAGCGTTACCTTAACTCTATTCGCAACAGAAATATCTCCGTTTGCTGTTTCATCTAAAACATTAAGCGCTAAAATGAACTTATCCTCACTGCTTCCATAGTAAATCTCGTTATCACTGCGCATAAGGGGTTTACCCTTATAAGTCAGTATTATTTCGGTCTCAGCCATTTAAATCCTCCGTCTAATTTTGTAAATATTCGGCAACAAGTGCCTGCAAAAGCTCGTCTCTATCTATTTTTGTTATAAGGCTTCTTGCGTTGTTATGGGTTGTGATATAAGTCGGGTCCTCAGATAGAATATACCCGACAATCTGATTAATAGGGTTGTAGCCTTTCTCAGTCAGCGCCATATGAATTTTCTTGAGAATAAGCTTCATCTCGTCCTTCTCATTATCGGCAATAGAAAACATCATTGTATTTTCATTCATATAAACACCTCCAAAAAATCTTTTTAAATCTACTTATTATAATACACTAAATCGGAATGTTTATCAATACATATTATGCACTTCAAAATAATTTAATATATTTTTAACAAATTTATGAGCGAAGTGTAACGCCTATATCTTTGAGAGCAGATAAAACATCTGAAATAATCTTATCAGAAATATCATCGGTGATAGTTTTATTATCATCTCTTATTACAAGTGAGTATGCAAGGCTTTTCTTGCCCTCGCCAAGACTTCCACCGCGGAATACATCAAATAGGCTGACATCACGACAAAGCTCTCCTGCCGCATTTTTGATAACTTCTATTATCTCGCCATTTGTAACAGCATCGTCAGCTACCAGTGCAATATCCCTTGTAGTTGATGGGAATCTCGGAACAGGAGCGTAAACTATTTTGCTGTTATGAGCGCTATAAAGTGCATCGAGTGACAACTTTAAAACGTAGCAAGGCGCAGTTAAATCAAAATTAACGCCAACAGTCGGGTGAACTTCACCTATCTCGCCTATAATCTCGTTTCCAAGTAAAATAGTTGCGGCACGTGCAGGGTGGAGATAAGAAATTGTGTCGTCGGAAACAAATTTGACGTTTTCGATACGCAGTAGCTGGAAAATACTCTCTGCAACACCCTTGTAGTAGAAAAAGTCGCTCTCTTTAGAGTATCCGCCGATAGTTAGCATAGGGTTTTCATCGGGGAGTTCGCCATCGCCTTTTTTGATATACTCATGACCAATCTCATAGAAAAATGCTTCTTTATTTCGGTAGGACTGATTTTTCGCAATAGTGCCAATCATCGATCCGACAGTAGTGCTCCTCATAATAGAGGTGTCCTCACCGAGCGGATTTGTAATCACAACGCTGTCGCGGATAGGGCTATTTTCAGATATTAGAAGTTTGTCGTATATTTTAGGGCTGATAAACGAGAAGGTGACAATCTCATAGAAACCTTCGCCGAGAAGAAGCTCTTCGAGATTTCGCTCAAACTTCTGCCTATCTGATAATCCGCCACGCACGATAGATGAAATATCACCCGAAGGTATTTTATCATATCCATAAAATCTCGCTATTTCCTCGGCAATATCGTATTTGCTCAGGGCGTCTGTTCTGATTGTTGGAGGGATAACAGCATCATCCAAAATCTCAAAATCAAGCGCCTTTAGGATATCTATCATATATTCTCTTGAAAGCTCGGTTCCAAGGAAACGATTTATATAGTTGTGATCAAACTCGATAGTAGGCATTGTCGGGAGATTATCGTAAACATCGATAATACCGCCAACCGCCTTGCCGCAACCAAGCTCTAAAACAAGAGCTACAGCGTGGTCTGCCGCTTTTTTGCAAAGGTGTGGGTCGAGTCCCTTTTCAAATCTTGAACTGCTCTCGGTGCGTATACCAACTGTTTTAGATGCTCTTCTAACAGAAGGACCGTCAAAATTTGCCGACTCAAAAATGATAGTAGTTGAGTCTTCCATAACTCCCGATAGCTCACCGCCCATAACGCCCGCTATAGCAACAGGCCCTTTGCTATCGCAAATTGCAAGTACTGATGGGTCGAGTGCCCTCACAACTCCATCGAGCGTTTCAATCTCTTCGCCATCTTTTGAATCACGAACGATAATCTCACTGCCGTTAACATACCTTAAATCAAAAGCGTGCATCGGCTGTCCATATAGAAGCATAACGTAGTTTGTTATATCAACGATGTTGTTTATAGGGCGAACACCGCTTGCACGAAGCCGCTCACGTAGCCATAGTGGTGATGGTGCAACGGTGACGTCGCTCACCGCGCGAGCAACATATCGTCTGCACTTCTCGGTATTTAAAACCGAAACTTTCAGCATATCGTTTATATCGCCCGTACCCTCTGGTGTTTCAATCGAAGGCTCATTGTAGGGTAGCCTGTAGGTAACAGCGCTCTCACGTGCGAGTCCTAAAACAGAAAGACAGTCGGGGCGGTTTGGGGTTATTTCAAAGTCGAAAACACAGTCGTTAAAGCCGATTGCCTCTTTGATATCAATGCCAATCGGTGTATCGCTATCTAAAATCATAATCCCCTCGCCGTCGTTTGGAGGGAAATCGGTAGGGGATAGAGAGAGCTCGGTTACCGAGCAGAGCATACCACAGCTCTTCTCGCCACGAAGCTCACCGCTCTTTATCTCTTTGCCGCCGCCTATTATTGCGCCATCAAGTGCAACAGGGACGATATCGCCAACTGAAATGTTAGTAGCACCTGTGACAATTTGAATTGTTTCCTTTGAAACATCTACCTTGCAAACCGATAGAGTGTCGGCATTTTGGTGTTTTGCAATCTCTAAAATTTTTCCAGTGACAACGTTTTTTATTTCATTGCCTTCAAACTCGAAAAACTCAACCTTGCTTCCGCTCATCGTCATTTTCTCAGAGAATTCCTCTGGGGTTGTGTCAATCTTTATATAATCAGATAGCCATCTTTTTGATAATTTCATATTAATCTCCATTCTGTGCACAGCACAAATAGTTTTGAATAATTACCGTGCAGAATGGAG
>CAYJJJ010000120.1:0-1334 GCA_964370465.1 uncultured Oscillospiraceae bacterium
TTATCTTATGGCCTGCCGTCACAGACGGCAGATGCCTATTAATCTCCATTCTGTATGGAGATTATTCAAAACTATTTGTGCTGTGCACAGAATGGAGATTAAAATGATTTCTGATGAGAGAAAAACATCGAAAAACAAAGATACTATTACCCAAAAGTGCGACCCGGACATAGTGTTTCGAGGGAAACTAGATACCCTTGAGAGCGAGGTTATTCTGCTCTCTTCAATGGTTTTAGACCAGCCAGAGCTTCATCTTGAACTTGAAAAAATCGCAGAACAGATAAACAAGATGCTCGTCTGTCATTTTTTGGAAACACCATTTCTGGAAACAACGATTCTCTCGCTTGATTTTGATAGTCTGCGGGAGATATCCTACCACCCAACTGAGAATTTTGGGCTAAAGGTTTTGCAGAGGTTCACAGGTAGGGACGGTTTTGTTGTAGCTTCGCTCAACAGCCTTCGTGCAAAGGTGCGTGAGGTTGAAACTTTAGCGGTGGAAGTTTGCGCGGATATAAGTTTTATTAGATATTTAAATCGGCTGAGCAGTGCGTTTTTCATACTTGCAGGTAGGGAATATAAAAGACAGTTAGCTGAAAAAGATGATTGTGACTAAAGCTAAGTGATATTATTGTTTTAACAAATTTAAGCGTTTAAATGTCTTTGCTTTGTGAGTATTAAGAAATGGCAAGTTTAATTGTCAGTTATTAATTCAAAGTGGTTTAAGGTAGTTAGACAAAAGAAAAGTGGAGGGATAGATGATGGATAGAGTGGCAAGGGCGGCAGAGCTACAAAAAATGGGGCATAACTGTGCACAGGCGACACTTTGCGCCTTTCTCGACAAAACAAATCTCGATTTTGAAACAGCAGTTAAGCTGACAGAGGGGTTTGGCGGCGGAGTTGGCGGCAAGCGTGAGGTTTGCGGTGTTGTAACTGCTATGGCTATGATTGCAAGCTTTGAAATAAGCAGTGGCGACCCTAAAAACAAGTACACAAAAAAAGAAACCTATGCAAAAGTTGCAGAGCTTATGGATAAGTTTGAGGCGGAACACGGTTCTACTATCTGTCGTGACCTTTTGGGGCTCACTGGTAAATTAAAAGCCAAACCATGTACTGAATATGTGAAACAGGGTGTTGCCTTGATTGAGCGAGAGTTATACGGTGAGAAGTAGAAATTTGGGGTTGGCGGACTTGTTTCTTTGTAAACTATAAGTTTTTTCGTCAAAATAATTTGTAAACTATAATTTTTATCAAAATATAAGGATAGCAAAATTTTAGAGTACCGAATATGTTGTTTTATCAAACATATGGTATCAGCGAATTTTGCTATCCTTTTT
>CAYJJJ010000120.1:1434-5251 GCA_964370465.1 uncultured Oscillospiraceae bacterium
GGGCAAACCTTTGGTTTGCCGTTGCGGGCGGGGGCGACGACATATCTGCAAGGTAGTGGCTTATTATCCACCCACCAAAATCCTGAAAAACTAATCGCTATTCTAAGTGAAAGTGGAGGATATGACCTCCGCCCCTACTCCCAATTTGCGATATCTGGTATTAGGAAAAAACCGTCCCTTAGTGTTCTATCTTCTCAAGCATCAAGCGGGGGCAAAACCTTATCCCAACTATTCTCTATTCCCTATGCCGTAGGCACTATAAGGGCAATGTTGCAAATCCCCCCGCAAGCTCCTCGTCGGTAGGGATTCTATCATTTAAACTGCCGTCCATAAACGAGCTGTAAGCCGCCATATCGAAATAACCTGTACCTGTAAGTCCAAAGAGGATAGTTTTGCTCTCGCCGCTCTCTTTGCATTTTAGTGCCTCGACTATTGCGCCGTAGATGGCGTGTGAGCTCTCAGGTGCTGGAAGTATTCCCTCAACCTTTGCAAAGTCTGAAGCCGCTTTGAAAGCTTCTGTCTGAACGGTTGAAATGGCGCGAATGACACCGTCGTTATAGAGCTGTGAAATAACGGGCGACATACCATGATAGCGAAGTCCGCCTGCGTGGGACGGGGATGGGATAAACTCGCACCCAAGCGTATACATCTTAGCGAGCGGTGTAACTCTGCCTGTATCGCAGAAATCATAAGCGAATTTTCCACGTGTGAGCGACGGACAAGATGACGGCTCAACTGCTACTATATCGGTATCTCTTTTGTTGTCGATAATATCGCGAACAAACGGTGCGATAAGTCCACCGAGGTTTGAACCACCGCCGGCACAACCGACTATAACATCAGGGTAATCGCCTATTTCATTTAGAGCGGCAAGGCTCTCAGTGCCGATAACCGACTGATGAAGTAGCACCTGATTTAGCACGCTTCCGAGCGCATATCGGCAGTTGTCGTCCTCCATGCTCCGCTCAATTGCCTCAGAAATTGCGCATCCGAGCGAGCCTGAGGTGTCGGGGTATTTTTTAAGAATTTCTCGACCGACCTTTGTGGTATCCGATGGTGAGGGTATAACCGATGCGCCGTATGTTTCCATAACGGCTTTTCTATATGGCTTTTGCATAGCAGAGCCTTTAACCATAAATACTTCAAGGTCTATGCCGAAATAAGCACACGCCATCGAGAGTGCCGTGCCCCACTGTCCAGCTCCTGTTTCGGTGCAAAGCGAGGTTATTCCTTGCTCTTTTGCATAGTAAACTTGCGCCGCTGCTGAGTTTAGCTTGTGGCTTCCGCTCGTGTTGTTGCCCTCGAATTTAAAGTAGATTTTAGCTGGAGTGTCAAGAAAACGCTCGAGGTTGTAAGCTCTGCAAAGGGGCGCTGGTCTGTATGTCTTATAGTAATCGAGTATACCCTGTGGGATATCTATATATCTGTCTGTTGTGTTGAGTTCCTGTTCTGCAAGTGCTTCGCAGAATATAGGGGTTAAATCATCTTTTGTTATCGGTTTTAGTGTGCCCGGGTGGAGAAGTGGTGCGGATTCTGTTTTAAGGTCGGCGCGAAGATTATACCACTGTTTTGGCATCTTCTCTTCAGTTAAATAAAATCGAAATGGTGCGTTTTTCATAATAATTCCTCCTTTTTGTAAAACAAAAAACCCGCCCGTGACTTATAATGTCAAGGACGAGTATACACTCGTGGTGCCACCTTGATTTACAGAAAGGTTGCCCTCTCTGCCTCATTAGAATACAAACATATTCAAAGCATATAACGGTGCTTGCCGTCGCTCTCTAATAAGGATTGCTCCTGTTGAGGGCGCCCTCAGCGGTCCATTTAATATACAGCTTCCTGCGGGACTCCCACCATCGCCCGCTCTCTGTGAGTGCTTATATATTTTTATCTCCGCCTCATCGGTTTGTGGAGTGAAAACTCCGTGGACAGATATTTTATTTTCTTGAAACTATAATATGTCAAACCGATGTATTTGTCAACAGTTTATTGACAAATAATTTATGAGAGGTAAAATATAAGTAGAGGAGTGAGGTTTTATGATAAATTTAGAAGAGTTTAAAATAATAGATTTTCATGTGCATATATTTGGAGATAAGGTTGCGAAAAAAGCTACAGAGGCCACATCTTCACATTATCGTGTTCCGAGTGAATGCGAGGACGGCAGTTTGGAAACACTTATAAAGACAGTCGAAGGGCTCTCAATTGAGAAGATGGTAGTCCACAGCACTGCGACCAAAAAAGAGCAGGTAATTGCAATAAACGAGTTTTTAAATAGTTTGTCCGACCCTCGATTTGTGAAGTTTGGAACAGTGCACCCCGAATTTGATAATATAGAGGGGGAGATACTGAGGATTAAAAATCTCGGGTTTCGCGGGATAAAGCTCCACTGCGACTTTCAGCAGTTTAATGCCGATGATAGAGCGGCAGACCCTATCTATGAAGCGGCACAAAGGCATGATATGCCAATTCTTATGCATGTAGGCGATGGCGTGCTCGGCTATTCGCACCCTGTTCGCATAGCGAATGTTGCAACACATTTCCGTGACCTTAAAATTATTGCGGCACATATGGGTGGTCGTGAGCAATGGGAGGCTGGTGCGCTAAACTTGCGCCCTTATGACAATATTTATTTCGATACATCAAGCACAATATCGATGCTCGGCGCTCGAAAGTTTGACCAGCTTATAGATATTTTTGGAATTCACAGGATTTTGTTCGGAACTGATTTTCCACTAAATGACCATCGACTCGAGCTTGCGCGGATGAAATATCTAAACAGAACTGAGGCGGAGTTTGAGGATATCCTCTATAACAACGCGGCGAAACTTTTAAAACTTTAAAGGATTATATATGAGAGTATTATTTTTGGGCGATGTTTTTGGCGCCCGTGCTGCGGCGGCAGTATGCGAAATGTTGCCAAAACTTAAAGCGAAATATGGAGCGGATGTTGTTGTGGTTAATGCTGAAAACAGTCACGACAACAATGGGGTTAGCCTTGCTGCGGCAAAAAAACTGCTCGGTGCTGGCGCTGACTGCTTAACCGGTGGTAACCACAGCTTTAAGCAGCGTGAGATTTATGATTTTTTAGATGAAGAGCCGAGGATTTTGCGTCCGTTTAATTATAACGCTCGCTGCCCAGGCGTTGGGGTATGCAATATCGACCTTGGCAGAATGGGGCTATCGGTTATAAATATGCTGGGGACTGTTTTCATGCACGATGTTGTAGAAAGTCCTTTCACGGCTATAGAAAAAGCTCTCGATGACTGCGAATATAAGAATATAATAATCGATTTTCACACAGAAACAACAAGCGAGAAGGCGGCGTTTGCGAGGTTTTTAGATGGAAGAGTTTCGGCGGTAATCGGCACTCATACCCATGTGCAGACAGCTGATGCGAGAATTTTTGAAAAAGGATGCGGTTTTATTACCGACGTTGGAATGTGCGGTCCTACCGACTCCATCCTCGGAGTTGAGAGCAAAATTATCATAAATAAATTCATTGATGGCATGCCACAGAGGTTCATACCGGCAAGTGGAGAGATAAAAATCAGTGGAATTTTTCTTGAAATTGATGAAAAAACATACAAAACCATTCAAATTAAACCTTTTAGCGTATAATTGATTGGTATTTATACAAATTGTATAAATATATTTATTGACAAGCTCACTTTAAGTTGATATAATTAACAGGCGCTAAAAAACTGCGCATAAAATAATAAACCAAAAACGGTGAGAAACGAGCCATTAGCTCAGTCGGTAGAGCATTTGACTTTTAATCAAAGGGTCCGGAGTTCGAGTCTCCGATGGCTCACCA
>CAYJJJ010000121.1:0-5240 GCA_964370465.1 uncultured Oscillospiraceae bacterium
AGTCTATTGAAGCAATTGCAATTTAACAATTTCAATCCACCTTATGTGTAGGTGTAAACTAAGCGGACAGAGCAGAGCCCTGTCCCTACTATTAACTTCTAAGTTACCCTTATGGGTAATCACCTTACGGCGGTTTTTTTGTGGCAAAATGGTGACATTTCCTCTTAAAACTTTACAAAAGCGGATAATTGTATTAAACTATCTAAAAAAACATTTGGTGATATTTTGAAGAAAATTTTGGCGATATGCCTTTTAAGTATAATGTTATTAATTTCTGCTTGCGGCGGTGAAGAGAGCTTTACCGTCTATTTTGTTGATGATGTAAATAATTTAGACCCACAGTTTGCAAATGGCAGTTCTGAGAAAAATGTTCTGTACAACCTCTTCGATGGCTTGTTCTATTTAAACGAGTGGGGCGAAGCGGTGCCTGATGCAGTTTCAAGTTATGAGATAAGCGGCAACAAATACACACTCACCCTAAAGGACGATATATTCTGGCAAGACGAAACCGAAGTCACAGCGCACGACTTTGAATTTGGGATAAAGCGACTGTTTGACGGAAGTGACGGCGCACAACTTTTCAGTGGGATAAAAGGTGCGTCGGAGTATCTGTCCGGTGAGGGTAGAAAAGATGACATAGCTGTTTATGCAACAGATGATAAAACGCTTGTTATTGAGCTTGCCGTGTATGATCCAAACTTTTTAGAGCTTTTAGCCGACCCATATGCATACCCCTGCAACGAGGAGTTTTTCCTCTCGACGGGTGGTCGCTATGGTTTGTACGATGACGCTATTTTAACAAACGGCGACTACACCCTTGAGCGTTTTGGCAGTAGCAGTCTATCGCTTGCGGCGAATGATGATGCCCCTGATATAACAATATATTTAAACCGAAATGACGGAGTGTCGGCGGTAGCTGATGGGGACTGTGATATAGCGTATATCGAGGGAGATGGCGAGATAGAAACAGCGCATAATCTGCAAACTGTGCAGAGCGGAGTTTCGGTTTTGGTGTTTAACACAAACAACGAGGAATTTGCTGTAAAAGAAGTCAGAGAGCTGTTTATAAAAACGATGGACTTAGCTCAGGTAGTGGTAGATGATGAGAGCTATCTTGTACAGACCCCGTTTTCTCTGATACCAAATAGCGCTACAATCGAGGGTGATTTTTATAAAACAGATGAGTACCTGAATGTGCCTGTACAGATAAATGGCGAGGGCAGAGAGCTGTTGGCGGCGGTACTTATGCAAAACTTTGATAGCAATACCCTATCATCTTTTGATATAGCGGTGAAATCGGCTGATGAAGAGGCGGTTATCGCGGCTGTTATGCAACAGTGGCAGAGGGATTTGAACGCATTTGGCGGTTTAGAGGTTTATGGTACAACGGCATTTAACAGCGCTGTTACATCGGGGGATTTTGATATTGCTATTTTGACTATTGAGGCAAGTAGCGGTAATCCAGCTGATATTTTAGAGGTGTTTAAAGAGGGGTATCGAGGGTACAAGTTCTATGACAATGCGCAGTATAACGCTCTCTTCGACAAAGCGGCTGCGAGCGGTGAAAAGGATGATTTTGTAGCGGCGGAGCAGTATTTAATTGATAACTTTATAGCATATCCCATATCGTTTACAGATAGCAGACTTCTTATTTCAAACGGTGTTTCGGAGGTTTTATACACCCCTGGATTTCAATATATAGACTTCTCGTCTATCAAATAAAAATATCAAACTACACGAAGTATATCTTCTCTAAATTGTGCTAATAATAAATAAAAGCGAAAAAGGGAGAAGGTTATGAGGGCGACTGGAATTGTTCGGAGGATAGACGATCTCGGAAGAGTTGTTATCCCAAAAGAAATAAGAAAGACTATGAAGATAAAAGAGGGCGACCCGCTAGAGATATTCACAGGTGAGAGTGGCGAGGTGGTTTTCAAAAAGTATTCAACACTCGCGGAGTTTGAGAGTTTTGCCTCTGCGGCGGCAAAGGCTATTTCAGGCAGTCTGCAAAAAACTGTTATCGTGACAGATAGGGACAGGGTAGTAGCAGTTGGCGGCACAGCGGCAAAAGAGCTTGTCGGCTCACAGATAACTGCGGTTTCATATGCGGCACTTGAAAAGCGACAACTCTGTGCAGTTGCGAGAAATGAGAGCTTTTTGGTCTGTGAAAACTCACCTCAGGTTATGGCGTATGCGCCGATTATAAGTTGTGGCGATATGCTCGGTGGGATATTTTTGTGTGGCGAGGGCGAGGGTGTCGGAGCTGAGATGCTAAACGCACTTAAAATAGCCTGTAATATTCTTGTTTTTCTCGTTGAGTAGGGTTGACTTTTATATTTTTTTATGTTATTGTGATAGTTGTAATAGTTAGAGTGTTAAGAGTAGGGCAACCTGCTCTTAAACTTTTGTTTGGAGGATTTATGGCAAAAGTTAAAAATACAGCTGTCGCAGTTATGGAGATAGCGAAGCCGATTGCAGAAAAAATGGGCTTTTCCCTCTGGGATATAACCTTCGTTAAAGAGGGACCGAACTATTTTCTTCGGATATTTCTCGACAGCGAAAATGGTATAAGCATTGAGGATTGTGAGAGATTTTCAAGAGAGATAGACCCTATTATCGAAGAGGGTAATTTAGTTGCAGGAGCTTATTTTTTAGAGGTTTGCTCGAGCGGTATTGAGCGTGACCTCACAGCTTTGCATCACTATGAATATGCAAAAGAAAAGGAAGTTCGAGTGAAGTTCATAGTGAAACCCGAAGATGGTGAGCGAGAGTTTTCGGGCATTTTAAAAGAGTTTGATAAAGAATTTATCACAATAGAGTGTGAAAATTCGAATAAAAAGATTGAGATTAAGAAACTTGCATTTGCAAAAGTTTTAGTAGAAAAACCGGGAGGAAATGATGAATAACGAATTTTTTGAAGCACTGACCCAACTCGAAAAGGAAAAGGGAATTGAGGGGGGTTATCTTCTTGAAAAGATAAAAAATGCAATAGTTATTGCAGTTAAAAAGGACTTTGGTGGAAACGAAAATGTCTTTGTTGAAATCGAGCCAGATAGTGGGAAATTTAAAGTTTTTCTCGGTAAAGAGGTAGTTGAGGAAGTTTTCGATAGCGACCTTGAGATGAGCATGGAAGAGGCTGTGAAATACAGCAAAAAGGCGGTTATTGGCGATATCGTGCGAATGGAGCTTGAAACAAAGCAGTTTGGAAGAATTGCTGCCCAAACAGCAAAACACGTTATAAGACAGGGTATTCGTGAAGCGGAGAGAAACTTAATCCTCGAAGAGTTCCAGTCTAAAGAGCATGAGATAGTTTCAGGAACAGTTACAAGGATAGATAATAAAAAGGGAATTATCTCGGTTGAAATCGGCAGAAGCGAAACTATCCTTCCAAAATCTGAGCAGATTGCGGGCGAGGCTATCCGCGAGGGCGACAGAATTCGTGTGTACGTGGTTGAAGTGCTTGCGACCGAGCGAGGACCTAAAATCATGATAAGCAGAACCCATCCGGGACTCGTTAAGAGGATGTTTGAGATGGAAGTGCCTGAAATATTCGATGGTACCGTTGAGATAGCATCTATTTCAAGGGAAGCTGGAAGCCGTACTAAGATGGCGGTTCGCAGTACAAACCCAGATGTTGACCCTGTTGGCGCTTGTATCGGAAACAGAGGAACTCGTATAGTTAAAATAGTTGATGAGCTCGGCGGCGAGAAGATAGATGTTGTGAAATACAGCGAAGACCCAAAAGAGTATGTAGCGGCGGCACTATCTCCTGCAAACGTTTTAGAAGTTGAGATTATAAACGAAGAAACAAGAGAGTGCAAAGCGACTGTTCCCGATGATCAGATTTCACTGGCAATAGGCAACAAAGGACAGAATGCAAGACTTGCGGCAAAACTCACAGGTTATAAGATTGACATAAAGCCACAGAGCGGCTTTTTCGGTGAGTAGGGGGGACACTCTTGAAAAAAACACCCGAGAGAATGTGCACTGTATGCAGAGAGCACAAGGATAAGCGAGAGCTTACACGAATAGTTAAAAATAAAGAGGGCGAGATTTTTATCGACGATACAGGCAAGAAAAATGGCAGAGGCGCATATATCTGCAAAAGCAACGCTTGTGTGGAAAAGGCAAAGAAGTCAAAAGCGCTTGAGAGAAGCTTTAAGATAGCTGTGCCTACCGAAATTTATGATAAACTGCTCGGTGAAGCCGATGGATAAAAATCTCTCATTTCTTGGAATTATTAGAAAAGCAGGCGCTCTAACGGTTGGTTTCGATGCCTCTTTAGAGCAGGTTTACAAAAGAAAAATAAAATGCGTTTTTATCTGCGAAGACCTATCTGAGAAGACGCAGAAAGAAATACTTTTTAAGACAAAAGACAGCGGTATAAAAACGGTAAAACTACCCTGTTCGATGGACGATATATACACGATTATAAAGAAGAGGGTCGGGGTAATGGTTATTACCGATAGAGCGATGGAAGAAGCGTTTTTGGGGAAACTCTCAAAGGAGGAAGTTAATGGTAATTAAATACAAGGTTTCAGATGTGGCGAAAGATTTTAAGATGACTTCAAAGGAGATAATTGCAGCAGTTGCAGTTATGGGTGGCGAGCCTAAAAAAACGGCTTCAGCACTATCCGAAGAGGAGCTTAATTTTCTTTTTGACTATCTGACAAAACAAAGTGCCAAAGAGAGTTTGAAAGATGTTATAAAACCCTCAGAGGAAAAAGCGGCGGCACCAGCTGCAGCTGCAAAGGTGGAGAAAACTGCTCCGCCAGCAGTGGCTATGCCTAAAAAGGAAAAACCGCCGAAGAAAGATGCGGCTCCAAAACCTGTTCGTGTGACTAAAACAGTCGATACGAGAAAGGTTGAGGTAAATCTTGATAAATATAACGATAAGTATGACAACTTAGCGAGCAACAGTGCGCCTAAAGCGAATGATTTCCAAAAGAAACAAAAGCTTGGCAAGAGAAACGACAGACGTGGTCAGTACGGTAACAGAAACCGTGAGAGCGATGCTGATAAACTGCGCAGAATTCAAGTTCAGCTTCAAAAAGAGCGTCAGCTTGAGGTGCTTATCCCAGATGAGATAACTGTTGTAGAGCTTGCTCTCCGTCTTAAGAAAACAGCGGCAGACGTTATCAAAAAGCTCATGCTTATGGGCGTTATGGTAACTCAAAACGATGTGATTGATCACGATACTGCGGCGATGATTTCAATGGAATACGGCGCTAAAGTTACAA
>CAYJJJ010000122.1:0-5208 GCA_964370465.1 uncultured Oscillospiraceae bacterium
TCGCCGCCGTTAATCTCCATTACGATGTCACCCCATTTGAGGATACCAACAGGTGAGATAACCGCCGCAGTACCGGTTCCGAAAACCTCTTTTAGCTCACCAGCTTTGTAAGCCGCGTAAACTTCATCTATCGAGATTTTTCTCTCTTCAACGGTATAACCCCAGTCTTTTAATAGCTCGATACAGCTCATTCTGGTAATGCCCTCAAGGATAGAGCCGTTTATCGCAGGAGTTACTATTTTATCGCCGATTAGGAAAGCGACGTTCATAGTGCCAACTTCCTCGACATACTTCTTCTCAACACCATCAAGCCACATAACCTGAGCATACCCTTGCTCGTGTGCTTCCACTTGAGCTTTTAGCGAAGCTGCGTAGTTACCACCTGTTTTCGCAAAACCAACACCGCCTTTTACAGCGCGCACATAGTTTTTCTCAACATAGATTTTAACTGGGTTTAGCCCTGCCGCATAGTAGCTACCTACTGGCGATAGTATTATGATAAATAGATATTCTTTTGATGCCGCAACACCGAGTTTTGCATCTGTTCCTATTATAAAAGGTCTTATATAGAGCGAAGTGCCAGGGCTTCTCGGTACCCAGTCGCGCTCAACATCAACAAGTGCTTGAAGACCAGCTACAGCATCCGAAACATCAATACTTGGAATACAAAGTCTTTCATTTGAAACATTTAGGCGCTCAAAGTTTTTATCAGGTCTGAAAAGCTTTATATCGTCGTTTTCTGTTCTGTAAGCTTTAAGTCCCTCAAAAACCTCCTGTCCATAATGTAGCACTACTGCCGCAGGGTCGATTGATAGCGGTGCATAGGGGACAACCCTTGCATCATACCAGCCTTTTCCCTCGGTGTAGTTCATAATAAACATATGGTCGGTAAAGTAGTTACCAAACCCGAGTGCCGACTCATCTGTCGGCTTTGTCTTTAAATTTTTCGAGAGTTCTATTCTTATATCCATTCTGTCCTCCTGTATTTTAGTAAGCAACTCCCTGAGCTTTCATCGCTTCAGCAACTTTTAAGAACCCTGCGATATTAGCACCAGCAACAAGATTTCCTGGAGTGCCGTAATCGTTTGATGCGTTGTAAGCGCTGTGGAAGATACCTATCATAATATCTTTTAGTTTAGCATCAACTTCCTGCGCTGTCCAGCTATATCTCATAGAATTCTGACTCATTTCAAGTCCGCTTGTCGCAACACCGCCTGCATTTGCAGCTTTTGCAGGGCCAAACATAACGCCTGCCTCAAGGAAAGCTTCAACAGCTTCAGGGGTTGATGGCATATTAGCGCCCTCAGCAACAGCTATACAACCGTTGGCAATAAGAGTTTTCGCCTCTTCGCCATTGAGCTCATTTTGAGTTGCACAAGGTAGAGCTATATCGCATTTAACCGACCAGATTCCTCTACAACCCTCAAAGTATTTAGCGCTTGGAACTCTTGCAGCGTACTCGCTTATACGAAGTCTTTCAACCTCTTTAACCTGTTGCATAACAGCAAGGTCAATTCCATTCTCATCGACAACATATCCGCCGCTGTCCGACATAGCGATAACAGTAGCACCGAGCTCAGTTGCTTTCTCGTGTGCATAAATTGCAACGTTTCCGCTACCTGAAACAACAACTTTTTTACCGTTAAATCCGTCGTTTTTCATAACTTTCATCATCTCTTCAACGAAGTAGCAGACGCCATAACCAGTCGCCTGTGTTCTTATTAGCGAACCACCGTAAGTGAGCCCCTTACCGGTAAGTACACCTGTAAACTCGTTGCGAAGACGCTTGTATTGTCCATACATAAAGCCAATTTCACGAGCGCCAACTCCGATATCACCCGCTGGAACGTCTGTATCAGCGCCGATATGTTTTGCGAGCTCTGTCATAAAGCTCTGGCAGAAACGCATAATCTCGTTATCGCTCTTGCCCTTAGGATCAAAGTCGCTACCGCCTTTACCGCCACCCATAGGAAGACCTGTTAGGCTGTTTTTAAATAGCTGCTCGAAACCAAGAAACTTGATAACCGATGCGTTAACTGATGGATGAAGACGAAGACCGCCTTTATATGGGCCGATTGCCGAGTTATACTGCACTCTAAATCCTCTGTTTACCTGAACTTTTCCTGCATCGTCTACCCATGAAACTCTGAACTGAATAAAACGCTCAGCTTCAATAATTCTATCAAATATACCTGCATCGACAAAATCTGCTCTCTGCTCTGCCACTGGCTCGAGCGACTCAAGTACCTCTTTTACCGCCTGAAGAAACTCTTCTTCACCGGGATTTCTTTTTTTCGCAACTTCGTAAATGCCGCTTAGATAACTGTTTTTTATAGCCATAATGTCCTCCTGATATATTTTTATTTTTACACTTCTAATATTATATAATAAGTAACCTAATTTTTCAATATTAAAGTTGTAAAATTGCAAATTTTGTCACCAAAGCTATAAAAAGCTTTAATTATCTACCTGTTTTGCAAGTTTACGATGTAGAAAATTCACTGCTAAGTGTGTGGAGTGGTGGCATAATCCGCTTGACTACTCACTTTTTTTTAGATATAATAATATGATGAGTGGATTGTACGGCAGCGCGTAAAGTGAGGAAAGTCCGGGCTTTTAGGAACAGGATAGCTGATAACGTCAGCCGAAGGCGACTTTAGGGAAAGTGCAACAGAGATATACCGCCGACATTTGTCGGTAAGGGTGGAAAGGCGAGGTAAGAGCTCACCGGCGTCTTGGAGACAAGGCGGCCCTGCAAACCCTATCCGAAGCAACACAGAAGATAAAGGGGTCGTTCCTACCCCCTTCGATAAAGTGGCAAAGAACGATATGGCGACATATCGTCAAGATAGATTGTCGTACACGACAGAACCCGGCTTATAGATCCACTCATTTTTTTAAAATAAAGGGAAATTATATTAACCTATCATAGATGTTTTGTTTATATATCTGCAGTTATAATTCCCTAAATATATTTTGAGGTTTTTATGAAAAAATTCATAAGCAAATTTTTATTGTTTACAATTCCATTCTTGCTTTTTTTTGTGTGGTTTTTGGCTTTTGAACCGTATGACTATTTCGGGCTTCGAGGCGGAACAAACTACGCAAATAAGCAGATATACGAGATGCGCAGACTTTTGCGAGAAGAGCCTACAAACATAATCCTTGGTGACTCGAGAATGGCTCATCTCGATGACGATTTAGTTTATGAATATGCAGGCGAGGAATATTTGAACTTAGCGTTCGGTGGCGCTACTATGGGCGAGATAATCGACCTTTTTTACTTTGCAGACGAGCATACCGACCTTGAAAAAGTTTATATCAGCATTAGCTTTTTTACGATAAATTCAACCTATTCGACCGACCGCGTAACTGAAACTATCCCAATTGTTTTAGACCCACTTGTCTACCTCTCGAGGTTTACAAACTACCCAGCGACATACAATAATATGCATGCGCAAATTGATAATTTGACCTATTATATTGACAAAGGCTACTGGTATGACGAAACATATCAAACACCGCTATCAGAGCGTGGCGATGTGACATATAATGAATTCGGGCAAAGAGAAGATATTGTTTTGTTTTCAGAGTTGCACACTCAATATCCATATCCTATGTATATCTTTGAGCCAAATGAAGTATATATGGACGACTTAAAAGAACTTGCTCTCTACTGCGATGCACAGGGAATTGAAATAACAGCGGTATTCCCACCTGTTCAGCAAGCTTACTGGGATATAGTCATAGAAGGTATGGGATATACCGAGGGATTAGAAGCGTATAAAAATGAGCTTTTGCAGTATTTCAGTGCAATTGATATGGAGTGGCAGAGTGAATATATAAAAGATGATACCAAATTTTTCGACCCACTTCATCTATATAAAGAGTTTTACGATGAAGATTTTACAAGAGTCATCTTCACCGACTATACCCCAGAATATGTAATCCGACATACAAAAGAGCCGACATTATAGATTAAACCACAATTTTTTTGCTGGGTAATTTAGTTTGCTTAAATTTACAACTTTAAAGGTAATTGAATTTATGAAAAAATTTGTTACAAAGTTTCTTGTATTCTGCATACCATTCTATATTTTAGTAGCTTGGTTTTTAGCATTTGAAGAGTATGACTACTTTGGAATTCGCGGTGGAAGCGATTATAACGCAAAACCAATAACGCAGATGCGTGAGCTTTTAATGGACAACTCAACTAATATAATTCTTGGTGACTCAAGAATGGCTCACCTTGACGAAGATCTTATCTATGAACTCTCAGGAGAACATTATACGAATCTCGCGTTTGGCGGTGCTGCTATGAATGAAATTATAAGTATGTTTTATTGGGCAGATGAGCACACTGACCTTGAGAAGGTATATATATGTATTAGTTTCTACACAATAAATGGCAACTACATCACAGCGGATCGAGTTTTAGCGGCTAATGATTTAGTAGAAAACCCGATAAACTACATCTCCGATTACACAACTTATACAGCAACATTTAATAACACAATCGAATATATAAAGTCGATAGAATATTATTTTGAAAATGGTGAATGGCCAAAGCCCGATACTTATCAGCCATCGTTAGCAGAGAGGGAATATACTATAACTGAGGAAGGTTACCGCTCAGATCTTTTTGAATTTGCAACACTTCATGCAAATCCGCCTTTTCCATTTCGAACATTTAATGCGAGCGAATCTTTTATGGACTCCCTAATAGAAATTGCACAGTACTGCGAGGAAAAAGGAATTGAGATTATAGCTGTTTTCCCGCCTACAGAACAAACTTATTGGGATGTATGCATCAATGAAAAAGGCTACGCTGAAGATGTTTTGGCATATAAGCAAGAGCTCTTAAAATATTTCACAGCGATAGATATGGAGTGGGAGAGCGATTTTATCAAAAACCATGAGTACTTTTACGACCCATTGCATTTATATAAAGAATATTACGATGAAGAGTTTACAAAAGTTTTATTTACCGACTACACGCCCGATTATGTTGTTCGTAGCTCTCCCTATTAATTAGCTATAAAGGAGCAGATATGCTATTCAACTCAATTTCATACCTATGGTTTTTACCGCTGGTTTTTGCCGGTTATTTTCTGCTACCGAAAAAACTAAAAAATCCTCTGCTACTTGTTGCAAGCTACTATTTCTATATGTCCTGGCTGCCACAGTACGCTGTTTTAATTCTTTTCT
>CAYJJJ010000123.1:0-5173 GCA_964370465.1 uncultured Oscillospiraceae bacterium
TAACTAAGCGTTGCAACTATTGCATCTGCTGTCTTTTGTGCAAACTGCTGCTGGATATCCTCTTGAATTAAATACTGAAGCTCATTTTGATTTGACATAAATCCATATTCGATTAGAACGGCGACCATATCGGTATTTCTCGTAACATAGAAGTTATAGCTAAACTTGCTACCTCTCGCCGTAGAAGAGCCTGGAACAGTTCCTGCTATCGCGTTAAATATATTGCTTGAAAGCACCGAGGAATACGGATTATAGTAGAACACTTCAGGTCCCGATGCCGTTGAACTTCCGCTATTATGGTGAAGCGAAACATATAAATGCGCTCCCCAGCTCCTCGCATCAGCCGCACGTCGCACAAGACTTTGCGAAGAAGTGTCGGAGAATACAGGCTCAAATATCCGCACCTCCGCACCATATCCTCGAAGTATCTCCGCAACCCTTGTTGTGATAGACATATTGAGTGTAGCTTCCCAGTATGCGCCATTAGTAGCGCCAGGGTCTTGTCCACCGTGTCCCGAATCAAGATAGATGCGCGCACCTGAAATAGATGACGGTAGATTTGTAAAACGGACAACAAGGTCGCCGTTCCCATCTCTAAATGATGTCACACCGAGCATTTTGCCCTGAGCTGTTAAATCGAGCGAGATAACTCCAACGGTATTCTCCCCAGACCCTTCTGTACTGTAAATTCCAGATGAAAACAGCGGTGACGCCGACATATCAATGCCACTCTCTGGCATACTGTTTGTGTAGCTTAGCACTATTCGCACCCTCGTCGGGTTGAAGCTCGCTGGATATTGTGATCCGTTTTGATTAAATACATTTGGCTCAAACTCAATATTGTGTGCAACAGGCCAATCTGTATCTACTGTTATATCGGTGTAAATACCGTTCACTGCAACTGAAACTCCATGTACTGCATTGCTGTTTTCATACCCTGGGTCTTCAATCTTTGTCACATCCCATGTGTAAACCCTCTTGCCGGATTTCAGGATATAGTAGGTATATGTTTTTGATGCAGTTGGGTATGTAACACTTCCTACAACATAATCAACAGTACCCTTAGGCAGATGATGATTAATAGGCGCTGAGAGGTCGTCCGCTGTGGTTACCGGGAATACTTCCGCTCTATCTGCTGTAACCATAATCGCTTCACCTGGTATCGCAGTGTCGATAACAGCATTAACAGATATCGAAGCACCAGTCATACCCTCGCTGTGCCCCGACCAACTCGCATTAAAGCTAATTGTACCGAGATTTTGCACCGAGGTGGTTGATGCTGGAATAGAAAACTCACCGACAAAGGTGGTATATAGCGAAGTAGCTGAACCATCGTCAATTGTTTCAGTAAGGGTTATAGAAGAGCCACCGAGCGCTGCAGTAACAGTTGAGCCCTTATATGCAACCGCTGTGACTGAAAGTTTTGTAGAGCCACCGACCGATGCTGTCCCCGTTGGGGTAACGCTTTGTAGTAGGTCAATTCGTCGCTCTATTGAATATGTAAGGCGTTGTCCTTTATTTTCAAACACAATAGTATTATCGCCAATTTCGAGGTCAACTGTCTGCGAGAACTCACCGTTTGCATTCGGTGATATTTCAACATCGTTTACAAACGACGGGAAGTTTCCATCAGTTACACCAAAGAAGACAACCTTTTCCTCGTATGTCACGAAATTTGTCTGAGTCGGCTGATAGATGCTTATGTTTGTAAAGAGCTGAGCGTTATCAACTTCACCTCTGAAATACTTAATCAAAACCTCGGTACTACCCTGATAATCTGAAAGCAAAGATGATATAGAATTCAGCGCACTACCGCTATAACTTGCATATTCGTCAGCTGTACTAAGCTGGCGCAGTATCTGGTCAGGTGATGACCAACCAGTCTCATCGCCGCCGAGCTTTGAGTTTGAAAGATAGAGATACATCGGAATTTCAGCGGCAGTTGCCACAGCGTCCCACCAGCTTAAAACCTCCTCAAATGGAAGTGCGTTATCTGAGAGTGAAGCGTAGTTGTCGACAAAAATATAGTTTAATATGCCATCTGAAACAAGCCTTTTTGTATCGGTATTTCCCTCTGATAGCGCTGAGAAATCACCCGATACTTCAATACCCTCTTCATTTACATCACTGTATTCCCAAACAGGATTTAGAAATCCGCCAACTGCCACCGTTTTATTAACGGTGCGTATATCTCGAACAACTGTTGAGATAAAAGTATAGCTATTTTGCAGTAGCCAATCGGCAAGCTCCATGCCAACGCCCTCGGTCCTGAAACTTTGATAGCTGTAATCTGTTTTCTCGTTGTAGATATTCTCGAGCGTTAGCCCTGTGATATCATAGTTTTCGCATATTTCCACTGCAAGCGCGCTGTTTTCATCGATTGTCGCCGCAGAAATAGAACCGTCGAGAGCTGCGAAAATATCGTGATTTACAAACACATACCTCTCGTCAGTTTGAAATCTCTCTAAAATATACCCTAAAATATCAAATCCAGCCGCACTCTCCATACCATCTGTATTGAAAAGCGCTGTGCCGTTATAGGTACTGTCGATAACAACAGTATTGAATTCATATTCCTCAATTTGAGCAAGTGCCGCATCTATTTCAGCGCGAATCAATTCATCGTTTGTAGCACTCTCAGATAGAATATCAACACCCGCAACAAGATGCACAGCAGACATCTTAACAGGCATATTAAAAGCAATTTTCTCATCAAGCGGGTCTATATACCCTGTTCCTTCACCAGTTCCCGACTGCTCACCAAAAACTGCATATTCACCGGCAAAACTGCTTGCATCGGCATCGTTTATTGAAAAAGCCGTTGCCACGAGTGTTATTGCAAACACAAAAACAAGCAACCTCGACAATACTTTTAACATCCAAAATCCTCCGCTAAATTATAATCTTAATCTTCTCAAGTTCATTTTTCACAATAGGCTCAGTTTTTTCACTCGGGTTAAATATGTAATCATACCCATAAAAAACTATCCCATCAACTTCATTTTCTATCGAGGTTTCAACCATCTTCGAAACGGTATCCCCGTTTAAAACCCACTCCATATCACCGCTACCGGCAAAAACATCGACCTCGTTTATCTTATGAAATGTTATCCCTACATAGATATCAACATCGGCGGATTTCTTTGTAATCCACGACTTTAACGTTTCGGTAAAAGGAGCTGATTCATTTTCAAATCCATAGTAGATTTGAGGGCAGATATAGTCTATATACCCGTCTTCCGATATCCACCTTTTAACATCTGCATACTGCATACTGTAATTATTATCAATATTCCCCTGTGGGCTAATTCCAAAGAGAATATTCGGGTCAAACTCTTTTATTGCTTTGTAAACCTCTGAAACCATATAGTTTATTCTATCAAGGCGCAGTGTTTCTATATCATAGCTACCACCATTTGAAAGATAGTATTCATAATATCGCTCATCAACTGCACTATCTGTCTGCGGATAAAAGTAGTCATCAAAATGAATACCATCGAGCGGGTAGTTTGAAATGAGCTCCTCTACCCCAGCGACAATTAACTCGGTTACCTCAACTGAAAGAGGATTCAAGTAAATCCCTGTGGTGGTATCCAAAATATTATAACTCTTACTATTATACCACTCAAAGACGATATTGTCATCTGCTAATTCTCTGTCATCTACAGCCATCACTCTATAAGGGTTTATCCATCCATGAATTTGCATATTGTGACTTTTTGCAATCTCTATCATAATTGCAAGCGGGTCAAAAGGAAGAGGCGCTCCACCCACACCGGTAATAAGGTGTGAAGTTGGGAAAATTTCCGATTGATATAGTGCATCGCCAAACGGTCGCACATGGACAAAAAGGGTGTTTAGCGACAGGCTTTTCGCATTCAAGACTACATCCAAAAACAGCGCTCGAAACTCCTCTTCACTTTTCCCAGTTAAAATATCCAAAAACTCAAGATACGATATCCAAACCCCGCGAATTTCATCTTCATCTTTAATCCGCACACTTTCATACTCCTCAGCAGTACGCATTTGCATGTTAAAGTCCAGTGATTCTCCCTTTGATTCAAACTCACTTCCGCTTGAAAAATAGACCGCCAAAAAAATAAATAAAAAAATTATTGGTAAAATTATCTTTTTCAATTCTATCACCCTCTTTTTCACTATATTTATTAAAAAAGCATAATATAACATAAAAATTAAAGGCGGTGACATTTTGAAAGACAATTTATCATTTAGTGAACAGCTTATCTACTACAATAAAATGGCTCTTGAATACAGCAAAAAAAATCTTCCGACAGAAAATTTGTCCACTCAAAACGACAACAGATTGGTAGATGAGGAGGAACCGATAAAATCGATAGTTAAAACAGAAAAAAAAGAAGATGAAACTAAAAACAACAAAACCACCATAAAAAAAGACAAAGCGAACATCAAACAAAGCTCGCTAAAATCGCTATCTTATGAGGACAGAATTTTAGAGCAGCTTGGCTTTTCTCCCCCATCAAAGACAAATACAAATCAAGAGGAATTAGCGAATGCAGTTGTTACAACTCCACCTACAAAAATACCCGAATCAGCTGATGAATTTGTTCCGAGGTTTCCAGGTGTTGATAGGGACAGCTTCGACTACCCATTCGATAAGCCAGGTAAAAACGATATCTACTTACAGTTCAATGACGATACAGACTTCAACCTATACCAGCAGTTTCTTCGTCAAAACCCAGAAACAGGACGATTTCGAGCGAGGGTTTTCACCGGCAGAGGATCTGTCCCGCTTGAGGGTGCCGTCGTTACAGTGAGCAAGATATTTGGCGACTCAAAGTTTGTTTTTGATAAACTAAAAACAGATAGCTCTGGACTTACCCCGATTATCGAGCTCCCCGCACCTCCAAAGTCCCTCTCGCAAACGCCAGATACCGAGCGACTACCCTATTCGCTTTACAATGTTGAAGTAGAAGCTGACGGTTTTAACAAGATAACTTTCCGTGATGTCGCAATTTACGATGATAAACTCGCGACACAACAGGCATTTATGACCCCAACTGCTAATCGTCCGCAAATTCGTGTCACAGAATCTCAACCGAGTCTTTAGGAGGTAGCGTGAAAAATCACGCTACCAATTATCTTATGGCCTGCCGTCACAGCCGGCAGATGCCGATTAATCTCCATTCTGTAC
>CAYJJJ010000124.1:0-5170 GCA_964370465.1 uncultured Oscillospiraceae bacterium
GCGGCGCCTTTCAAATATTCGCTCTTCCCGCCACAGGCGGCGCTCATATTCTCAAGACTGGCGGCGCTCATTTTCTTAGGTGCTTCGCCTTTATCCCGCTCGTTCACAAGTTCACTCACTTGTATCAGTAGCCACTGGCTACTGACGCTCGCAGTCGAAAAGTAGATGAAAATAGACGCAGTCTATTGAAGAAATAAAAAATTTATAGTTTTAATAGTATCTTTATAAGCATCTGCCTTAATGCATAGTTTTAAACTATTCTCTATACCGATAGTTACTTGCCGTCGGCACTAATATGGCAAGCTGTTAAAACATCATCGCAGAGTTTCATAGTTTTCACATTATCCCAAAGGCTATTAACAGGCTTTCTGCCGCTCTCAAGACAATCTAAAAAGTCTGCGATTTCACCTACAAAACCGTTCATATATAAATCGCGATGTCCACCGCTCATCGTTGAAGCGGCTGGCGAATAAACAAAATCGCACTCGCTTTGATTTTTCCAGTTGCCCGCATTCTCGGTGTGTTTATGTAGACAAAATTTTGTAAAGTCGTAAACTTTAGCAAACCCGCTCTCGCCAGTCACGATAAAAAATTCATCGTGTCGACTCCAAGCTTTGTTGCTTGAAAAATATAGATTCCCGCAAACACCGCTCTCAAAAAGAAGAGAAAAAACAAGATTTGTCGCACTGCCTTTGTTGTTGCAAAATCCACGTGCCTCCACGGCATCGCCGAAAATATGTCGAGCGAGGTCGAGGTAGTGAATCATGGCGGCTTTGAGCATCATCTCATCGCTATTTACAAACATCGAGCAATCTACCGACATCATCGCATTAAATGAGAGTGGGGCGCCTATATCGCCACCGTCTATTGCATCTTTGAGCATAGTGTGCACAGGTGCAAATCTCTTCATAAAAGCAACAGCGCCAAAAACGCCATTTTTATCTGCAAGCTCTGCCGCTTCTTTTGCCTGCGCCTCCGACAGTCCAAGTGGTTTCTCAACTAAAAAGTTCTTTTTAGCGGATATAACATCAAGCACAATATTAAACTGATTATCCATACCTGTTGATATTATAACTCCATCACAGTCGCACTCTGCAAGCATCTTCTTGTGGTCATCGTATGCCAAAGCCTCAGTTAGTCCAAATTTTATAATTGCCCTATTTGCCGTTTCAAGGTTTCTTGTCGCAACCGCAACAATTTTAGCTCCACAGAGCAGAGCGGAGGGGTATAAGTTTTGCGAAGCGTGGTTTCCAGCGCCGATAAATGCAATTTTTTTCATTGTACTTCACATGCCTTTCTTCGTGGTTTTTAGTAAAGAATCGTTTTATTTATTCTATCATATAAAGAGATGAAAAAACAGTATAACTTTATAGTGATATAAATCGAAAATTAAATAGAGTAACTTTATTATCAAGCGAAATTATCGTTATTTTCTTTAATTATTTAACACGTGAACTATTTAAAAATTTTTAAATAGAACGGAAAATTTAAGATATTTTGAAGTTCAAAACATCAAATTTTCTGTGATTATTGTATAAATTTAAGGTTAAAAAAGGCTGTGTTAATGTTATAAAAGTCAAAATATTCAAAAAATGCCAAAAGTAACTCAGATGTAACTTTTTTATGGTAAAATGTAATCAGTTAAGAAATTTGTATCACTCTTTTGGAAGTATCTTATAGTGATATAAATTAAGAGTGAAGGGGTATGAATTATGAGTAAATTTAAACGAGCACTGAGCACATTTTTAGCAGCTGTTGTTTTAATATCTTGTTTTGGGGTAACAAGTTTTATGACATCAGCGCAGGAGGGCGCACTACCTGGTGCGCCAGAAGGCGAGCAAAACGAGAATTTGAAAAACGGCGATGGTGATGCCGACGGAGAAGGCGGAGCAGAAGATATTTTTGTTGTTGAGTTTCACTCACTGACAAATAAGCTCTTCCGATATGATAACTATACTTCGTCAGTCGAGGGGATTCGTAATATCGACACTACCTATGCAACAATAACTCCAACGGTAGTTAAAGACGAAACAGGAGCGGTAACGGCAGTAACAATTTCAGCAGAGCAGTTTGCGGCTATCGCACCACCAGCAGAAGTTCCAATGGGATTCAGCGCATTTTTAGGATGGGGTGCAACCGAGAATGCAAATGACGATCTGGTTATTACAGATACAACAGCTGGGTACGCATTCGACATAGCGACAGGCACAAAGGATGGTACAACCACAACATTTAAGCTATATGCAAAGTTTGCAGATATTGGGGCAGGGTCGTTATCGCTTAAAACAGGCGGCAACTACTACAATGCACTTGCATACTCAGCAGACGCACTATCGCCTTTAGATATGCTACCGGCGGCAGTTTTAGGAAACACAGCAAATGAGAGCGAGAGCACTACAACTACAGCAGGAACAGCTGGTCTAAACGGAAGCAAAACAGCACAGTGGGAAGACTACGCTTCAAGAATAGGTAGCATACAGTTTGAACTATCGATTAACGATGTGCAGATGAGTTCAGATACAGATGTTATTATCCTTCTTGATAAATCTACAAGTATGAATAACATATACCTTGGAAATAGCGTTTTAGCATGGCCGAGTGCCGTTCGGGCGGTAGAAGATTTAGCAGAGCTTCTCCTTGGTAATAGCAATGCAAACAACAACCGCGTTGCACTTGTTCAGTTTGCTGGAAACACTATAAACAGCTTTAACTTCCAAAACAACTACGATGAGTTTATTGCGGACTTTGTAACAACAAGCCCATCGGCAGCTCACCTTTTCCGCGATGATAACGGAAATATAGTTTATGACCATGATAATCATATCCCTGACGGCGTAGCAGTTGAGAACCCATCGGGCGATGGCACAAACTTCACAGTAGCACTCGAGCAGGCTAGAATATTTGCAGAGTCGAGAGCGGAGAGCGACAGAGAAGTTGTTATACTTATGGTTTCAGACGGAAAACCAGAAGCGCATACAGGTTTTGACCTGCCATACAGTGGGCAGATGAGACACTGGACAAAAACATTTAACGAGATAACTTACCATGCAGTAACACAGCTTGCAAGCGAGGACCAAACAAACCCAGCGGTTATTGCAAACAACGGAATGAGCGTTATAAACAGCGGATTTACACCGGTTATAAATACAATTGGCATCTATAAAGATACCGAACAACTAAAAGCACTATCTACAGCAACAGGCGGTAGCCACTCTGTTATGGGTTGGAATAACGCAAACGATATAAACAGTATGTCGCAGATGATTTCGGATATATTCGACGGCGAGCAAGCGAGCCACTCTGAGATAACAGACACAGTTATAACCGACGTTATCACAGCAGATTTTGAAATACTAATTGACGCTACACATCCGATAACACTATCTGATAATGGTACCCCGATACCACTTACAGAGAATAGCGATGCAACACTTGACCTATATGAATACCAGATAGAAACTATCGACTATAACGGCGAAGCACGTCAGCAGATAAAAGTTAATATCGGTACAGTTGATAAAAACTCATCGATACTAAAATTCTTTATCGTTGCAACAGACCTTGGTATGCCAGCGGCATTCTACCCAACTAATGAAGAGCATATAGTTGAGTACAAAGAGGGCGAAGAAGAGAAATCAAGAAACGACCTCGGCGACCCAGAGCTTCAGGTTTTAGGTGAAATCGAGCAACCACCAATTCAGCCTGTAATCGAAGATGAAGATCCCCCAGTAGATCCTCCAGTAGTACCTGTTATACCTCCAGTAGTGCCAGATGATGAAGAGGAAGAAGATCCAATAGTTATCCCAGACCCAGTGCCACCACTTGATGATGGCCCAGATGAAGTTGTAATCGATGACCCACAGGCACCGCTATCAAGCGGAGCGGCTTGGGCGCTTCTAAATCTAATTTTAACAGTTCTTACAGCTCTAACTTCTATCTATCTTCTTATAAACTACTTTAAAGAGAGAAAACGTGAAGATGGCGAAAAAGACGAAAACTATAAACGCCGTGGATTCTTCAGAGGATTTAGCGTAGTGGTAGCGCTTGCTGCAATCATTGCATTCATCCTAACAGAAGATATGACTCTTCCGATGATTTGGACAGACAAATGGACTATTCTAATGGCAGCTATCGCTTTTGTTCAGGCAGTTGTTGTAGCTATCGTTAAAAAACAAAGCAAAGACGAAGAGGAAGTATACGCAAAGTAATACTTTAAGTAAAATTAATATTTAGTATAAAAGGGGCGTGTGAAAACATGCCTCTTTTTTGTGTACTGGAAATTTGCCATATTATAACCTTTTTGAAATAGGTGGCAGTTTTATTTTTAAATCATATAATAGTTAAGAGAAAACCGATTTTGATATATCCAAAAAAATAAGTATGCCGCAAAGGCAAAGAGGGAGCATTATATGGCAAAGGTTTTAGTTTATGATGAAATTAATAAAAAAATGCAGACATTCTTTTTAAACGAGAGCGACAAAATGCCCTATAATGAGGGCGGAACACTTCTTGTCGGTGAGTTTCGCGGGTCATCGAAGTCGACGGTGCTGTGGACAACAAGGGCTGCAATGCAAGCTTGGAATATAACAAGAGATGAGTTTGGCAGTCCCATCTATTTAGGCTATGCATTCAAAAGGATTTGGGAGGGTGGGCACGCCTCGCAAAGTCAACACTATGCAGGAGTTGCGTTTGATTGCGGACAGATTTTCACAGCGGCAGAGCGAAAAGAGCTCTACGACACAGCGGTCGATAGCGGTGTTTGGGGATATGTTGAGCCGTTGTCATTAACGCCTACCTGGGTGCACTTCGACAGGCGAACAGGAAGTCCTGCTTGTAGCACGAGGGCAGGGTACCCGACACAGAGAAGGGGTAGCAGAGGTGTCTATACCCTTATTTTGCAAGACGCTTTAAATACGCTTGGTTTTAATGCGGGCACTCTCGACGGTATTTTCGGTGTAAATACCGAAACGGCACTCAAAAGCTATCAGCGAAGCGAGGGACTATCCGCTGATGGTATCTGTGGCTGTTTAAGTTGGCAGAGGATAGCGACAGAGGTTGTCGGCAGCGGAAAAACAAGCACAACGGTTGATCCGTGATATAACAACAACAAGTGTTATTTATATTAGTGAAAAGGTAATAGTGAAGAGTGGAGAAGTATGGAGTTTTGCTT
>CAYJJJ010000125.1:0-5154 GCA_964370465.1 uncultured Oscillospiraceae bacterium
AATAAACCTATTTTGTGCCGAAAATTCTGTCGCCAGCATCGCCAAGCCCTGGTACGATATACCCAATCTCGTTTAGCTTTTCGTCTCTGTTTCCGCAGAATATCTGCACATCGGGATGTGCAGTCGCAACTGCTTCAATTCCCTCTGGTGCCGCTATGATACACATAAACTTGATGTTTGTAGCGCCGCGTTTTTTAATCATAGTGATAGCGTCAACAGCACTGCCGCCAGTTGCAAGCATCGGGTCGAGCACTATAACATCCCTCTCGCTTATATCCTCAGGGAGTTTGCAGTAGTATTCAACAGGCTCTAAGGTATCGTGGTCACGATATAGGCCGATATGTCCAACTTTTGCAGCTGGAACAAGCTTTAAAACGCCGTCAACCATACCGAGACCCGCACGGAGAATCGGGATAAATGCAAGCTTTCTGCCCGATAGAACTTCTGTTTTACAGCTACAGATAGGAGTTTGAACCTCAACCTCTTTTAGCGGTAAATCCCTAGTTGACTCATAGCACATAAGCATTGCTATCTCTGAAATAAGCTCACGAAACTCTTTCGAGCCTGTGGTTTTTGAGCGGAGAAGCGAAACCTTATGTTTAATTAGCGGATGATCCATTATAAATACATTTTTACTCATTTTATACCTCCAAAGCCATAACTTTATCTACTCTTATTTTATGTCTGCCGCCCTCAAACTCGGTATCGATAAAGATATCGACAAGCTCAAGCGCAAGGCCTGCACCTATTGTGCGAGCACCCATGCAAAGTGCGTTTGCATCGTTGTGTGCTCTTGTGTATTTAGCGCTGAAATAGTCGCCACAACAAGCGGCGCGAATACCACGAATTTTGTTTGCCGCCATAGAAATGCCTATACCTGTGCCGCAGAGAAGAATAGCTCTATCGGCTTCGCCCGATAAAACTTTATCGCAACCAGCCTTTGCGATATCTGGGTAGTCGCAACTCTCAGCCGTGTGGGTACCTACATCGATAACATCAATTCCTCGTCCCTTTAGGTGAGCGATAACTTCAGCCTTTAAATCAAATGCGCCGTGATCACTTCCAACAGCAATAACCATTTTTATTCCTCCGTTTTTTGTTTTTTTGCATACTCCCGCTCAGCCTGTGTAGGCCTTATATAGTAGGGGAGAATATCGCCAGAATTAATCCCGATACAGTCCTTTGATGCTTTTGCAACACCAACTGCTGTGATATTTCTCTCACTTGGGAGCGTTATATTATTTTTATTTTCTAAGATATTATAGCATATTTCTGCGCCCTCTCCAACCAAAAAAATCTCTTTTTTATAACTTTTAAGCTCCTCTTCGAGATTTTTTGCAGATATAAGTCTGTCGGGGCAGAGTCTTTTTATATTATCACAGTTTTTCTCGAAAATCGCATTGTAAAAGTTTGTCCGTCTTGCATCTAAAAGAGGGCAGATTATGCAGTTTTCAGGGAGTGGAACACTGTGCGCTATTGCCTCTATCGTTGAAACAGCTATACAGGGAATATCAAAAGGAGCGGCGAGTCCCTTGGCGGTTGCTACTGCTATTCTAATCCCTGTGAATGACCCAGGTCCCGCTGAAACTGCAATTTTTTCGATATCTTTTATCTGAGTATCTGCCTTCGTAAGTACGCTGTTAATCATCGGGAGCAGTGTTTCTGAGTGGGTGCGCTCTTTGTTCTCTGAAATTTGCGCTAAAACATTATCGTCCTCTAAAACAGCGGCGGTGCAGACTATGCCAGCACTGTCAAAACTCAATATTTTCAAATCGTTCATCTCCAATTATCTCAAAAGTACGGCTTTGATCGCCTGTTTTTCTGATATCAATTGTTATCGCATCGGATGGCAGATATCGGAAAAGTCGCTCGCTCCATTCGCAGAAAATGGTTGCATCGTCTGCTAAATAATCGTCAAACCCGATAAAATAAAGCTCCTCTTCATCTTCAATTCGATAGAGGTCGAAATGGTAAACTGGAGGAATACTATCATATTCGCTGACAATATTAAAAGTAGGGCTTGTAACTTCACCTGTATAGTTAAGAGCATTTAAAACTGCGCTCACAAAAGTGGTTTTTCCGCTCCCGAGGTCGCCTTTGAACGCGAAAAAATCCCCGCCTTTTATAAGGTTTGCAAACTTGCTCGCAAACCGCTTTGTATCATCTAAACTGTTTAAACTGTAAATCATTAGAAAAGTCCTGTAATATTTCCTTCGTTATCAATATCAATAGAGAGCGCCGCTGGTTTTTTTGGAAGCCCCGGCATCGTCATAATATCGCCTGTTAGCACAACTGCAAAGCCAGCTCCTGTGCAGAGTTTCACCTCTTTGACGTTCAGAGTAAAACCCGACGGTCTGCCGAGTAGGGCGGGGTTGTCCGAGAGGGAATACTGTGTTTTTGCGATGCAGACAGGGAAGTGCGAAGCGCCCACAGAGTCTGCACTATCAAGCACCCTTTTAGCAGCGGCTGAATAGGAAACACCCTTTGCGCCATAAATCTCAGTTGCAATTTTTTCTATCTTTTGGGAAAGGGTTAAATCAGCAGAGTAGAGCGGTGCGAAATTTGACTGACTATCAGTTGCTAAAACAACCTTCTGCGCTAAATCAACAGCGCCATCGCCGCCTTTTGCAAAATGCTCACATAGAGAAACTAAAACGCCTTTTTGATTGCAGAAATTCTCGATAAAAGAGAGCTCCTCTTCGCTATCTGTATGGAAGCGGTTTATAGCAACAACGCAGGGAAGCCCGAAAAGTTTCATATTTTCAATATGTTTCTCTAAATTGACAATTCCCTTTTTAAGTGCATCTAAGTTTGGCGCTGAAAGCTCTTCTTTTTTAATACAGCCGTTGTATTTAAGTGCGCGCACAGTCGCCACTAAAACAACACACGATGGAGTAAGGCCTTTTGTAGCGCATTTGATATCTAAAAACTTCTCAGCACCGAGGTCACTGCCAAATCCCGCTTCGGTTATGCAGTAGTCGCCGAGTTTTAGGGCGAGTTTTGTAGCGCGAATACTGTTGCACCCGTGCGCTATATTTGCAAACGGCCCGCCGTGGATAATAACAGGTGTATGCTCGAGCGTTTGAACAAGGTTTGGGTTTATTGCGTCTTTTAGCAGAGTTGTGATAGCGCCCTCCACTGCAAGATCACGCACAAAAACAGGGCTTCTATCATATCTATACCCTATTAAAATATTTGAAATTCTCTCTCGTAGCTCAGAGAGATTATCGGATAGGCAGAGAATAGCCATAATTTCGCTTGCAACGGTTATAGTGAAAGAGTCTTGACGTACAACACCATCAAGCCTTCCACCCATACCGACTATAGTATTGCGAAGAGCTCGGTCGTTCATATCGAGCACTCGCTTAAAAATTATAGTTTTCGGGTCAATTAAAAGCTCGTTTCCCTGTTGAAGATGGTTATCAATTAGGGCGCTGAGCAGATTGTTTGCAGAAGTTATAGCGTGCATATCGCCTGTGAAATGCAAGTTTATATCCTCCATCGGAACAACTTGCGAGTAACCACCGCCAGCGGCACCGCCTTTAATTCCGAAAACAGGGCCAAGAGATGGCTCACGAAGTGCTAAAACTGCATTTTTGCCTATTTTTTTCATCGCTTGCCCGAGTCCCACTGTCGTCGTTGTCTTGCCCTCGCCGGCAGGGGTTGGGTTTATAGCTGTTACAAGTACGAGTTTGCCGTCAGTATTTTCTGATAAACGCTTGAAAGCTTTCTCGGATATTTTTGCTTTATAGTGGCCATATGGCTCGAGTTCTTCGTTTTTAATGCCTATTTCGTCGGCAATCTCGACAATCGGCTTCATCTTACATTCTTTTGCAATTTCAATATCGGTTTTCATCATATACCTCCCTGTTTAGCACAAATTAATCATTTATTAAGTATATCATAAAATGACTATGGGTTGTACTTTTTTGCAAAAAAATATATAATAGTAATACTTTGGGGATAAAGCCCCAGCATTTTGGATTTAAAAGCGCAAAAAGAGGTGAATTTTTGACACGAATACGAGATGAAATATTTAATTATATAAAAAAGACCGACAAACTGCTTTGGTTTTTAACTGTCGGAACTAGCCTTTTCGGGATAGTTATCCTTATAACAATGGGAATAAATTTTGGCGGAAACTATTATCGTACTCAAATA
This sequence comes from uncultured Oscillospiraceae bacterium, assembly GCA_964370465.1. GTDB lineage: Bacteria > Bacillota > Clostridia > Oscillospirales > Ruminococcaceae > CAYJGN01. The sequence continues at coordinate 4,162 of CAYJJJ010000125.1, forward strand.
ATAGCTTTGGCTCTCGGCATAGTAGCTTGCATTTTCCTATCGAGAATAAACTATTATCTCTTGGCAAACGCTTGGCTTTTGCATGTTATAATATGTTGGTCACTTGTAATACTTACATTTTTTATAGGATACCAACGACCAGGTACCGATGATAGAGCGTGGTTTTTATTACCTGGCGGATTTATGTTTCAGCCGACCGAGCTTGCAAAGCTCTCATTTGCATTATCGTTTTCACTGCATTTAAGCAGTGTGAGCGATGTCAACAAGCCAAAAGATTTAGGGTTGTTGTTGCTTCATTTAGCGGCGCCCGTTATCCTTGTAAGTATGCAGGGCGATGACGGTACAGCACTTATTTTCGGAATAATGGGAATATCGATGCTATTTGTTGCGGGACTGTCAGTTAAATATATACTGGGAGCAACAGCAGCGGCAGCGGTAGCGGCTCCGTTTGTCTGGTTTTTGGTGCTTGAGGATTTCCACCGAAACAGAATACTCACGATATTCAACCCCGACCTCGACCCACTAGGGATAGGTTGGCAACAGTCGCAGGGGAAAATTTCAATAGGGTCAGGACAGATATTCGGCAAAGGACTCATTTCAGACGAACTTCGCCAGATAAGCGAGGTGCGAAACGATTTCATCTTTGCATATATAGCAGAGGCACTAGGCATTATAGGCGCAATAATAACAATACTGCTAATCCTGTTTATCTGCATAAGAATATTTATGATAGCTCGCATGTCAAAAGATAAGCTCGGCTGCTATATTTCAGTTGGAGTATCATCATTCATAGCGGCGCAAATGATAATAAACGTTGCAATGTGTCTCGGAATAGGTCCAGTAATAGGAGTAACCCTCCCATTCCTAAGCTCCGGCGGTACCTCGCTATCAACCCTCTTCCTATCGCTCGGACTTGTGCACAACATATATATAATGAACCGCAAAAACATCTTCTGATGTAGGGCGGCGATAGAATGCACAGACCGCCTGACG
>CAYJJJ010000126.1:0-5010 GCA_964370465.1 uncultured Oscillospiraceae bacterium
AATACAAGAGCGAGTTTAATTGTTTTTTGTCGCTTTGGACTCATATTGCTCCTCCAGAAGGTGATTTTGTGGGGGCTATTTTTTGAAGTTTGTTTGGGTGGTGTGTCGTCCCGCTCGCGGCGTCGATTTGTAAAATCGACGCATCGGCATTTTATGCCGACAAACCCACCGCGGTGGGTTTGGTGCGAGCGGCGGCAGGCGGGCGGATATGGAATCCGCCCCTACGCTCTGATATAAGCCCTCTGGCATCTGGCACTCGCTGTGACAGGCGGGCGGATATGGAATCCGCCCCTACGCTCTGTTTTGTCTTCTGGCATTACTCTTCGGTATCAAACTGGCTGTTGTATAAATCAAAGTAAAAGCCTTTTTGCGAGAGAAGCTCATCGTGGCTACCTTGCTCGACGATATCCCCTTCTTTTAAAACAAGAATAATATCTGCATTTTTTATAGTTGAGAGTCTGTGTGCAATAACAAAGCTCGTCCGACCGTGCATAACAGCGTCCATCGCTTTTTGGATAAGTGTTTCGGTTCTCGTGTCAACCGAGCTTGTTGCCTCATCGAGTATCATTATCTCGCTGTTTGAGAGGAGTGCGCGAGCTATTGTTATCAGCTGTTTTTGCCCTTGCGAAATGTTGCTTGCCTCTTCATTTAAAAGAAAATTATACCCTTTGGGCAGTGCTTTTATAAATGAAGATGCAGAAGCAGCCCTAGCCGCCGTGCGAACTTCTTCGTCGGTTGCATCTGGTCTGCCGTATCTTATATTTTCCATTATCGTGTCGTTATAAAGCCAGGTATCCTGAAGCACCATTCCGAATTTTTGTCGCAAGTCCTGACGGGTGAAATCGTTTATATTGTGACCATCGAGATAGATAGCGCCGCTGTCGAGCTCATGGAAATGCATCATAAGCTTTACAAGGGTGGTTTTTCCGGCACCTGTAGGGCCTACAATTGCAATCTTTTGCCCCGCTTTGATGTCGGCTGAGAAATTGCTTATTATAGTTTTGCCAGCCTCATAGCTAAAGCGGACGTTTTCAAATCGGATATTGCCAGATATCTTGTAGTCGGCTATTTTTTTCTGGGCGCTATCGTCGTTTTCCTCCTCTTCTTCGAGAAAGGAAAAAACTCTGTTTGAAGCGGCGGCGGTCTGCATAACCATAGTTGAGATGTTGGCAAGCTGAGTTATCGGCATCATAAAGTTTCGAATATACTGCATAAAAGCGCCGATTGCGCCGATTGTCATAAGTCCGCCAGCCGCAAAAACCGAGCCTAAAATGCAGATTATAACGTATCCCATATTTGAAACAAAGCCCATTGCCGGTTGCATAAGTCCCGAGAGGAAGTTTGATTTCCAACTGCTCTGATAAAGCTTGTCGTTTATCTCATCGAATTCATCGAGTGTTCGCTCTTGCATGTTAAAGACTTTTATTACAGATTGTCCACCAAAAGACTCCTCGATTTTTCCATTAACTGCACCGAGGTTATCCTGTCCCTCAACGAAATACCGCTGTCCACGCTTGACAATCTTCGAAACTAAGAGGTATGAGAGGGGCAGAATTAGAAGGGTCATAAGCGTTAGAGGGGTGCTTATTGTGAGCATCATTATAGCAACACCAACTATCGTTGTGACCGATGAAATAAGCTGAGAAGCCGACTGATTTAAGCTTTGCTCGAGTGTGTCGACGTCGTTTGTTATGCGGGATAGGGTGTCGCCATAGGAAACTTTGTGGAAATATGATATTGGGAGTTTGTTTATCTTGCGGATAAGGGCGGTGCGCATATTCTGCGAAACTTTTGCAGAAACACCAGCCATAATATATCCTTGAATAAAGCTAAATAGCAAGCTTAGAAGATATATTAGAAGAAGCGTTGTGGCAACTTTTGCAATAAATGAAAAATCTATACCGATACCACCTAAAACTTTTCTTGCAACGCCTGAAACGAGCTCGTCTGTTATAAGCGCTAAAACTCTCGGTGAAACTATCGAGAAAACCGAAGAAGCTATCGAGAAGATAACCATAAGTGCGAGTGCTACTTTATAGGGGGATAGATATCGAATAAGCTTTAAATAGCTTGCCCAAAGTTCAGAAGCGGGGGTTTTCTTGCCCACTGCATTTTCTATGCTGTTATTATTCTCAACCACCGATATCACCTCCTGTGGCATTCTGGCTCTCTGCAATCTCACGATACTCGGGGCAGTTTTGAATAAGCTCTGCATGCTTGCCCTCGGCTATTATCTGCCCTTCATTGATAACTATAATTCTATCGGCATCTTTAATAGTCGATACCCTTTGCGCAACTATAATAATAGTTTTGTCGCTAAGGTTTTCTTTTATAGCACGGCGAAGCAATGAGTCTGTCTTGAAATCAAGCGCTGAGAAACTGTCGTCAAAGATAAGGATATTTGCATTTTTTGCAACTGCACGAGCGATAGAAAGGCGCTGTTTTTGACCGCCTGAGAAGTTTGTCCCGCCCTGTGAAACGGCGGTATTTAACCCCTCTTCACTCTCGTATACGAAACTATCAGCCTGAGATATTTCAAGGGTGGCGAGAAGCTCTTGCTCTGTCATATCAGCTTTTCCAAACTCGATATTCGAGCGGATATCGCCCCTGAAAAGAAGGCTTTTTTGCGCAACAAACCCGATAGAGTCACGCAGGGTTTTAAGGTCTTTTAGGGCGAGCGGAACACCATCAATTCTAATCTCGCCAGAAGTTGCATCGAAATATCTTGGAATAAGGCTTAGAATGGTCGATTTTCCGCTGCCGGTAGCCCCTATAAATGCTGTAACTTCGCCGGGGTTTGCCTTAAATGAAATATTTTGCAAAACATAATCATCGCCGCCAGGGTAGGCGAATGAAACATCGTCAAACTCTAAAACACCCTGTATCTCTTTGTTGTCGCCCTCGATATCGTATGAAATTGAGGGCTCGGTATCCATGATATCCGAAACCCTTTTTGCCGAAACTGCCGCTCTCGGCACCAATATAAATATTGCCGCAATCATCAGAAATGCCATAATTATCGACATCGTATACTGCGAGAATGCGAGTAGGTTGCCGACCTGCATTGTTCCAGTATCGATAAAGTCGGCGCCGAGGAAGAATACAGCGAGGGTGGTTACATTCATAATAAACATCATAATGGGGAAGAGAAATGCGATAACTCGGTTTATAAATCGGACAGTAGCGGTGAGCTCTAAGTTTGCTTTATCAAAGCGCTCCTCCTCCTGTGTTTCGTTTGAGAATGCACGAACGACCATCATTCCGTTTAAGCTCTCCCTTGAAATGAGGTTTAGCTTGTCAAATAGTCCTTGTCTTGCTCTGAATTTTGGCATTGCAACAACGAGGACAAACGCCGCAACAATTATTATAGCGACCACTGCGAATATTAAAACAAAGCTGAGCGAGCTACCAGTTGTGAGCGCCATTATCATACCGCCGATAAATAAAATCGGGGCATAGCAGATAAGACGAAAACCGACTGAGAGGAAGAGCTGGAGCTGGGTTATGTCGTTTGTGGTGCGTGTTATAAGAGATGAAACACCGAACTTATTAATCTCAGCACCCTCGAAAGAGAGCACCTTTTTAAAGACATCACGACGCATTTTTTTGGCGACAAGTGCCGATAGACGAGAGGTTAAAAACGAAACGGTGGTTGAAACGGTGGTGCCAAGCAGTGCAACGGCAATCATGATACCACCGAATAAAAAGATATAGCTTCTGCCACGGGCATTAAGGTCTACCGATAACTCAGAATAAAACATCTTCGTGAAAGATACCGCCGTAGCGCTATAAACTGCGGGGTCGGTGGCGTTTGCTATCTCGATAAACGGCGAGAGGTTGGCGTTTTCTGCCTGTGGATAGATGGCTTTAGCATCGAGGGTGTCGGTGCTATACTGGCTATCTGCCAAAAAGAGGGTGACTGCATATGTCGCTTTTTCGTAGGCGGTTATTGCATCGTCTGTTGCGCTGTCAGATAAGTTGTATCTGCCGTTGCTATTCGTGTAAGCGGTTTTGAAATTCTCTTGCTCATCGCTGTTCATAAAAGAGGTTATAAAATCATATCCTTCAGAGGATATTTCTGTCGGTAGTTTTTCATCGATTCCGCTGTTTGTTATGCCGGTATCGACAATACTGCTCATGATGCTAGGAAGCGCTAAATCGCAAAAACCCTGTACTAGCAGAAGGGCGATTATAGCTATAACCGTTAAAGCTGACGGTTTTAAATATCTGCCTAAAATTTTCATATAAATATATGCCTTTCACTCGGTGAGATTGTGTTTTTTTCATTAAATGTACAATAAATAATTTTACTCCAACGGCGGTTAAAAGTCAAATAAATGCTGTATTATTAAGGTGAATTTAAGAGTTAATATATTATTTGTAAAAACTATTAAAAATAGTTGAATTTACTGATATAAAATGATAATATATGATTAAGTTATATTAATTTTATTTAGGAGGGGTAAATATGAAAGATTATCTGGCAGTAATGGAGCATGAGGGTATCATAAGCGTTTGCTTTTATATCGAGAATGAAAAACCTTTTGCTATCGGCGAGAAGATGAATGAAATAAACGAAGAAGCTTATATGAACGGCTATAACTGGGAGATGTTTTTCAACTATTATCTTGAAAAATATGAGCCTGACATACTCGAAGAGATGGAGGCAGACCCTGAGGCGGGAATGTATGTAGCTTATTATAATGACACAGCTGAGAACAAAAAGAGAGCGGAGAAGTTTGCGCAGATTATTGAAAACCTTATTGAAAATGAGGATACTCTCTATAAAATCGTCACCGAAGAGGGCGGCGAAATTGAATGGGATTAAATTAGGGCTCTGCACTGTCTGCAAAAATGCGAAAATTTGGCGAAATGCAGATAGTGCATTCCCTACAACAAACTCGTGAATTTTTGTGTTTCAGCGAAGTGGTGATATTTATACAGTAGAAAGGTTTAGGATTATGAAAAAGATAGTAATTGGTTTATCGGTATTGGTAGTAGTGGTGGCAG
>CAYJJJ010000127.1:0-4797 GCA_964370465.1 uncultured Oscillospiraceae bacterium
TTTTTAAAAGAACACGGCGTCCTCGAAGACGGCAGGGCAAGCGAGAGGGTTGTGGATAGGATTTTAGAAGAAATGCATATTGCTAAATAATATTAGGAACTGATTTCAAAAGAGGGAAAGAATGAACTCAAATATTAATGACATTTTAAAAAGCAAAAATATATTCTGTTTTGGCGCGGGAGCAATGGGCAAAGATTTTGCGGATTTTTTGCTTGACTGCAATTATGATTTAAGCAAGGTTCATTTTATAGACAACGATAAGAAGAAGCAAAATACCACAAAAGCGGTTGGCGGATATAATGTTCAAATAAAGTCGAAAGAGTGGATGACTAAAAATATTACAACCGACGATTGCATTGTTATAGCCACCCTTGCTTGTCACGAAATTTACGAAGATATTTCGCGAATTGAAGCACTAAAAAATATAAAAATTTATTTTTCACAACTTGTTTTCAAATCACTCCTTAAGCCTACAAAAGAGTTGAAGCTAAACCCCAAAACCAAACAATCAATCCCTAAAATCATTCATTATTGTTGGTTTGGGGGTAAAGATATACCCGATAAATGGAAAAGATATATTGCTGGCTGGCAAGAAAAATGCCCGGATTATGAAATAAAACGCTGGGATGAGAGCAACTATGATATAACAAAAAACTTATATATGAAACAAGCGTATGAGGCGAAAAGATGGGGTTTTGTACCGGATTATGCAAGACTTGATATAGTTTATAATTATGGTGGAATTTATTTAGATACCGATGTGGAGTTATTAAAACCGCTTGATTGTCTACTTGGTCAGAGTTCTTTTTTCGGCATATCCCCTTCATTAAAAGTTAATGCAGGTTGCGGTTTCGGCGCTACTGTTAATAATAGTTTAATCAAAGAAATGAGAGACTATTATGATAATGTGAAGTTTATGGAAAGTGATGGCACAATTAATGCTGTGCCATGTACTGAGTATCAGCATGCTATATTGCACAAACATGGATTTAAACTAAATGGTGAGATGCAACTGCTTAAAAATACAACAATACTTCCATTTGATATTTTGGGTGCATATAATCATTATTTCAATACATATTCTACTTCAGAAAATACAATTGCGGTGCATCACAGTGAACGTACTTGGCATGATGATAAAATGAGAGAGCGAACAAATCAGTCAGTGAGGTTTTTGAATACATAGCTTGGAGTGGAAAATGTGAAAAACTTTGTTTAAACTATTTTTGCTATAAATAAATGATATAACTAAACAAAGCAATATTATACTAAATAATAGGTGAGATATGAAAAGACTTGGAATATTTTGTTTTTATGAAAAAGATGGAATAGTTGATAAATATATAGAATTTTTGCTCGATGATATTATCTTAAATGTTGAGCAGCTTTATATCGTTTGCAATGGAGAAGTTAACGATGAAGGTATGCAAGTTTTTAGAAAATACACGAACAAAATTTGTCTGCGAGAGAATAAAGGGTTTGATGCTGGAGCCTATAAAGATGTGCTTTTAAACCATATCTCTTATGATGAACTTAGTGGATATGATGAGTTATTATTAGTTAATAACAGCTTTTTTGGTCCGATTTATCCTTTTAAAAATGTGTTTGATAAAATGGCGTCTTCAGATGCGGATTTTTGGGGACTAATAAATCATGGGTATAATAAGTATTCACGGCTGGCGATAAATACTCATATTCAGTCTTATTTTATAGTTGTGCGCAAAGAAATGCTTTTAAGTGAGTGCTTCTTAGAATTTTGGAGAGATTTAAATAATATAGAATCTTTTAAAGATGCAATTATCAAATTTGAAGTTGGTTTTACAAAATATTTTACCAATGCGGGATTTAAATCCGATGTTTTTGTTGATATAGATGCTTACGAGCAGAAAAATGATTTTGCACCTATAGATTGGTCGCTAATTAGAGCACTTGATTTAGTTGAAAAGTTTAACTTTCCGGTAATAAAGAAAACTACTTTTACTATGAGCAGTGCATTTAATTTAAACGGGAAATCACTGTTTAGCATTTTAGCGCAAAACACCAGTTATGATGTTAATTTAATCTGGGATTATTTAATTAGAGCTCAAAATACACAGACGATATATACAGGGCTCTCACTTCATAATGTGTTGCCTACAAGTTTTCAGTATATAGAGAATAACACAAAAGGAAAAGTAGGTATATTTATTCATTTGTATTATTACGACCTTGTTCAGGATTGCTTTTCTTATATAGTCAATTTTCCATCATGGGTAGATGTTTTTATAACAACTTCAAGTGAAAAAACATATCAATTAATATTAGAACAATCGAAAAGCATAGACAACATTAAAAAAGTAACGTTAGTTGCAAATAAGGGTAGAGATATTGCGTCACTTATGGTGCACCATAAAAAAGATATACTAAATTATGATTTGTTTTGCTTTACTCACGATAAGAAAAGCTTGAAAAATTTTGTGGCAACTATGGGAGATATTTTCAGATTAACGCTATGGGAAAACTCTATAAAAAATGATGGGTTTATTGCAAATATAATAACCGTTTTTGAAAAAAATCCGAAAATCGGTTTGTTAGTTCCGCCGTATCCAAGGATTAGTAGCGCTTCTATAGGTTATGAGAATTGGTGGGGAGAAAATTATATAAACACTGTTAATCTTGCGAAAAAAATAGGAATTGATACTAAACATATAAGCTCAAACCACTCTCCATTATCAATAGGTACATCCTTTTGGGCAAGAACTTGTGCTTTGAGAAAATTGCTTGAATATCCGTTTAGCTTAGATGATTTTCAAGATGAGCCTTTACCGGGAGATGGCACAATAAGCCATGCGGTTGAAAGAATTTTCCCCTTTGTGGCGCAAGATGCAGGATATGCAACAGGAGTTGTAGAGAGCACAGATTTTGCAGAGAAGCGAATAGTCTTTTTAGAACAGATAGCTGCAAAAAACTTGAATTTTGCTTATTTAAGAGAATATGTAAAAAAACGCAATGATTGTTATATCTATGGTTGTGGAAAAATAGCTGGCTTAGTTGCAGGCGCACTGATGCACGAAAATTTTAAAATTAAAGGGTTTATTGTAACCGATTATAACAACAATCAAAAAGAATTTATGGAGCGACCTGTATATAGCGTTGATGATGTTATTTTAAGTGCAGACACAGGAGTGGTATTAGCGCTAAATTCTCAAAATACAAAAGAGGTAGTAGCGCAGCTTGACAAAAGAGGAATAACCGACTATTTTAAATTTTTAAGTGTTGATTAGTGCTTAATAAAATTTTTTTGAAAGGTGTAAAACAAATTGCGCAATATGTTAATTTATGGGGTAGGCAAGGCTCTCGAAAATAGGATTAATTTTTTCGATGTAAATGATGTTTTAGCTTTTGTTGATAAAGATACTGAAAAAACAGGTAAGTTTTTTTTAGGAAAGCCAATTATTTCACCAAATGAAATAAATCATTATGAATTCAATAGAATAGTTGTTTCATCTGTGAACTACATAGAAGAGATAATAGCTGAATTAGTAGATATTTACAATGTTGATAGAAGCAAGATTATCAGTCTTCATCACTATATCGAAACCTACCATTTAAAACGAAATTATTTGGATTTGGATAGCAGATATTTTGTCGAGTATTTAAATAGTGAAAAATATTGTAAATTGATTGATATCGGTGGGTTTTTGCAAGATGTTCACTATATAAATAACGGTAAAATAATTGATACGGTTTGCGAGAAGACATTAAATAAAGCCTTAGTTTACAATAAGGTATATGAAAATATAAACCAAATTCAAGGTAATGGATATGACGTGCTTGTGGCAATAGCGCCTTTTACTAAACATACAGTTGAAGAATTTATTTCTTTAATTAGTGCGAGTAAAATTGCATTTAAAACAATGATAATTACAATACCTTATATAGGCTCAGCGGAATATGAAGAGTGGGCAAGATGGGATTTCAGTAGTTTAGGTTATGTAACTTGCTACCATCAGTTTACAAGCAGGTTGTTGATAATCGAAAATGAGCAAAAAATGCTAAAAGAAAGCTCAGCGATGTTTACAGTAACACACAAAAAATTTGATATCCCTATAAATCATGATTTTTATGATATCATACATGCTGGATGCGAAAATAATGAGTGGCTTGGATATTTAGGCGATAACAGCGGGCAAAACATATCAAGTTACAATAGCATGATAAATGAATGCACAGCCCTTTATTGGTTGTGGAAAAATGGTAAGCATGATTATTTTGGAATATGCCATTATCGAAGATTTTTTGCTCGCCAATGCGATACTGAAAAAATAATAATGCAAGAAGAGCTTGCTGAAATTTTAAATGAATGCGATATTATTGTTGCGAGAAGAGAAAACTTTTATCCGCAATCTGTAAAAGAGCAGTTGTTAGAGTCTATGGATAAGAGTGCTTTTGAAACTACTATAAAAGCAACAAAAAGTTTGATTTTGAAAAAACAACCTATGTATGCAGAGGCTTTTGATTATGTGATGAATGGTCATGAAATGTTTCCGTGTAATATGTTTTTTGCAAACAAGAAAATAATAGGTTCATACTGTGAATGGCTGTTTAGTTTCATTTTAGAGGTTTGTGATTGTGTGGATTTATCAAAGTATGATGACTATAGCAAGCGTGCAGTAGGATTTATGGCAGAGAGACTGCTAACTGTTTGGTTATCTATGCAATCATATAGGATACAAGAGCTTGAAATTAAATTAGTAGATTCCACACCGCCTACAAAAAAATGTTAGGAGAATAAATGGAAAAAATCGGTATACAGTC
>CAYJJJ010000128.1:0-4760 GCA_964370465.1 uncultured Oscillospiraceae bacterium
ATAAATATGTATTATTATGCATATATGATGAATATTTATTTTGATGATGGGGTGAAGTTATGAGACGAAGACGAAGATGGGTGAAAGTTTTTCAGTAAGAGGTATTTAAAAATAGGGGGATTAAGATGAAAAAGAAAAGTATTGTGGCAGTAGTTGGTATTTTAGCGGTTTTATTATCACTGTTTGCGGGTTGCGCTCCAGCGGAGCCTGAAGTTGACGGTGAGGCAATGGCGGCAAATGTTTTGTCGGAGAATTCGGGGTATGAAATAAAAGTGACAGTGCCTGAAGACCTTGAAGAAGAGCTCAATGGGCGGTTGCTGGTTGTTTTCACAAATGATGTATCGGAAAAAGAGCCTTATATGCAGCTAAGTGCAACTGGTGTTCCGGTGTTCGGGAAGACGTTTTATGGCCTTGAAGCAGGAGATACAATGACAATGAATAGCACCGACCCAGAAATTTTAGGGTTTCCGTTCTCTATGGACGAGATGCCTGAGGGTGATATTTATGTTCAGGCGTTCTTTATAAAGTATACAGAGTTTGAAAGGGAGGGATTACCTTCAATTTGGGGAATGGATGACCATGGCGGTGGCGGTAGCTTTAAAAACAATCCGTACAATCTTTATAGCGATAGTCAACTTATAAATCTCGGTAGCAATACAAGTTTTGAACTATCACTTGACAATGAAATCGAGCTCGGCTATGAGTTGCTTGATGGAATGGTCACACAACAGGGTAACTATGAAGATACTGAAAATGTTAAGTATGTGAAGATAAAAAGCGATATACTAAGTGAATTTTGGGGAACAGATATCTATCTTGGTGCGAATGTTTTGCTTCCGACAGATTACGATGAGAACAAAGAATATGCCGCTCTTTACTATCAGGGACACTGGCCAGGCGGTAAAGCACCTCTAAACTATGGAACAAACGAAGAGTTTACCGAGTATTGGGATAGCGATGAGGCGCCAAATATGGTGGCTATAACATTTAGGGATGCGAATATGTTCTACGACACATCATACAGTGTTGATTCTGAGAACTTAGGACCATGGGGCGAGGCGATAGTCACAGAGCTTATCCCATACCTTGAAAGTGAGTTTAACCTTATCGATGAGAGCTGGGCACGTATGCTGAGCGGTGGCTCTACAGGTGGCTGGGAGAGCCTTGCTATGCAGATATTCTACCCTGACTACTTCGGTGGCACATGGTCGCTTTGCCCGGATTCAGTTGATTTTAACCACTATCAGGTTGTAAATATCTATAACGACACAAATGCATACTACCTCGAAAAAGGCGATTGGCTAACCGTTGAGAGGCCTGGAAGTGTTAGCCTTGATGGAAATGTTCGTTATATGATGAAAGACGAAACCAAATATGAAACTGCAATAGGCGGACTTGAAGCGGTGTCGCTCGGACAATGGGCGATTTGGGAGTCAGTTTATGGCCCTGTCGGTGACGACGGATATCCCGAGAGGATTTGGGATCCGCTCACAGGTGAGATTAATGCAGATGTTGCGCAGTACTGGATGGAAAACTATGATTTAAACTACTACCTACAACAAAACTGGGATACAATAGGTGAAGATTTAGTCGGCAAAATTCATATTCGTGGCGGCGATATGGACGCATACTACCTCAATCATTCACAATATCTGATGGGTGAGTTTTTAGAGTCTACAACCGCACCATACTACGACGGCTATTCGGTGACATTCGCAAGAATGGGCCATACAGGCAATATAACAAACATTGAGCTTATCGCTGAGATGACAGAGCAGATGACAGAATACGGTCCTTCAAATGCAAGTGAGATATTGTTTAGTTAAGCTTTAGCTTATATTGCGTATAAACTTTAGTTATTTATTAGCCCCTTGTGGCGGTTGCGATAAGTGCAACAAGCCACAAAGCGATTTAATAAATTAGGTCAAGTGAAAATCCATCGTTTTGCGGTGGGTTTTTGCTTTGTTTACAAATAGACGAAGCTCGGGTATAATAAGCTATATTAGTTGAAAAGTGAGGTAAAGTATGGATATTCAGGTTTTTTATTATACAAGAACAGGTCGCAGTGAGAAAATTGCGAAAAAAATAGCCGCGCAGTACTCTGTTTCGGCAAACAAGATAGAGGAAGATACTAGCTACAAGGGTGTTTTTGGGTTTATAAAGGGTGGAGCAAAAGCGGCAAAAAAAGAGGTAGTATCAGCGAGCTTTGCACCGATTGAAGATGGTAAGACGATTGTTTTAGTCTATCCTGTTTGGGCAAATAACTTCCCACCAGCAGTTAACAGCTTTTTTGAGAGCTGCCCAAAAGAGAGGGTTATTTTGATTCCAACATCTCTCACGACTAAAATTAAAGAGCGCGATGGATTTATTAAGGTAATTGACTTAATCGGCAAGGATATAGATGATATTCCGATTGATTTGGAAGGTTAGCTTTATAAGTGAATAGCTAATAGTTTAGTTGTAGTTTTTAGTAATTGCACTACGAAAAAAATCCGCCCCGAGGGCGGATTTTTATTTAGCTATAAATTAGTTGTAAACGCCAGTGCTTGGTGAAACTGGAACAGGAGCCGGTGTTGGAGCCGGTGTTGGAGCGTAGTTTGTGTAGATGAAAAGTGTTCCGGAGTTATCGCTTGTGTAGAGGTTCGGGTCTAAAACGGTTGCGGTATTAAGTTCTCTTGGCATGCTTCCGGATGTTATTATGCTGCCTGTTTCATCTACTGGGTAGATAGTTTGCCTAAACCCTGTGTCGCCTATAGTTCTTATAACAGCAACCGAGCTTCCTGGGCGAAGTCCACTGATTTCGAAGAAAATTTCACTACCTGCTGGACCAAAAAATGGGTCTGTATCTGTGCCTGTTGCCTCTCTTCCAGCTGAAGTGAGCCTTATATCAACTGCGGCAAATAGGCTATAGCCTGCCGGTATAGTTAATGCTTGTGACTCTGACATAACCTCATAAGACAGTCTGCCATCTTCTTCTTGTTGGTTTAGCATTAGCCCAAAATTTTCCACGCCAGGGGCAGTATATCTTTCGTCTAAAGTAGCTGTTAAACCTGCTGGGTCTTTACCATAGCCCGAGATTGTAACCGGTGTGAATAGACCTACTTTATAAGGGGCTGGCATTATTGTGTATTTTTGTGAGTATCCTTTTAAAAGCTCTGCATCACTTGGGCCGTAGTATATTCTATAAAGTGTTTCTTGCGTTGGATATGTGTCTGAAACTGAAAAAACTGTTTCAGTGCCGGTTAAAGTTTCTTGTGTTATTCTTGTCCAAGTAGTACCACCATCTGTTGATTTGCTGATATCAACGGTTCCGGTAGTTCCAAGTTCAAAGGTCGAAGTGCTTATCATTAAGTCGGTTCCGGCGAGTGAGTAGTTTAATTTAGTGAACTCATCTCTGTTAAATGATTCAGGGTCGAGAACTATATCGTTCGAAGCTAAATCGTCAGCTATGTCCCCTGTGCCATAGAGAGCGCGATAGGTTACATCGGTGGTAGCAACAGGCATATCGGCAAATACAACTTCAGTTGCACCGATAGCTACAGGGTAAGAGGTGAATCCGGTAGCATCTTTATATGTTCCATCAAAGTCATCATAATACTGCATCGTAACAGTGCCATCGACTGTTACACCGGTAAATGTAACAACATAGTTTACCTGATTTGCGGTACCGGAGGTTGGCGGTTCAAGAGATAGCACCATACTTGTTGGTGGTGCGGCAAAGGACGGTATCTGCAATGATAGTGCAACTGCTAAAATCATTGCTACTGCTAATAGTTTTCTTGCTTTACTTTTAAACATTTTTTCTACACTCCTTTAAATTTTGAGATTAATTAAGAATTATTATATAGTAATTACAGAAAAAGCAACACGCAGAAAACTGCGTATTCAGAGTGAAAAATGATTAAAATTTGATATATTTTTGGTTTTTTAGTGACTTTTTAATTAGCGTTCTGATTTAGTTCGTGAATTAGCTGCTTTTTTGACTGTAAAATTTGTGGCAAGAGGGTTATAAATAATCAAAGCTATGCACAGCTTACTTATTTGAGAAAACTGGCAGTGGTTATATAGGATAATTAATAAAATTACCTATTTATATACGAAGATTACTTGTAAAATAATTGCTAAAAGATTATAATTTAGTAAATAAATATAGAAAGAGGGTATATTATGACGTTAGAAAGACTTAATGAACTGCTTCCGCTACATGTAAACGGAGCGCTTGCAACAGTTGACGGGGATAGAGCAGATGTTCGCGGTTGGGAGATTCAGATGATTGCCGACAATCGAATTTATTTCAATACAGGAAGCTACAAGCCTGTTTACAAACAGCTACAGAAAAATCCGAGTATCTGTTTTTGCTGTGAGGGGGACGATGGCTACTATTTTAGAATTTCGGGTGATATTAAATTTACCGAAGATAAAGAAACAATAGATAAGGTATACGACCAGCTATCAGCACCTGCGAGCGCGGTATTTCCAAACGGAGTTGCAGATGGGTTTGTTGTATTTTACCTTGAGCACGGCACGATAAAATACACAAAAGACGTTGAGGAATTTGAAACAGCGACATTTTAGCGAAGTTTATAAAAAAGGTATCGATAGTGTTGCATTAAAGTGAATAAATTATCTCCTTGATATTGACAAATCAGCGAAAAGTCTGTATACTATTATAGTTGATAACAAAGGGGTATAGTTCAATTGGTAGAGCAACGGTCTCCAAAACCGTAAGTTGAGGGTTCAAGTCCTTCTGCCCCTGCCAA
>CAYJJJ010000129.1:0-4575 GCA_964370465.1 uncultured Oscillospiraceae bacterium
AAGCGATAGCAAGAAGTGCGACAATATTGCAAGAGGTCAGGGCTCTGCTCTGTCCACCTTGTATCAAACAATTTATTGTTCCAAGTAGGGGCGGCCGATGACCGCCCCTACAAACCATTTACATGATACCTCAAATTTTCCGGAATGCACACAGTGCATTCCCTACAATAAATAGGCAAATTCAGTGAAGTATCGATAATTTAATAAATCGTTTTATAAAGCAAAACTCCACACTTCTTCACTCTTCACTATTACCTTTTCACTAATATAAATAACACTTCGTGCTATTTATATAATATTTAGAAGAAATATTATATAAATTTGCCGTTTGCCCGGTTGCCACGCAGTGGCGAGGGCAAGGCATTAAAATGAGTTTATAAATAATCATAGCGAAGCGGAGATTATTTATAATATCTGTATATGCCATGCATCGTGTGGCATAGCGTATTTCAAAGAACCGGGTACCTGTTCTAAATCTCTGATTTAGGCAACAGGTCGTGTTATTTATATTATCGTTTACGCTACGATATTTCGCACCCATATCCCCTTTTTCACAAGAATAAGGCCGAGTGTTGCTTTGAATAAGTCGCAGAATAATACTGTGAAATATACCCATGTAATCGGAAGTGATGTAAATGTTACAAGGACAAAGGCAACAGGTATACTTGTAACCCACAGCGACACCGAATCAAATATAATTGTTATTATCGTTCTACCTCCCGAACGGAGAGTGAAGTAGCAACTTGCGGTAAATGCCGATAGAGGCAGATGCACCGCTGCTACCCATAAAAATGTTGTTGCAAGCGCTTTTACTTCGTCGGTTGTATTATATAAAAGAGGGATAAACGGTGCCGCAAACATCTCAATTAATGCAATTGATGCACTTATCATAACGGACATAAACATGAGTTTGCGAACACTGTCTCGTGCTTTGTCGTTTTCACCGGCACCAAGTAGCTGTCCTATGATTATTCCTATCGCATTACCCATCGATAAAGATACTACGTTAAACAGGTTTACAACGGTATTCGATATATTGAATGCGGCGACAACTGATAGACCGCGCATAGAGTAGATGCCAAACAGCGTTGAAACGGCGATAGACCAAACAAGCTCATTGAAGAAAAGCGGTGCGCCCTTTTTTGCAACAGAGCGAACAAGAGCGGCTGGAACTTTAAACTTTCTGTACACCCCTTCAAAATAGTAGAACTTTGTTTTGTTTCTTCGCACTGAAATCAATATTACCGATAGCTCAACAAATCGCGCGACAACAGTTGCAACTGCGGCACCTATTGCGCCGAGCTCTGGGAATCCGAAATTACCAAAGATTAGTAGGTAGTTTAAAACTGTGTTTGTTATAACCGCTATAATTCCCGCTTTCATCGGTAGCACTGTTTCACCAGCTTCACGCAGGTAACTTGCATATATCTGTACTAGTGTGAATGGGATAAATCCGAGCGTCATTATTAGTATGTAGTCGGAGCCGAATTTCAGCGTTTTCGCAACATCTATCCCGCTGTCACCGCCCGTTAGAAATAGGCTGACAAGTGGCTCACGAAATAGCAGAAATGTTGCAATTCCAACAACAGCTACAGATAATGCGGATATTAATTTTAGCCTAAATGTATCTTTAAATCCATCAACATCGCCTTTACCAAAAAATTGCGCTCCGAATATTCCAACCCCTGCAATGATCCCGAAGATAGAGAGGTAGAGGATAAATATTATCTGGTTTGCAATTGCAACGCCCGACATCTCCTCCGTTCCCACCTGACCTACCATTAGATTGTCAACAAGTGCCACGAAGTTTGTTATTACATTTTGCACTATTATCGGCAGAACTATCGCTAAGACCCAACGATAAAACGCCTTATCTCCGATGAATTTTTTTAGCATGATTTCTCCTTTAAATTTATGATATCTGTATATGTCACGTATCTCGTGTCATAGCGTATCTCAAAAAACTGGTATCTATTTAAAGTGATTTTAAACCGACTGAACGTCACTTTAACTGTTGTTTTTGCAACTGTTCACCACTATCTTTCCACTATAAAAACGCTGTATTTATTTGGTATTTTTACAGCCTCTGCAAAAATAGTCTGTATTGAATTATATCACAACAACTGCTATTGTCAAGCTTTGTAAAAAGAGTTTTACAGGGATGAATTTTTGTTGGCGAGTGAGGCGCCGCCCCGCAGTGGCGATTTTTCAAATCGCCGCAGTCGAATTTCATTCGACTAAACGCACGACAGTGCGTTTACTGCGGGGCGGCGCTCCACCAATTCCCCCTAAATTCATCGCAAAAAAACTCTATATTTACACCACCCCTCACATTCACACTCACTCATTCACCGCATTATTAAACACCAACCGAACAACCACTTATACCCCCTTACAGCCAGATATTCACCCTCTAACGCCACATCATGACAACACAAAGCAAGCTACACACTAAACGCCCTATATGCCCTTTTAAACCCCTCTTCTGCCCTTCATTTGAAAGACATTAATAGAATATCCTTATAATAGAAAAAGAGCAAAAAAAGTGATGCGAATTATCGCATCACTTTTAAACATTATCCTTAATTTTTAAAACTCAAAATCCTATTTCTCTGCGTACTTTTCATTTTCTTTATAGCTTCTTGTAAGTATTGCGCCAAAGACAGTTTGGATTACAACAAGAGCCGCAAATATCGGACTGTACAAATCGAATATAATCATAGGGGCTGTGAAGTCTTGAGTTAAGATAAGCAAAATAACACTTGCCGCGAAGAGAATTACCGATAGAATAAAGAATATTTTCCGCTTATTCGAGTATACAATCTCGCCGCCGCTTTCAGCTCTCTCATTCTTATCAAGAACATTGTCAACGCCTTTATTCCAACCGAGATAGAATACTGCGAGTAGCAATGTCAGCGCTGTCATAATAAGGTCAAATAAGCTCCAAGACCCTCCTAAATCAACATCCCCCGCCAAAGGAACGCCGTTGTCGGTGATGACTACCCTATCAAGCGAACTTCCATCTTCGTATTCAACACGAATATTGACATCGCCATCGGTGCCGTCGAAAGCATCTTTGCTCAGCGTTACGACTCCATCCTCAACCACGTATTTATCGGGATCTAATGGCTCATCATTTATAAAGACATCTGTCGGTATTTCACCTGGTCTTCCTGTATCGATATCGACATCTCCCCCAGGCGTGACGCTAACGCCTGTATCTGGGTCGGGGCCTTCAGTGTCGACTGGCTCATCAGGTAGTGGCTCTGGTTCAGGAGTTGGTTCCGGTTCCGGCTCTGGTTCCGGTTCCGGTTCTGGCTCTGGTTCCGGCTCGGGCTCTGGTTCAGGCTCAGGCTCAGGTTCTGGCTCCGGCTCTGGAGTGGTAGGAGGCGGAGTCACTGGAGGCGTTGATACTGCAGTAATAGTGAGCAGTTCACGGTCAGTATAGGTTATATTATAGTTGCGACCGAATGGCAATGCCTCGATATCCTCTATCATTTCATCTGGATTTGTCCATATAACAGTGTGACTTCCAGCTGTGTTGCTGGTTGCTGGCATACCACTATATGTGGGGTGCGCAACAGGCTCAACTGCACCCATATGCGGAATCGCCACTGGAGTTTGGAGGTCAATCGGCAAGAAACCGTCGTATATGAGTGAAGTTGTCGGAAGAGTGCCACCAACTGTCAAAGCATTTGAGCTTAAAGCGAGCTTTATTGTAGCTTCAATTTTTCTTATTGTAACTTTAATTGTCGTATCCTGTATAGGTACTGTAGCAAACTGTGGGGTAAATCTAACATCTACAATAGTTTCAGTCTGCGCATTTACAAGGTCTGGCGTGCCGATAAAACTAAAGGTGCCAGCAGTGATGTTGCCGCTATATGCGTAATATCCGTTTATGTCGTTGTCAGTAAGGCTTACACCCGTATAGTCGACAATAATATCTTCTGCCACCAAGACATTTGGTGGTGGAACGGTTCTGTCATTTATTAAAAATACAGTTTGTGTTTTGGTTGTGATTGTATAGTTGCTACTGAAGCTAAGCTCTTCTATAGAGTTTAACATTTCAGTCGCGTTTGTCCACTTGACAGTATAAGTTGCCGCGGTATTACTGTTTTCAGGCATACCGCTGTATATTGGCTCATCTACGCTCTCCATAATGCCTGTATGCGGAATGGCCACTGGAGTTTTAAGATCAACAGGGAGAAACCCATTATACACAAGCGATGCAGTTGGAAGAGGGTCGCCCATGAAAATGCTGGTTTGATTCAAAACAATAGTTATAGATGCGCGTATTGGCCGAATCGTGAGATTAATTGTTGTATCTTTAGTGGGATATGAACTATCATCTGGAGTAAATCTAACATCCACAACCGTTTCGCTCTGTGCGTTTTTAAGATCAGGAGTGCCAATAAAGCTAAAACTGCCACTAACGGGGTCCCCAGCTATCTGATAAGATCCTGTTATATCGCTGTCGGTAAGGCTTGTGCCTGTGTAATCGACAGTGATGTCGTCCGCAACTAAAGTGATACCGTCGTCGCCATCAGTACCGCCAGTTCCACCAGTTCCACCAGT
>CAYJJJ010000130.1:0-4493 GCA_964370465.1 uncultured Oscillospiraceae bacterium
CGAACTCGAGAGAGCAAATGCGAAAATAAAATAGTGCGGTGCACTGTTTTAGAGCATTTGTGCGAAGTTTTGCGGCAGCAAAACAAGCAGGATTTTAGCAAAGCTAAAACTCAGTCTCTCCATCTCCGCCAAAAGCTGAGTAATCCCTTTAGGGGTTGCTCAGTTTTATTTTATTTTGGGCAACTTTTTTCACTAAAAAAGTTTTCATATCCGTATCTCCTAAATAAATTTTGATGTGTTGGTTTCAAAATTTTGAGATTTCGGATACCCCGCAATATAACAAGTCCAAAATATGCACATAGAAGTCCCCTCCCACACAATATGGAGCAAACTCCTAACACAAGTACAAAGCATTAAACGCGCAAAAAGCACCGTAGAAATCGAATGGACCAGACATAGTTATGCCTAAAATCTCATTCGGCTTCGTACGGTGCTTGGTAGTTTTTCAGCCCTTTCGGGTCCTGCTCCGCTTACGCGATTAAAAGTCGTTTTATTTAATTTATCTTTTTCGCTCTTTCACCCTTGCAGTACGAAAAAGCGCTGTGTCGATTACCTCATTGAATTTGCATTTGCGGCATTTCACCCTTGTGTAGTGATGCTCTTTTCCATAGAAGTCCAGAAGGTAAAACCCGCAGCAGGGGCACTTTATCTCACGCCTGGCATGCTCCTCCGCCCCTTTGCGTGATAGCTCAAGTTTTACCAACACCTCGGGGACTTGCTCGTTATAGCGCCCCCATAAACTCCGCTCATGCGCTATTACCCCCGCGGTAGAAGTTTAAGCTAAGATACTCATCAATCGGTCGCATCTCAAACAGTTCGAGTTCACGAAGTCTACAAAAAAGCGGTGAGTAGTTAACGCCCATATCGTCCGCAATCTTTTGGATAGTCACCTTCTGCCTTTGCGCTAAAACTAAGCCATCATAGACGATAATCTTGTTCCGCTGTTGTGCTTTTTCAGATTTCTCTTGACTAAAAACTGCGGCATCAAGCAACACGCCGCCGCTCGATTTGCAAAAGCCTCGTTTATCGACATCATCTCTTCCAGCATCTCTTTTGAGTAGGTGATATCGCTGTTAATGTCGCTGTGAAAAGCCGACGCCGCCTGCATCGGAGCATGCTGATTAAGTATAAAATGCGCGCCCTCATGCGCTATTGTGAACCGCTTTCTGCCGAGTTCACAGGGATTTTGTAGTCCACTCTCGATAACTACTGTCCGTTTTGGAAACAGCTGTTTTACTCGTTTTCCGTTTCTATCTATTGATATAGAGCGCACACCGTCTGCCAAAAACCCAATACGCCCAGGGTCTTTTTCTGCAAATTCCTCATATAGGATGGTCAAGCCTAAATAATCCGTGACAAAAGCTTCAATGTCAACGCAACGAGAGCTTTGATAGCTCTTGCGCTTCATAAAATCCTTTATCATCGCTTCGCAGAGGTTCTCTTTTCGAGTTATAAGTAGTGAATTTCTTCACCTCCTGCCGAAGCCATCACATACCATCTGTGATTGACTCGGTAAATATATTTTTCCGCACTACCGATTATCACCGTGTAGCGAATCCCCTCATATTCACCCGACTTTGAGTTGCTGTAATAGATAACTCGTGAAATCTCAAAACGTCTGCCGTCATTCCATATAACAACTTTCGGAACAGCCATTCCGCAATCAAGCGTTTCCACTTCAACACGCACAGACACCTTCTTCACCTACCCCACCCCCATCAAAGCTTCTTTATCACATGTTGTGCAACCCCTTGAACAACAATGGCGCTCACAACTATAGCTTTATCCAAATAAACCCTATAATTCATATACTCAAGCAGGGCGTTTCCGTCATCGTCAAAACCGCCAAAGCGCTTTAGAGTATTTTGATTTTCATCATCAAGCGCAACGACGATATCGCCAATTTCCGCCATCTGCTGTTTGCGAATAACGACCATGTCGCCCTCATCAATACCAGCATCCGCCATCGAGTCGCCACGAGCGCGAAGCATATAAAACTCACCTTGCCCAAACAAGCTTGACGGCAGATTGAGATACCCCTCAACATACTCTTCCTCAAGAGAAGCCTCGCCACAGGGAATACTCCCAACAACTTTAGCGGTCGAGAGCATAGTGTTCTCGCGGTTCATCTCTCTCGTATCAATCGCCGTACCGTCATACGAAATCTCACCGCTCTCGTTCATCTCAACGAGATAGCGATAGATAGTCGTCCTGCTAACGCGCATCTCATCGGCTATGTTTTTAAGCGACGGCGACTTTGCATATTTGCACTTCCAGCTGTTCACGAAGCTATATATTTTCCTCTTAAGCTCTAAACTTTTACGCCTCATAAACCCACCTCCAAAAGTGGTTATCTGTAACAACTGTTACCGATAAATTGATTATACTCCTTTTTGATAAGAAATAAAAAAATGGCGGCACCATAAACTATTTTTAGCCCTATTTAGCTTTTCAAGCTCTCGCATCACAATATTGGTAGTTTAATTATGCTTAAATAATTCATGCTGATATGAATCAATTTTGGTTGAATCTTCCCTCTACTATACCATCAAATTAACTCATAATTCCTGAAGTGAAATAACTACACTAAAACTGTAACGAACAACTTGTTTAACCTGCAAATAAAATAGAAACACCGATATATTAAATTATACTAATCGGTTTTTGAATGCATAACTACTGTGTTTAACCCTTTATCAGATTGCAGTGCAATTTCACCATACAGGCAAATAGGTAATTGTCTGTTGTTTTTAAATCTTTTATCGGGGCCACCCGATTTATTTGCATATTGCCAAGTTTGTCCTACTATAGCTGCATCACTTGGTACTTTTTCACTTTCAATAAATCTTGTAGTACTATTTTTGATAGAAAAGTCCGAATAACTCAGTATTCCAATGTTTGAACCTTTCGTAATAAATACTTTATCTGGTAAAAACAACAATGTTTCACCTCCACCTATCAATGAAATTATATCAACATTAGCTTTGTACGGAAAAATTGTACTGCTATTTACTTTACATGGAGTTCGCTTAACCGTATTCGATGCACCTGATGTGTATTTTTTATCTATTACTTTACTTGTTTGCATAATACGCCATACTTTGTTACTATTCATCATCTTAGAAAATGGTTGCATTCTCTCTTTTATTATACTTTTTTGATCATCTTCAATTGTGTAATCTAAATCAATGATACCTTTAGTTTTTACAATTACTTTTAAAATTATTGACACTATCGTTAATAGTATTATTATTGGGTTAACAAAAGTTAATAAAGCAAACACAATAATTCCAATATTAGATAATAAATTTAGTTGTATAGCTCGCTTAGCAGTTGCAAGCATTTCTTCTAAGCCTTCAGATATTGTATCTTTGCTTATTTGATTTTCTATATTTTGTGTATCATAGTGATTGTGATCTATGGGGTTATTTGTAGGAGAATTATTGTGCTGTGTCGGAGAACTTTTTCTACGACCACCAGTTTCTTCAACCCATGATATACCTGTTCCAGGAATAGACGCTGTTGTCCGAGTGCCTCCTCTGGCTGTTTTGGTTGATCGGTATCCTTTGACACCCCAACTATACCCTATCCCAGATTTGCTCAAATTTATTCTAAATCCACCACCCAAGTTTATGCTTTTCCTGTACCTTAATCCCATCGAAGATTCCCTCCTTATGCATTTTATTTACCAAACAGCTATTATGTTTCAAAATCTTACAAATCTCAAGTATGGAGTAGCTGTCTTTAAGCATTTATACCATACTTGTCTACAACTTAGTTATCACTTCTCTAGCTATATACCCATTCTCAAACAAAGCAAGCACCACATGCATCTGCTGGTTATAAGCTTTTTGTTCATCGCCCATAACCATTGCCCACAGCTCTTTCGGGTCCCTTATATTCTCTTTTTTTATTAGCTCGACTGCTTTTATGGCATATTCAGCATTTTTTGTGAGTTTAAACTGCTCATTATGCGTATATCCTTTTATTGCATTTAAGTAGCATAACCCGAGAAATGTATTTTTCGGACAACCTTTAAGCTGACTTGATGACCCTTCGCCAAATATTTCACAACTCGCCTTGTGCCATGAGTCTTTTGGGTTTATACCTTGTTTTAGATATTTAGCTGCTGCTATCGCGACGTCTGTATAACTACTCATCTTAAATTCCTCCATAATCACTTACTTAACCCGAAATCGTATTGCAGATAATCGGGCAGGTCATTTTCCATTTTAATGTCAAATAGGTATGTGCCATTGCTACCGTCTGTTTTGCGGCAGTTTGTTAATTTGCCTTTACCGACGTATGTGAAAGGGAGCACAATGCCGTTTTCATCGGCAACTTTTCTGATAAACAGATGTGCATAGCTGCTGCTTTTCAGTCGGTTTAGGTCAACTTCCGATAGATTTGCTTTTGATTCCCACTGAAAAACGTCTGACTCCAAAAATTTATCCTTATAGTTTAGCCTATCATCTTCGGCTAAATCTTTTTTA
>CAYJJJ010000131.1:0-1616 GCA_964370465.1 uncultured Oscillospiraceae bacterium
TGTTTGTTAGCTCAACATTTAATGACTTCAAAGAGGAGCGAGATGCACTCTCGGACGATGTTTTCGTGCGGGTTGAAAAATATTGCAAAGACCGTGGGTATATCTTCCAAGCGGTTGATTTGCGCTGGGGAATAAGTGAAACCGATGCGATAAATCAAGATACGATAAACATCTGCTTGCAAGAGGTCGCTCGTTGCCAGGAGATAAGCAGTGCGCCAAACTTTTTTATAATGTTTGGCAATCGGTTTGGCTGGCAGCCGCTACCGAGCAGTATTCTCGAAAGTGAGTTTTTGCATTTTCGAGATATTCTAAAAAATCTGCCAGAAGATTGGGAGGGCAACTGCGCCTTTAAAACATTTCTAAAATGGTATCAGTTAGATGAGAATTTTCTGCAACCTACCTACATAATAAAAAACCGCTACCCAAACGATAACTTCGATGCAGACAGCGCTTTTCTGCTTAAAGCGTTGCAGTTTGCTGTCTTTAAATCTGATTTATCAGACGAGCAAAAGTACAAATACTATTTTTCTGCAACAGGCCTTGAGATACTAAAAGGCGCCTTAGAGCTCGATTCAAGCAAGCAAGAAAATGTCATCTGCTATATTCGTGATATCGAGAATATCGATAACCATATCGACACTAACACCGATAAGCAAAGCTACTTAAAATATCTGCGCACTCTCTTTAAAAGCGAGTTTATGCAGTATAAGAATATTGTGAAAATTAGCAAAACACTCGACTCGAAAAATTATATCGAAAATTTTAAAACCGACACATACAAAACATTAAAAAAGCTAATAGACAAAAGGATTTTAAACGATAGCAAACTTTTGAAACTGGGAGCGCACGAGGAGTTTGAACAGCTGAAAACCAAAGATTTTTTCGGCAGACAAACAGCGCTTGCAGAGTGTTTAGAGGAGATAAAGAACGCTAATTACTTTGTTATATACGGGGAGTCGGGGACTGGTAAAAGTGCGTTTTCTGCAAAGCTTTCACTTTTGCTAAAAGAAATTTACCAAAACACCTACAGCTATTTCGTCGGGGCAGATGCATATAGTAGCGATAGCTATCACCTTATAAAAAACCTTGTGCAAACGCTGAGAGATAAGCACGGGCTCGCGCCTTTGCCACTCAATAACTATACAGATGTCGTGAATGCATTTAGGGCAACGGTTTTCTCGATAACCGATGAAGTTGTTATCGTGATAGACGCTATAAACCAGCTTGTTTCCGATATCGAGCCGCTTTTGTGGGTCTGCGATGAACTGCCGAAAAACGTCAAAGTTGTTGTTGTGACCCTTCCGGGTGAATATCTGCACAACTTCACAAAGAGGGTGCAGAGCTATAAAGGGTATGAGCTAAAGCCGTTATCAAACAAAGATATAGACGAAATACTGGACAACTGGCAGATTTTATCAAACAGAAATCTGTCACCTGCACATAAAGAGCTTTTGTATAGTAGTTGCTATAACAGCAGAAGTGCTATATATCTGAGGCTTGCTTTTAATTTCTCGTTAAAATGGCATTCTTTTGAAGATGTTGCGCTTGAAAAATCGCTCAGTAGGATTATCAAAAGCTATTTTGATAGGCTTTGCAGTGATAGTTATCACGGAAAA
>CAYJJJ010000131.1:1716-2914 GCA_964370465.1 uncultured Oscillospiraceae bacterium
TTTGCATACTACCACGACACAATAAAAAACACGATAATAGAAAACTATATCGATGAGAGTTTAACAAGCTACATACAAAAGCAGTTGATTGCGCATTATGAAAAAGAGCCGTTTTATTTTGGCGATGAAATTAACAGGCGCAAAATAACCTCCCTACCTTATCATTACAAAGAGATAGGCGATAAAAACAGCCTGATAAATCTGCTATACAGCACCGACTATTTATCCTGTAAAATAAAATCGGGAAAACTGCGTGAGGTTGTAAACGAGATGTATTATATCTGTAATGAGGTTGATGAAAGCACCGCTAAAGCGGTTGTTTTAAGTTTCTTTGAGTTTGTAGTTAAATACAATGCAAACAGCGGTAGTGCCATAGATATAAAAGATGTTCACAATCAGATGATTTATCAGAAAAAACTAAAACTGCACAAGATGTTTTTCGAAAACTTCAACTTCGAAACAGTCGCGAAAGCATGCCCCGAAGAGAGCGAGCAGAGGATTTTGGATATCGTAAACGAGGGGATAATATATAAAATCAACGGTTATAGGCGACTTGGTATTTTCGATGTTGCGATAAGTGATGCCACCCATCTACTAAAACAAACAACAGACGCCAGAAGAAGATCGACCCTACAATATGACATAGCATATATTAACTATTTAAGCGACAATTTTGTGGCGGCAGAAAAATATATGAGCGACAGTATCGAGTCTGCAAAGGAAGCGGGTGCGGAGACGTCTATGCAGATGTCGAAAATGATAAAAGCCTACTTCAGTTTCATCTCGTCGATTTTCACAGAAAGACAACAACAAGCGTTCAAAGAGTATGACGAAGTTCTCGAAGAGTCGCTAAAAGTATTCACAGAGCACGCAGCAGAAGATGAAAATGCCGTGCGGCATATCTCGGTTGTCTGGTACCATCGCACCCACATAGCTTTTTATGGAAACGACTTAAAAGGGCTTGTAACCGCCATAGAGAATATGACTGAAAATAAGTTTTTCAAGCTTTACGACAACACAGATTTACTATTACTAATGGAAGTTCGAAAAAGCATATTAAACGAGCAGTATCAGCTCGCAATAGAAACTGCAAAAAAATTATTATCACTAAAACGCGAATTATCCGATATAAAATACGCAGAATCAATAGCGCAGATATATTATATGTTAATTTATAGCTGTATCGAATTAGGCGATA
>CAYJJJ010000131.1:3014-4408 GCA_964370465.1 uncultured Oscillospiraceae bacterium
AAAAACACACTTGCGCAAGCAGAATTTTATGACGAACAAGCTTTTGCTTGTAATGCTTCAAAAGAGTATAAAGAAGCCTTGGATTACTACAGAAAATCACTAAAAATCAAGGAAGAAATTTTCGGAGCAGAGCACCAAGAAATTGCCATCGCTTGCCGCAACATTGCTGTAACTTATGAAAATTCAGCTGAGTATGGTGCGGCGCTTAGTTTTTACGAGCGAGCTTTGCAGATAAGTCACGCTATCGGGCTTTACGATGATACCGAAACATATAAACTCTATTCCTATATCGGAAATCTGTATGGAAGATTAGGGAATTTTAATAAATCGCTTGAGTTTTTAGAAAAAGCAGTTACCCAAAGCGAAGAGGATTTAGGCGAGCATGTGGACACCGCAAAAATATATTCCTATATGGCTTCTCTCTATATAAACACCAAAGAATACGAGCTTGCCCTATCGATGGAGGAGAAGGCGCTCTGGATTTACAACGAGGTGCTGGGTGATGAAGACTTTTGCACCCGTGACTGTTACCAATCTATATTTCGCATCTATCTGTATCTAAAAAATTGGGATGAAGCCGAGAAAATCGCCGAAAAATTAATAGATATCCACACATCGTATTTTGGCGAAAATAGCCGTGAGCTTTTTAACTGCCTATACGAAATTGCAAATTCCTGTTTCATAGCTGGCGAGTATAAAAGAGCGCTTCTGGCATTCGATAAAGTTTTATCGTTTGAAGATGTGAGCGCGCAAAATCTAATGGAAATTTACAATTCCATCGGCCGCATCTATCAGGAGCTAAACGACTCGGTGCATACATTTGAGTATTTCATCAAGGCATCTGAGTTTGCAAAAGATGCACAAACGGAAGAGGCGGCGACCATTTGCAATAACATAGCAACCTACTTTTGTGACCATGAGCATTATAACGAAGCGATTTTGCTACATAAAAAAGCCATTGAAGTTAGAGAGGAAATCCACGGGATAAACCACCCCGCCACTGCGCATAGCTTGAACAATTTAGCGTTTGTTTACAGCAAGCTCCGTGATTACGAAACAACGCTTAAGCTATACCACAAAACCCTCGACATTCGCCTTGAAACGTTAGGTGAATTACATGAAGATACCATAATTTCCACAAGAAATCTTGCTTATACCTACAGTGAAACCAAACAATACGAGATATCATTGGAGTTTTATCAAAAGATTTTAGAGCTGCGTATAAAAAAGCATGGCGAAGAGCACAGCGAAACGGCGCACGCAATGCTAAATGTCGGCATCATTTATTATAACTTGGGAAATTACCCGACAGCAACGGGGTATTACGAAAAAGCCATTGCACTCGCAAAAAAGCTAAACGACTCACAGCTTGAAAATGAGATTTTGCATTTTAA
>CAYJJJ010000132.1:0-4358 GCA_964370465.1 uncultured Oscillospiraceae bacterium
TGAGAATAAAACAACTTTTTGTCGATTAAAGGGAGGTTTTGTCTAAACTATTGCACTCTACGATAAAACCATTATAATGAAGATATAAACAGAAATTTGAGGATATTTGTTTTAAAGGAGTGAAGGAAATGACAAGAACAAACATTATTATGGAAGACTATCTCTACGACTTTTTCAAAAAGGTGGCAGACTACACGGGTATTAAATCGGCAGAGGAAGTTATGGTTGATGCTCTTGAAAATGTGGCAGCAGAGCTAACGGAGAAGATGAGTGGAAACAGGACAACATTAATGGCATGAAAAAACAGCTGTGATGAAAAATCACAGCTGTTTTTTTGCGTTAAGTTATAATTTATATATTTTACGATTGGTATACAAAGTCGTTAAATTGACGTTATACAATCGGTAGATTATTCTTTTTCAATAATATGTTCTGCGTTTTTAATTAGGTTGAAAAGTGATGGAGATAGCTCTGGGAAATCGTCTGAAATGCTCTTAGATGTTAAGCTGAGGCTATTTGCAACTTCGGGATCTGCCTTTTTGCTGTTTACCTCTTTAAGGGCAGAAATCATACTGCTCTCGGTCATAAGCTTTGCAGCTTTTGCTTTTAGGTTTGAGGTATCTTTATCCACTGAAAAAAGTTCTTGTGAGTTTTTTGAATTTGCACTGTAAAGCAATCTGAAAATATGATATACTGATAAAAATAAGTAGTTTGTTATTGCACTAACTACCGCTGTGCTCTTAGTTTTTGCGGCGATATCTATGACTATTGATACTGAGTTTGATATAAGCTTTTTCGATAAAACCGCAACTGCGCCGCCGCTGCCTGATTGCTTATTGCCATCAGTTGGAATATCCTCAGCGAGGAGGACAGTTCCCTGTTTATCGGGAGAGAGGCAGAGGAGATAGTCGGTGGTTACACCATAAAAAATACTTGCTCTCTTTAAAAAATCGAGACCGCATTCGCGTATACCCTTTTCGTAATGCGAAAGAAGGGCCTGTGAAATATTAAGTTCACTGGCGACATATTTTTGACTGAGTTTTCTCTCTTTACGAAGATGAGTGAGCATTCGCGAAAAATCGGAAGCCATTTTTATCCCCCCCTAAAATTTACGGTATAGACAAAATTATATTACAAATAATACTCTTTGTAAACTGTTAATTTCGACTAAAAACGACTTTTTGAAAAAATTGTGACTTTGTATAAAAATAGCTTAATTGTAATGTACAAATTAGAGGTTTTCCTTGCGAAAAGTCGGTATATAGCTGTGGAAAACACTATTGAAAATAGTTGAAAACTAAAACTGCTACTTTTTTTAAGTAATATGTTCTAAAATGGAGGAAATATGAGAAGTTTAAAGATTCATCTGATACGACATGGAAAAACGCAGGCGAACGTCAAAAAGCTGTATGTCGGGGTTACCGATTATCCACTCACCGATGAGGGACGCGCGGAAGTTGCAAAACTCACAGAGGAGTATAGCTACCCATATATCGAAGCGCTTTTTTCAAGTCCTATGACAAGAGCTATGCAGACAGCTGAGATAATCTACCCAGATATGGATATTATTGCGGTGCCAGAGCTTCGTGAGTATGATTTTGGTGAATTTGAAAATAAAGGGATGGCAGAGCTTTCAGCTGACCCCAGATTTGATAGTTGGATTAAATCTGGTATGAGAGAAGACCCGCCAGGGGGAGAGGTAGGCAGTGAGTTTGTCGCTCGCTGTACAAACGGATTTCGCTCGGTAGTAAATTACCTCTTAATGAATGGACTCACTTGCGCGGCTATTGTATCGCACGGTGGCGTTATGCTTAACCTTTGCAATATCTTTATGCCTTTTTCGGTAGGTGAGGACAGCAACCGCTTTATCGTTGAAAACGGACGGGGATACACTTTAAATATCACACCAATGCTCTGGCAAAGAGATGAGATAGCGGAGTTTTGGGGGCATATTCCAGCTGATGCCCAGTCGGTTTTTTTAAACCACGAAGAAGCATACAACAACATAACAGAAGAAGAGTAAAAAGTATGGATAAAATTATAGTGTACAATACAAAAAGGGCGCTTAAAGACAAAGGCCCTTACACATTTTTTATCTTCTTTATAATAGTTGCACTAAATTCTTTGGCAATGGTAATTATCGACACCGTAGTGAGCCTTGTATCTAGCGGAGAGATTGTTTCAAAATACTTCGACAGCTATTTTTTTGGCTTCATATCATATTTTGAAATGATGGTAGTTGTAGTGGTCGCGGTAGTCTGCATTTTTGTTATTGCACCGTTTTTTTATGGAATAATAAACTGGTCAGCAAATACAGCAGAAGGTGTGCACGATGACTTTAAGTCGTTCTTTTGCTGTTTTATGGAGAAGAAAAAATATGTAAATGCGATTTTGCTGTTACTCACGAATGTTGTTATATCGGTGGCTATCTATTACCTGCTTTTTAAAACAACAATAGTAATGTTTGAAATAAGCATAGAAAACAATATCTTAAGCCCAAACAGCGAGATGGCGGCAGCGGCTTTTTTGTCTGCGGCTGTGGGGACTTTTTTTGGAGTAATATCAGCGCTCGCCATAGTTTTTTTTCTGGCAACTTCGGTAGTAACTGTCTACCTCTCAACAATGCAAAACTACAGTGGAATAATGGCGGCGATGAGAAGAGCGATAAAGCTTTTGCAACGAGATAAATTTATTTTAATTCGAAATATATTCCTATTTCTTCTTTTATGGATACTGACATTTTTCTTCTTTCCATTTTTTTTATTTGCTTTTTACTATTCGGTCAAGCTTGCAATTGCGATAAAAGTTTTAGATAAAAAGCTCGATACAGACAATTTATTTAAATAATTTAGAAATCCCTCTCATATATATAGATAGGTGGACTGCCACCCTATTATATGGAGGTGATTTTTTTGAACCTACTTTTTCTGCTAATGATAGTTGTATCGGTTATTTCCGCCTCCTTTCTCGGCACTATGGGGGCGGTTTCAAACGCACTGATAGGCACAGCCACAACAGCGCTAAACCTGATGCTCACTATTGGCGGCGGCATTATCCTCTGGGGAGGTATAATGGAGATAGCGAAAGTTTCAGGACTTACAACACTTCTCTCAAAAACAATTGAGCCGTTTTTGCTCCTTATCTTCAAGGGAATGAAAAGGGGAAGCGAGGAGATAAAAGCTATTTCGATGAACGTCATAGCAAATCTTTTAGGGCTTGGCGGTGCGGCAACACCGCTCGGTCTTGCGGCGATGGAGGAGATGGACAAGAAAAATCCGCACAAAGGCACAGCTACTAAAAATATGATACTCTTTGTAGTGATGAATACCGCATCAATACAGCTCGTCCCGACAACGATAGGGCTTCTGCGCCTACAGAGCGGAAGTGAGAACCCGTTTGAGATAATACCGGCAGTGCTCCTTGTTTCTCTCTGCTCGGTGACAGTTGGGATAATACTTGCAAAGGTTTTACACAGAGAGCGATGACCGACTATATAATCCCTGTTCTCATATCGTCAATTCTGCTCTTCGGATTTTTCAAAGGGGTCGCGGTATTCGATTGCTTTGCAAAAGGGGCAACTGATGGAATGAAAACAGCTGTCAAGATTATCCCAACTATTGTGGGTCTTCTAACTGCGGTTTCGGTCTTTTCAGCGTCGGGCATTTTAGATGTGCTTATCTATCATCTATCGCCCTTATCCGAGAGCGTTGGACTTCCAGGTGAAGTTATTCCGCTCGCCGTTCTCCGCCCTGTTTCGGGTAGCGGTGCTACCGCAATTTTCACCGAGCTCTTAAAGGATAACCACCCTGATGGATTTATCGGCAGAGTTGCCTCGGTGCTTATGGGGAGCAGTGAAACAACTTTTTATACGATAGCGCTATACTACGGAAGTATCAAGGTGAAAAATATTAAAAACACCCTTGCCTGCTCGCTCTCCGCCGACTTTACTGCCTTTCTCTTAAGCAGTGTGGTGGTTACTTTTCTTCTCGGTAGATAAAAAACTATTGACAAATATATCGGCAACCGATATACTGAATGTATCGGGAGCCGATATATTTTTGTTTGGAGGGTTATATTATGAAAAAGAATTTTGCTTTAGCTGCTGCGATTTTTTCTTTCGTGACACTGCAAATTACAGGCAGATTTTTTGAAATTCACGATTTTTTTCTAGGGGCTTTAACCGGTCTATCGCTTGTCTTTTTGCTTGTGGCAACAGGTTTGCCGTTAAAAGATATGAAGAAAAAGCTGTTTTCGAGAAAGAGGGGATAGCGTGGAAAATCACGCTATCAATTATCCAAAACTATTTGTGCTCTGCACAGAATGGAGAGTTAGCGTGAAAAATCACGCTAACAATTATC
>CAYJJJ010000133.1:0-4197 GCA_964370465.1 uncultured Oscillospiraceae bacterium
CCCTACGGTGCTATTTTTTATAAGCAATCTCTATTTATCTTTCTTTATCTCTTCCCTTATCACAAACTGCGGAGCATTATTTATAGCAAGATAAATCCTACCAAGATACTCTCCGAGAAGACCAAGCGTCATTAAAATAAGTCCACCCATTATAAGTGTCACCGATACAGTCGATGCCCAGCCGAGCGGAGTATCTGGATTGATAATCGAGCTTATCAGCGCAAATACCGAATACCCAAAACCGCCTACTGCCGTAATAAGACCTATAACTGTCGCTATGCGAAGCGGCTTTACCGAAAAGGCTGTGAAGCCATTTAGCCAAAGTCCTAAGAGTTTGCCAAAAGTATAGCCACTACCACCAAGCGCTCGCTCGCGATGATTTACATCAGCATTTTTTATGAATTTCGTAGCACGGAGCAGAAGTCCCGAAAGATACGGAAAACTTTTATCGTAGTCAGTAACCTCATCTATGATATATCTCTTTGCCGCAAAGTAGCTCGATAAAAACAGATCTTTTGGCTTCGATAGCAGAAAACACGCCATTTTATCATTTATGAAACTGCCGAAATTGCGAAAAAGCGAGTGTTTTTTGTTGCCATACCTCGCAAAGCAGACATCACAATCGTCTGAAAGTGCATCTATTAGATTAAAACACTCACAAAAAGGAGTCTGCCCGTCGTCATCACCAACTATAACAACCTCGCCACTGCATCTCGAAAATCCCGCCATAACCGCCGAGTGTTGTCCAAAGTTTTTCGAAAGTGACAAAGCAGTTATCTTGCTATCTTCTCTCGCAAGGCGACGAAGCACTGCGAGAACACCATCAGGCGAGCAGTCGTTTACAAGAATAATCTCATAAGACTCCTCACTTTTGCTCTTCATCGTCTCTCTTATTTCATCTACCGTCGATTCAATTGTCTTCTCACTGCGATAACACGGTATGACAAATGAGTATTTCATCTCTATCTCCTAATCGGCTTTTTTGTTCTCCCTCATACGAGTTGAATGATCAAGGGTTTTCTTGCGAATTCTAATTGATTTCGGTGTAACTTCGAGTAGCTCATCGTCTGATAAGAACTCAAGCGCCTCTTCAAGCGATAAATTTTTCGGTGTAATCAGGCGAAGTGCATCGTCTGAACCCGATGCCCTTGTGTTTGTCAGCTGTTTTCTCTTACAAACGTTTACAACGAGATCTTCGCTCTTTGGCGAATAACCAACGACCATACCCGCATAAACAGGTACAGCAGGCCCTATAAACAGAACTCCACGCTCTTGAGCGTTATAAAGACCATAAGTCACACTCTCTCCCGATTCGTAAGCGATAAGGCTTCCAAAACTTCTTCTTTTAATCTCGCCCTTGTGTGGAATATATCCCGAAAATACCGCCGACATTATTCCCTCACCCTTGGTATCGGTTAAAAATTCGCTCCTGTATCCGAAAAGACCTCTTGACGGCACAGTAAACTCAACCCTCGAGCGTGTTTCACCCTGTGGAGTTATCGAGATAAGCTCACCTTTTCTCTGACAGATTTTATCAACGACTGTACCTGTCGCCTCAGTTGGAATATCGCATACAAGATGTTCTGCTGGCTCCATTAGCCCCTCAGCTGTCTCTTTATACAAAACCCTCGGAGTCGACACTGAGAACTCAAACCCCTCACGGCGCATATTCTCTGTTAGTATCGATAGATGCATCTCACCTCTACCAAGAACCCTGAAAGCATCGCTGTTTTCAGTTCTCTCAACACGCAGTGAAACATCCTTTAATAGCTCTTTAAATAGCCTGTCCCCTACCTGACGGCTTGTGACAAACTTGCCCTCTCTACCGGCAAAAGGAGAGTCGTTAACTGCAAAGGTCATCTCAACAGTCGGCTGTGAAATCTTAACGAAAGGAATAGGCTCAACATTTAGCGGGTCACAAACAGTGTTTCCAATAGTAGCTTCCGAAACACCTGAGAACGCAACGATATCCCCCGCATAAGCCTCTTCAACTTCAACTCTCTCAAGTCCGTTAAACTGGAGTATCTGTGTAACACGCCCTTTTTGCAGAGCGGCGTCGTCATGGTAGTCACATAGCACAACATCGCTATTTTTGCGCAAAATTCCACGCTCAACACGACCAACAGCAATTCTTCCAACGAAGTTTGAATAGTCAACCGCAGAAACAAGTGCTTGAAGCGGCCCGTCTATATCAACATCTGGCGCTGGAATATCGTGAACTATCGCCTCAAAAAGTGGTTTTAAATCAACGCCAACTTCGTTTGGCGAGAATGTTGCGGTACCATCTCTGCCAGAGCAGAAAACAATTGTGCTCTCGAGATGCTCTTCGTCCGCCTCAAGGTCGAGCAGAAGCTCCAGCACTTCTTCGCCTATTTCATCGCTTCTGGCATCCGGCTTATCTATTTTATTTACAACAATAATAACCTTGTGGTTGAGCTCAAGCGCTTTTTTAAGCACAAATCTCGTCTGAGGCATAGGACCTTCAGCCGCATCAACAAGAAGCAGAACGCCGTCAACCATCTTCAAAACCCTCTCGACCTCGCCGCCAAAATCGGCATGTCCAGGGGTATCCACTATGTTTATCTTCACATCGTTATAAACAACTGAACAGTTTTTCGCAAGAATGGTTATACCTCTCTCACGCTCAATGTCATTGTTATCCATAACCCTCTCAACAACAGCCTTGTTCTCGCGAACATCCTGTGTCTGTTTTAGCATCTCATCGACAAGGGTAGTCTTACCGTGGTCAACGTGAGCTATAATTGCTATGTTTCTAAGTTTCTCTCTTTTCAAAATAATGCTCCTCTTTTATTTATATCCATAGTATTATACAACATTTTTCAGCATATTACTACCCGAATAAAAAAACTAACTCTTTTATTGCAACTAATATGAAAAAATGATATATTAGAATTATTAAAAGGAGGGATTGCTATGAGCAATTTTTTAAGCGTTTTTAAAAACAAAAAACCTATAATGGGCATGCTTCATCTAAAGGGTGAGAGCCGTGACGAAATATTTGAGATAGCAAAAAAAGAGATAGCTATCTACAGGGAAAACGGCGTTGACGCTGTTATCGTTGAGGACTATTATGGCGATAAAGAAGATGTTCGCCGAGCACTTGCCTACCTTAGGGAGTTTCACAGCGACTATATCTATGGAATAAATGTTCTCGATGAATTTGAGATATCTTTTGACCTTGCAATGGAATTTGGCGCTTCTTTTATCCAGACAGACTCAGTAGCAGGTCACCTCGCTATCCCTGACGATGAAAAATTTGGCGAAATGGTCGATAGCTATCGCAAAAAAAGCGATAAAATTTTTTTACTCGGCGGCGTTCGCTTTAAATATCAGCCATACCTCTCAGGCAGAGATTTAAAAACCGACTTGTTGATTGGAAAATCACGTTGTGACGGCATAGTAGTCACAGGTGAGGGCACAGGCCTTGATACCGACAACTCAAAAATATCAGAATTTCGTGAAATTTTAGGCGACTTCCCGCTTATAGTTGGCGCTGGTGTCGATGTTTCAAACCTCACAGCAAAGCTTGAAAATGCAGACGGCGCAATAGTCGGCTCAACTTTTAAGGACACAAGAAAAGATACAGGGGACTTATCCGCTTTGCACGTAAAAGAATTTATGGAAGAAGTTTACAAACTTCGATAGTCGCTAAGGAGGAAGTATTATCGCTCGCACAATTAAAATGACGGCTGTATTAGGGGCTGTTTCCACTGTGGTTTTTGCGGTGTTGTACTACTATTTAAAAGCCGAAATATTTGAAGTTTTAGCGATAACTTCTCTAACTATTTTCTATCATTTTTCTGCACGACTTTTAATCGGGTATATCTATCAAAGGATTTTTGCCAATCAGATAAATTACAAAAAACGTTGGTTTTTTGTAACAGATACCGAGATGAAATTTTATAAAGCAGTTAGGATTAAGCGCTGGAAAAAATATCTGCCGACCTTCGATAAAGGCTCTTTCGATATGAAAAAGCAAATCCCCCTGCAGATAGCTATGGCAACCTGTCAATCGGAGCTTGTCCATCTCTGCATAGTTTTATTCTCATTTGTCCCGCTGTTATTTTCTTTTTGGTTTGGCGCATTCCCGGTTTTTTTAGTCACCTCACTAATTTCCGCCTTTATCGATAGCTTGTTTGTTATGTTACAGCGCTTTAACCGAGGGCGGATAATGAA
>CAYJJJ010000134.1:0-4141 GCA_964370465.1 uncultured Oscillospiraceae bacterium
GGGCGGTTTTTTCTGCTTAGAAACTTTGTATAACTAGCGATATTTATCATATTTTCGATTTGTCCAACCTATACCGCTAATACCCGAAAGTGCCGTCTATCGACTCATCGTTTGATATCCACTCATCTTCGACATTATATACAGTGAACTCATCGGCGGTATTTCGGACAATAACCCTTATAATTCCAGCGTTGATAATAAGCCTTTTGCACATAGAGCAAGAGGAGGTTGCAGGGATAAGCTCCCTTGTTTTAGCGTCCCTGCCGACAAGATAGAGGGTTGCCCCTATAGTATCTTTTCTTGCGGCTGAAATAATTGCATTTGCCTCAGCATGGACGCTCCGACATAGCTCGTAACGCTCGCCACGGGGTATCTGCAACTTTTCTCTTATGCAAAATCCGAGGTCGTTGCAGTTTTTGCGCCCACGAGGTGCCCCTGCATAACCTGTTGAGATTATCTCGTCGTTGTTAACGATAATGCACCCATAGTTTCTGCGAAGACATGTCCCCCTGATTAAAATGCTGTCGGCAATATCAAGGTAGTAGTTTATCTTATCTTTTCTCTGCATAATATCCCCCTGAATATAAATTTATTCTATCTCTGTATCTAACACTTTCAAAGTGAAAGCAATGCCTATTTCGCTGTCATAAACTTCAAAACCATCGCTGATATCATAAATCGGAATGCCATTATCATCTGTTCCGATTTTTATATAAAGCGGTATCTCTTCGTTTAATACAATAGCTGTTTCACTTTGAAGCTTTGTCCCGCCATTTGCCAAAACACTGCTAAAATCGATGCCTAAATCTGGATAATGTGATTTTGTGTGTCCACTTTCATCTATTTTATAGTATGTATAACTGCTATTGCTAATCTCTATCGCAATTTGAAAATCGCTCTCTTCTACATCGCCCATAATCTTGCCAGCCTCCGACCAAACACCATCGATACAGCTATAGGCGATAACCTCAAAGCTCTTTGCGCTTTCATCGAGAGAAATATCGAAAAACTCCAAATCGTCCCCGCCGATAACATCCAAAACAGCCTCTGTTTCCTCGCTGAACTGCGATGGGGTAACGCTCATAGAAGCGGCATTTGCACTGCATCCGACTAAAAACAGCATGGCACTCAAAACTAAACCAGTGATTTTTCTCATAAATTCTCCCTTGTTTTTAATAAGATAAGTATATCATTAATAAAATATAAATAAAAGACTATTTTAAAAACTATCGCAAATTATTCCACCGCCGACAATTCTGTCCCCGCAGTAGATAACGGCTGACTGTCCGTTTGCGGCAGCGTGCTGAGGTGTATCAAAAATAAGTCTGTAGCTACCATCTTCGCACCGCTCAAACCTACACGAAACAGGTTTTGCAACACTTCGGATTTTTACAGTCAGGTTGCCTTTTCCATTAAAAAGCTCGTCGCCAAAACTCACTAAATCAGATAAATAACATCCGTTTGACAGTTCATCACCTTTATAAACAAGAAAGATATCTCCACTAACAGGGTCTATTTTCTTAACAAAAACAGGTTGCCCGAGTGCGACTCCAAGCCCTTTGCGCTGGCCTTGTGTATAGTGGGTGATGCCTTTATGTTTTGCAAAGCGCTCGCCCTCTGGCGAAACAAAGAAACCCTCTTTTGTGCCGCCGTTGAAATTATCGACATAAGCTTTATAGTCGTTATCTGCTACAAAGCAAATTTCCTGGCTATCTGGTGCGTTTGCCGAAGAAATTTTCCCCTCATGTGCGAGGGTGCGCACCTCCTCTTTGGTAAGAGAGTTTAGAGGCATTTTGAGAATACTCAAAATCTCCTGTGGTAGGCGATAGAGCATATAAGATTGATCTTTTTTTATATCTGTCGCAACTTTTGGGTAGTAAACTCCGTCAATCTCTTCGATGTTTGCATAATGCCCTGTTGCGATATAGCTGCAACCGAGCTCTTTTGCCTTATCGTAGAGTAGTTTAAACTTAACAGTAGGGTTGCAGATAACGCATGGGTTTGGGGTTTTTGCGTCCCTGTAAGCATGACAAAAAGGAGTTATAACCTCTTTTAAAAAGAGGTCATGCTCCCGTATTACCATAAATTCAATTTTTAAATCATTCGCAACTGCTCGTGCTCTCGGGGTATCCTTTCCGTGGTTCGGGGATAAATCGAGGAAAGCGGCAATAACTTCATACCCTTCATTTTGCAAAAGCTTTGCACATAGAGAAGAGTCAACCCCGCCTGACAGCCCAAGCAGAACTTTTTTAGCAGTGGTCGTGGATATCGTCATCGTCTTTAATCTCGCCGACTATTGGAACCGGGTCTATCCCGATACTTCTGTAATAGTCGCTAATTGCAGCTTTTATAGCCTGTTCTGCCAAAACGCTACAGTGGATTTTTGCGGGAGGTAGTCCCTCAAGTGCTTCAACAACCGCTCTGTTTGTGAGCTTTAGCGCATCTTCGATAGACTTGCCTTTAACGAGTTCTGTCGCCATAGAGCTTGTTGCAATAGCCGCTCCGCAACCAAAAGTCTTAAAGGTAACATCAACAATAATATTGTTCTCAACCTTTAAATACATCTTCATTATATCGCCGCACTTTGCGTTTCCAACTTCACCAATACCGTTTGCATCGGCAAGCTCGCCGACGTTTCGGGGATTTGTGAAATGATCCATTACTTGATTTGTATACATTTATATCTACCTTTCGTTCTTTTTGATTCTCTCCCAAAGCGGTGACATAGCACGAAGTTTTGCTATTATCTGTGGGAGAAGCTCTAAAACTTTATCAATCTCTGCGTCAGTTGTTTCTGACGAGAGGGATAGGCGTAAACTGCCATGTGCTATCTCGTGGGGAAGTCCGAGAGAGAGCAAAACATGCGACGGGTCGAGTGAGCCACTTGTGCAAGCACTGCCCGAGCTTGCGCAGATGCCGTTTAAATCGAGGAGCAGAAGAAGACTCTCACCCTCAACTCCCTCAAAGCTTATGTTGACATTGTTGCACAGTCGCTTAGTTTTATCCCCATTGAGGTGGGTTTTTTCAATTTTTAGAATTTCCTCTATAAGCCTGTTCCGCATAGCACAAAGTCTGAAATTTTTGCGGTCTATCTGTGCGGTAGCAATTTCCGCTGCCACTCCAAGGCCAACAATTGAGGCGACATTTTCAGTACCGGCTCTCTTGCCTCGCTCCTGACCTCCACCGTCGAGCAGGTTATCAAATGTTATCCCTTTTTTGATATAAAGCGCTCCAACACCTTTCGGCGCATGGATTTTGTGCCCTGAAATGGTGAGCAAATCTATATTTTGTCGCTCAACATCTATTCTGATATTTCCAAAAGCCTGAACAGCGTCTGTATGGAACAGAACTTTCTTTTCACGGCATATACTGCCGATTTCAGCAATAGGCTGTATTGTGCCGACTTCGTTGTTTGCATACATAATAGTGACAAGGCAGGTTTTATCGGTTATAGCTTCTTCTACTTGTTTTGGATCAATTAACCCATCGCTTGAAACAGGTAGGAGTGTTATCTCGAAGCCTTCTTTTTTGAGAGTATCGAGGGTATGGAGTACTGCATGGTGCTCAAAAGCAGTTGAAATAATATGGTTTTTGCCCGATTTCAATGCTTTTCTCGCAACGCCTTTTATAGCCCAGTTGTTGCTCTCTGTGCCACAGCCGGTAAAGAAAATCTCGCGCTCAGTAGCGCCGAGTGATTTCGCAACAGAAACTCTTGCTTTTTCGATAGCCTGACGGCTCTCATTTGCAAACGAATAGATGCTCGAGGGGTTTGCATAGTGGTTTGTGAGGTATGGCATCATAGCGTTTAAAACATCTGGAGATATAGCGGTTGTAGCCGCATTATCAAGATATATTTTGAACATAAATTCACCTTCTTAAATATTCTGTTTGTATTATATACCGTTTCAGTCCACTTTACAAGTGTTTTTTTATATTTTGCGGTGCAAAGTATAAAAACTAATAACTAATAGCTAATAGTGAATAGGTATTGTATCGCCTTTCGGCGATAATTCATATAAATCATTACTTCTTCACTCTTCACTATTACTTTTTCACTGATACAAACAACACTTTGTGTTATTTATATTTTGCGTGGTATTGCGTTGTGATTACCACTGACCTTATAGGTGTATTGTAGGGG
>CAYJJJ010000135.1:0-4092 GCA_964370465.1 uncultured Oscillospiraceae bacterium
ATATACTGCAAAAAGAATGTCAGCGTCAGTATTTAGAATCAATGGGAATGGTGACCGACGGTCTTAACAAACCGCAAGTTGATAGCATTGTTGGGCTCTCGCCTTCGATTTCAGTAGGGCAAAGGGTGCTTTCTAAAAATCCTCGCTCAACAGTTGGAACATACACCGAGATACTGACCTATCTTCGCATACTATATGCAAAGCTCAGTGTACGGGTATGTCCAAACTGCAAAGGAGAAATCGCTCCACAATTCGATGAGGATGAGGAGATAGACTTTGCCGATACAAGCTGCCCACACTGTAAAACAAAGCTTTCTCACCTTTCTATGGCGAGTTTTTCTTTTAACAAAAAAGAGGGCGCTTGCCCGAAATGTAGTGGTATTGGAGTAGTTAAAGATATAGATTTATCAAAGCTTATTGATAGAAACCTTACGATAAAAGAAGGCGCTATAAAAATTTGGGGAAACGAAACTTTTTGGGATCATTACTCAAATACCTTTCTGGCTTGTGGCAAACATTACGGGTTTACCTTTGATGTTTCAAAGCCTGTTAAAGACTATAATGAGCTTGAAATGTTAGTACTGCTCGACGGTGTGGACTGTGAGGAGTTCAAAAAGCGTTTCCCAAATATCAAGCGACCGAAAAGGGTTATGGATGGTTATGTCGAGGGGCTTCGCACCTTTGCGCTCAAAAAAGTTGCTGAGTCAGCTACAAAAAAAGTTGCAAACCCCGTCATTGCAAATGCAATAGGAAGCACGCCTTGTGATGAATGTGACGGTACAAGACTTGGTTTTGATGGCAGGACGGCGAAACTTCATGGAAAAACTATAATAGAAGTAAGCGGATATACAATGTCATCACTTGTGGAGTTTTTGGAAGAAGTTTTGTCAAACCTATCTCCATCAGCAAAAGAAATTGCGACAGTGGTTATAGGAGATATTCTAAGGCGAGTAAATGGCATTGTGAAAATCGGACTTGAGTACCTCTCAATCGACCGGCCGGTTAGCTCGCTTTCAGGCGGTGAAAGTCAGCGAATACGGCTTTCAAGCATTTTGGAGAGTGGGCTTACAGGGGTTTTGTATATCTTAGACGAGCCTACCACAGGGCTTCATGCCAAAGATACTTCGCTACTGCTTGGAGCAATAAAAAAACTGCGTGACCTTGGCAACACAGTTATCGTAATTGAGCACGATATGGATTTTGTAAAAGAGTGTGACTATGTTATCGATTTTGGTGTCGGTGCGGGGTCGCTCGGCGGTGAAATTGTTGCTGCCGGCACAGTTTTAGAGGTTTCGCAGAATGAAATATCACAGACTGCAAAGTATCTGCGTGAGGGGAAAATTAAATTAAATGACAAAAAGATAAATACGAGCAGATTTATCGAGGTTGAAAATGCAAATATTCATAATCTTAAAAATTTATCTGTAAATATTCCACAGGGCGGGCTTGTTTCTTTTGCTGGGGTATCTGGCAGCGGCAAAAGTAGTCTTGTTTTTGATGTAATAGAGCAGAGAAAAAATGCAGATAATATTCGTGGTTTTGAGCATATTTCAGAAGTGATAAAAATAGACCAAAATCCTATCGGAAGACAAAGTCGAAGCAATATCGCGACATATACCGAGGTTTTCACGCTGATAAGAGAGCTGTTTTCTGCTGGGACAGAGGCTAAAAAACTAAAGCTCAAAGCCGCTGATTTTTCTTTCAATGTCAAAGGTGGCAGATGTGAAAAATGCGAGGGGCTTGGTGTTATCTCGCTCGATATGCAGTTTTTAGAT
This sequence comes from uncultured Oscillospiraceae bacterium, assembly GCA_964370465.1. Lineage (GTDB taxonomy): Bacteria > Bacillota > Clostridia > Oscillospirales > Ruminococcaceae > CAYJGN01. The sequence goes on from CAYJJJ010000135.1 coordinate 1,776, forward strand.
GATGTTGAGGTTATTTGTCCTGCTTGTAAAGGTCATAGGTTTAAAAAGAAAGTGCTTTCGGTGACTTATAAAGGCAAAAGTATTTCTGATATTTTAAATATGACAGTTCTCGAAAATCTAAACTTTTTTGAAGGCAACAGGGAAATTTGCAAAAAACTAAGCGTGATAAACGAAGTCGGTCTTGCATACCTAAAGCTCGGGCAATCGACAACAACACTTTCGGGAGGGGAGTGTCAAAGGCTTAAGCTCTCAAAAGAGCTTGCAAAAGGAAGTATTGGTCACACATTATATCTTTTAGATGAGCCGACAACAGGGCTTCACCCGACGGATTGCGAGAAACTTTTAGCGCTACTTCAAAATTTAGTGTTGCAAAATAATTCTGTATTTGTAATTGAGCACAACACCGATATTTTAGCAAAAAGCGATTATATAATAGAGCTCGGACCACAGGGCGGCGATAAGGGCGGCGAGATTATAGCTGAAGGCACTCCATTTGAGATTTCAATGAGCGATAGAAGTGTTACTGGTAGGTATTTATAATTAATAAAAGAGGTCGCCGCTGTGTGCAAGTTCTATCTATGAGAAATTAAATTCGAATGATAAAGGCAAAATCATCAGAAAGCTATATGGTTGTTAAAATTTTGCTCAGTGGAGCGGATTAATATAATGAAAGGTAGATTTAAAATGAATATTAATGATAACGGTTTAGAAGCGTGGGAGAAAAACGCTGAGTTTTGGGATGAGCAGATGGGTGATGAGTCTAACTTTTTTCACTGCGATATCGTCAGACCAAATGTAGAAACGTTGCTTGAAATAAGTGAAAAAGACTTTGTACTTGATATAGCTTGCGGAAATGGGAACTTTTCACAAAGAATGGCAAAGCAAGGGGCAAAGGTAACAGCTGTAATGCAAGGCTTTGTTTATAGGGTGTTCTTTTTCGTTTAGCTTCGTTGTTATAACTTGGATTTTTTCCGTTACTTGTGTCCACACTCCATTTTAAGCAAAAACTCTTTCATAGCAAGTCCTCCAGCGTATCCTACGAGTTTTCCCGATGCACCGATAACCCTGTGACAAGGCACAATAACTGTTATAGGGTTTTTATTATTTGCCATACCAATGGCACGACTGGCCTTAGGGTTACCAACTGCTATTGCAATATCTTTATAGCTTCTTGTTTCACCATAGGGTATGTCACAAAGTGCTGACCACACTTTCTTTTGAAAATCTGTACCATTTAATTTGTACGGCAGATCAAAAGTCTTTCTTTTTCCATTGAAATATTCTATAAGCTGACTATATGCCTTATCTGTAAGATCGGTTTTGGTGCCAAAATCAGCTACAATTTCATCAAATGTTTTCCCAAAAAAAGTGATATAACCATCAACGTATTCCATTTTAAAATATCCGAATTTTGTCTCATAAATTGCAAAATTATTCATTATCGTATCCCTTTCCTATATGCCGCTGGCGACATATTCGCTCGCTCTTTGAAAAATTTATAAAACGCCGACAAACTGCTAAACCCAACGCAGTAAGCGATGTCTATCACTTCGCTATCTGTCTGCTCTAAAAGTCTAATTGCCTCTTTATACCTTAAATCATTTACATAGCTACTCGGTGTTTTGCCATATTCATCTTTGAAAACTTCGACCATTCGCTTGCGAGAAAGTCCGAGCTTATCGAGTTCGGTGTTTAGCGTTTCTACCTCATGAAACATATCATCAATAAGGCTTTTAAGCTTATTTGCAATATCTTTCATTGGCTTATAGCCCGGCAAATCACTTCTACACCTTTTACAAGGTCGGTATCCTGCCTTTATCGCTTCTTCTGCTGTTTTGTAAAACTCTATGTTTTCCACTTTAGGTGCTTTGGATTTACAAGAAGGTCTGCAATAAATACCTGTTGACTTCACAGCATAAAAGAACACTGTATCATAACTTTCATCATTTGAAATTACAGCATCATACATTTCGCCGTATGTCATATTAAACTCATTATCCATAATATAGCTACTTCCTTCTCGTAGATTTAATAATCTTTTTTTCTCCGTGCTCGAAATGCATTTTTTACCTAATCTATATCGATAGATTTTATTATACAGTAAAAACATGAAATTTGCTTCCTAAAATTGCCTGTTTAATTTTGAGATTTCGTTTTCTTTCTTTATGAAATGAAAAAGTAAGATAATTTAATTTTGGAATAAGCGGAAGTTTATCTTTTTCGACCGAAATTAAAAATAGAGGTTTTAATAATAAAATCAGTCATGTTTTATCGATTTTTATTGCCTTCTAATTTGATTTGAAAAATCGCTCAATAT
>CAYJJJ010000136.1:0-4052 GCA_964370465.1 uncultured Oscillospiraceae bacterium
CTTCCGCCGTTAACAACGTTCATCATAGGAACTGGAAGAGTTTTTCCGTTGAATCCACCGAGGTACTTGTATAGAGGCATACCATATAGGTCAGCCGCTGCATGCGCACAAGCCATTGAAACGCCAAGGATTGAGTTTGCGCCGATATTTGATTTAAAGTCTGTTCCATCGAGGTCAAGCATAGCTTTGTCGACAGCATTCTGATTTGTAACATCCATACCGATGATAACAGGAGCTATCTTCTCGTTTACGTTTTCCACTGCTTTAAGAACGCCTTTTCCAAGGTAACGAGCTTTGTCGCCATCGCGAAGCTCTAAAGCTTCTCTCTCACCTGTTGAAGCGCCTGACGGTACCATAGCACGACCAAATGCGCCCATCTCTGTTGTAACCTCAACTTCAATTGTCGGATTACCGCGTGAATCAATTACTTCACGAGCATAAACTTTACTGATAATAGACATTTAACATCCTCCAAATTTATAATTGTATTTTAATACCGTTAAAATTATAACACATTGTTTTTGACAAGTAAAGGGAAAAAAGCCACTAAAATCGTTAAATTTATGTGACTATCACCTGTTTTTAAACATCAAAAAAACACGACGCTAAAATGCACCGTGCTTTTGTAAAATTTTTTCAGTTTTTTGCCACCACACAAATCCCGCTTAGTTTAAAGCAAATTGTTTTCTACAGCTTTTTGGTATCCAATTTCTCAAGTGGCTCTGGTTTTGCAAAAAGATATCCTTGTGCAAAGTCAACTCCGTAGCTTTTTGTAATCTCATGGATTTCTTCATTTTCGACAAATTCAGCTACTGTTTCAGAGCCGATTAAATCCGCCATACACTTTATTGATTCTAAGATAATTCTGCTATCGTTGCTTGTATCGACAGTTTTGATGATATTACCATCGATTTTAATTATCTCTGGCTTTAAAGATATAATTGATGTATAGGTAGCGTAGCCTACCCCGAAATCATCAACAGCTATTTTGCATCCTATTTTGCGAACTTCTTCTAAAAACTCAAAGAGGATATCATTTGAGCCAATGTTGTAATCCTCTGTTTCAACAAACTCAACTATTACTTTATTTGGCTGCGGATGCTCTTTCAGTCTTTCAATTAGCCAATCCCTAAACTCTTCTGACTGAATATCCAAAAGCGAAATATTAAAGCTTATCTCACAATCGATATCTGCAAAATCATTTAAAGCTTTATCTATAATTATTTTGCTCAAAGCAAGATACATCTTAAACGTCTTCGCGACATCTAAAAAAGCACCGGGTGCATATATCTTTCCCTCTTCATCATACACCCTCATCAAAGCTTCGTATTTGCTTATCTTGTCTGTTTTGTTGTTGTATATCCCTTGGTAGTATGGTATTACTTTATCGTTTAAAACAGCATAGTTTAAAAGATCTAAAACCTTAACATTCTCCTCTTGCTCTGCAAGTAGCATCTCTCTCTCATCTTTTGCAACAATAAAATTGTTTTGCATATCTTTGTTGACATAATAAGCACTCATAACTTTATCGATAAGATGATCCCCCTCTGCAACCGCAAATCTTGAAATTCCACTAAGTCCTGTTTGCTTGCTGCGAATCAATTCGTATTGCTCGTGGTTTGTTTTCATAAGATTATAAAAATCATCATAGCTCATATCGTCGTTTGCAACAGCCATAAATGTTTTATAAGTATGAATATACACGTGAACAAGGTTATCTATACCCATCATTTTATAAGCTTGATTACCCATAGCTAAAACTTCAGCGCTTGTCTTGTTATAACGCTCCTCGCCAAACGTTGCAATCATCATGTCAGCATTTATAACTTCGGTCATGCAAATTTTATTGAATTTCTTCTCTTTCATATCAATTAGAAACTGCTCATAGCTTAAAACATTAAATCTGCTATCAAGTATTTTTTCGACGCTGTTCTCAGTTGTATTCATTTTAAACCCTCATATCTAAAGAATTCTTACCACCTAATTATATCACTTGCATATCGCTATTACAAGCACAACCATCGTTTATTCTAATATTATTTTTAAGTTCAAAATAAATTCATTTGCTGTTTGTTTTTTTCAAATTCCCCTCTACAAAAGAAAGAATATTCGCACTTTCATTTTCTGTGGGCTCTCTACCAAAAATTTCTGCAAAACTCTCTTTCGCCTGAGCTTCTGATACCCTATCCCCGACCGCTTTACCCGCATTTCTTATATCCACACAAAAAGCTGCAAACTCATCTTTACTCTGCGGGTCCCAATGAGAATTAATATAGTGCAAACAGTCATACTTCTGCACATCTGAAAGCCTTCTGTCTATATCCGGCAAATCATAACTCCACGGTCCTAAGAAAAGCTCCTGACAGATACCATCACCCAAAAACAACACTTTGCTCTCATTCACATAAAGACAGATACTATCCGCTGAATGTTCACCGCCGAGATGAAAAATCTCTGCAGAAATACCGCCTAAATCTATCTGCATTTTATCCAGAACCAAAACATTCGGTATAGCAATTAACACTGTATCTCGCTCATTTGGTGCGAGCTCTTTTCTAATATGCTCTCTGCAAAAATCAATTTCAAGCCCCTGCTCTACCCTCTCATCAAGTGATTTATCGTCCCACTTGTAGCTCGATATTTCTTTTAGCATCTCAGCACAAAATGGGTGAGCAATTAAGTTTGGAGAATTTATATAGTGCGCACCGAAAACGTGGTCCCAATGCCAATGCGATAAAACAGTATACTCTATCGGTAGGTTTGTTATCGCACGCACGCCGTCCAAAATTTCTTTTGCATGCTTATATGAGTTCCCACTGTCATAGAGAAGGACACTCCTCTCACCGACAACAAGACCGATAGCCGGTCGGTCGGCATAGTGGTCATGCGGCATATAATAGACATTTTCACAGACTTTTTTAAACATATTTTTCAAATCCTCTCAATTCACTGATAAACACTATAATCACTAATTTATGTTGATTTTTCATTGATAAACACTTTAAACTTTCGCACAAAAAGCGGTGCGCTTTTTTTCAAAACAAGATAAACTGCATACCCTAAAATGCAACCCAATGTATTTATCCAAACATCATCTATATCTGTCCCTCTTGCTAGTGGCAACTGGCATATCTCGATAAAAAGAGAGGCTGTCAGACCAATAATCACAACTTTTTTAAACGACATCTTATTCCATAAGAGTGGGACAAAAAAACCTATCGGCATAAACATGACAATATTACCCAAAAAATTTATCAAGAAATAATTAAAATAACCCGCTATAAAAACCGCTCTATAGGTCTCTCCTATCACTTTAAACGGAATAAGATTAATTCTGCCATTGCCATTCCCGACAATAACTCGTATTGTATCCCCAAACTCTACTTTAGGGATTATTGTTTGAGAGGCAAGACCCACTAAAAAAACAACAAACAAGATTACTGCAACTTCATGGAATACAGAAGTTTCCAGTAAGTTTCTCCTCATAACCTTAATGCTTAAAGCTCGAGCTAATAATATAATAGGCAAAGAGATGAGCATAAAAGGAGTCATGTTCAAAATATATTCTATTATTACATCCATAAAATTCTCCAAACTCTAAAGTTATAGATATCTTCATAGTAAAAGCAAAATGATAACAGAATATTTCATTTGCTTCGTTTATCTTTTAATAGTATATCATTAAATGTAGAAGTTTTTCAACTTTATATGGATTTGCTAATGAGAGAGAACGTTGCATCACATCTAGACTTTTATGTAAAATTTTTTATGCTATTATCTTAGCACAGAAAGGATGAACTGCCGAGCCGCGCACTCTAAAACAGTCCACTGGACTGTTTTAGCAGATCTGCGGAAGTGACCTGCTGCTTGAATCCAAGCTATGCACAAAATAGATACCCCAAAAAAGCATAGTGCCGCAGGTGCAAACCGAAAATGCGACTATGTTCAAAAAGCATAGTAAACGCAGAAAGAAGATGTCACAAAAAATGACATCTTCTTTTTATCATGCTAAATTATATCAGTATGTGTAAACCCCTGTTTGCGGTGAAATT
>CAYJJJ010000137.1:0-4014 GCA_964370465.1 uncultured Oscillospiraceae bacterium
TAAAAAACAGAGGGATAAAAATTCTTGGAACATCGCCTGAGATGATAGATGCAGCGGAGGATAGAGAAAAATTTGATGCAATTTTAGAGTCTTGTGGGATAAAGCGTCCAGTCGGCAAGACTGTGTTTACTGCCGATGAGGCGGTAGCGGCGGCGAATGAACTTATCTACCCAGTGCTTCTCAGACCTTCATATGTCCTCGGTGGTCAGAATATGATTATTGCTTTTTCTGATAAAGATGTAGTAGAATATATGAATATAATAACTGCCGGTGGAATTGACAACCCTGTTTTAATTGATAAGTATATGACAGGTGTTGAGGTTGAGGTCGATGCTATCTGTGACGGCGAGGACTTTTTAATCCCAGGTATTATGGAGCATATCGAGAGGGCTGGTGTTCACAGTGGGGACAGCATCTCAGTCTACCCTGCGCAAAACATAAAACCCAACATAGAGAAAACTATAATAGAATATACCGAAAAACTTGCAAAGGCGCTAAATATTATAGGTCTTATGAATATCCAGTTTGTCGTTTCAAATGGCGATGTTTATGTTATTGAGGTAAATCCCCGTAGTTCACGTACAGTGCCGTATATCAGCAAGGTAACTGGTGTGCCAATGGTTGAAATTGCAACGAAGATTTTTGATGGGCAGACGCTCAAAATGCAAGGCTATGAGAGCGGAGTTTATAAGAAGAGCGATTATATCGCTATAAAGGTGCCTGTTTTCAGCTTTGAGAAACTCGGCGACCTCGACACGGTGCTCGGTCCTGAGATGAAGAGCACAGGTGAGGTGTTAGGTATTGCGAAAGACTTTGACGATGCGCTATATAAAGGGCTCAGTGCTTCTGGATTTGCATGGGAGAGCGAGGGCGCTGTCCTCTTTACACTAAATGACAACGACAAATTCGAGGGCGTTCGCCTTGCTGAAGGATTTGAAGCGCTCGGGTATGAAATTTATGCAACAGAGGGCACAGCGCGGACCTTCAACTCTGAAATGGTGGCGACAAGCTCGGTTGCGAAAATCAATGAGCCGAAGCCGAATATCCTCTCACTTATAGAGGAGCGCAAGTTTAAGTATATTATCTCAACTGCTGGAAAAGCACGTGACCCACATACAGATAATGTGCGTATTCGAAGAGCGGCTGTTGAGAAGAGAATTCCCTGTATAACAGCTATTGATACAGCGGCGGCGGTGCTTGGCTGTCACAAGGCGAAAAAAGATTTAAAGAATATAGAACTTATTGATATAACAAAAATTTAAGAGGTGACCTATGGAAAAGACAAGCGGAGTTTTCCCTATAATGGAGCATAAGGAGGTTGCAAACAAGCTGTTTGTGCTGAAAATTTATGCGCCGACTATTGCGAAAAATGCACTTCCAGGACAGTTTATAAACATAACAGTTTCAGACTTTTTTCTCCCAAGACCTATTGCTATCTGCTCAACAGATATAAGGCAGGGTGCGGTAACTGTTGTATATGAAGCTAAGGGCAAGGGGACAAAGGCGCTCTGTGAAGTAAAAGCAGGGGACAATATACGTATATTTGGCCCGCTTGGAAATGGGTTTAATCTAACACCTCCCGAAGATAAAGTTTTACTGGTAGGCGGCGGAATAGGTGTTACACCGCTTCTCTCGCTCGCCCGTTATTACGGTAGCAGTGCAATTGCAATTCTCGGGTTTGCCACTTCGAGTAGCATAATATTAGTGCGTGAATTCGAGGCGGCTGGCTGTAAAGTAATCCTTACAACAGATGACGGTAGCAGTAAAGATGCCTTTAAAGGGGTGGTTACCGACTATATGCCGGAAAACATCATAGGCGCTAAAAAGGTTTATACCTGCGGACCGACACCGATGATAAAATCGGTAAATCTTATAGCTGAATCGAAAAATATTCCCTGTGAAGTTTCGCTTGAAGAGAGAATGGGTTGCGGAGTTGGCGCTTGTCTTGTCTGCGTTTGCAAGATTCGTGACGGTGAGAGTTATCAAAATAAGCGCTGTTGTAAAGATGGCCCTGTTTTTGACGGTAGTGAGGTGGTGTTCTAATGGCGCAGTTGAATGTAGTTATTGCAGGAGTTGAATTTAAAAATCCCATTATCGCCGCATCTGGCACTTATGGGTTTGGCGAGGAATACAAAGATTTTTATCCGCCGTCACTTCTTGGCGGTATTAGCACTAAAGGTGTTACACTAAAAAAGAGAAAAGGGAACAAGACTATAAGGGTTGCTGAAACTGCATCTGGTATGCTAAATTCAGTAGGGCTTCAAAATCCAGGTCTTGACCACTTTATTAAAAATGAGCTTCCCCGAATGAAAGGGGAGGACTACGTTACTATTGTCAATATGGCGGGGAGCGACCTTGATGATTATATGGAGGCAGCTTCACTTCTCGATGATACCGATGTCGATATGATTGAGCTAAATATATCTTGTCCAAACGTCAAAGAGGGTGGTGCCGCTTTTGGCACAACTCCACAGATGGCGGCAAAGGTTACACGGAGTGTCCGCCGATATACTAAAAAACCTGTAATTGTGAAGCTCTCGCCGAATGTTTCAGATATTGCCGACATAGCTCGTGCAGTTGAGGGAGAGGGTGCTGATGCTGTTTCGCTTATAAATACCCTTGTCGGTATGAGAATTGATATAAACAAGCGCCGTCCAGTGCTTCATAATAATATAGGGGGACTTTCAGGCCCTGCTGTTTTCCCTGTTGCCGTTCGAATGGTTTTTCAGGTAGCAAATGCAGTTGATATTCCTGTTATAGGAATGGGCGGTATAGCTTCGGGTACAGATGCTGTTGAGATGATGATGGCTGGGGCTTCGGCTGTTATGGTTGGAAGTGCGATGTTCCGTGACCCAGCGGCGCCTATAAAGGTGCTAAAGGAGCTAAACGACTGGTGCGATGAGAATGGTATTGCAGATGTTAACCACCTTGTAGGAACTGTTCGTCCTTATGGTATGGGGCGATGACCAAAGTTTATTTTGTGCGTCACGTTATGGCGGCTGGAAACCTCGCGCGAACATTTCAAGGACGAATAGAAACCGAACTTGTGCCAGAGGGTGAGAGGCAGCTTATCTGCTTGAGCGAGAGGTTTTGCGATATCGATGTTGATATAATCTACTCATCACCCCAGGGTCGTGCGATGAAGACGGCGCAGGCGGTGAGCGACGGATGTGGTGCGAAAATTATCACAGACGATAGACTGGTCGAGATAGATGCAGGTCTTTGGGAAGGTATGCCGATATCGGGTTTTGAGGGTAGCCATCCAAAAGAGTGGGATGACTGGAAAAACGATTTTGAGCAGTTTCGAGCGCCTGGCGGTGAGTCGGTTGCAGAAGTTGCGATGCGAATGAACGAGGCATTTGTCGATATATCTTCTAAAGAGGGCGGTAAAAATATTGTGATAGTATCACACGGGGCGGCGCTTCGTGCTATTATGAGCAAGCTTTTTGGAAAGCGGTACTATGCGGCATTTTCAGGCAGACCGATAGTTGGAAATGGCTCGATTAGTCTTTATCTGCCAGAGAGCGATAAGATAGAATATATAGATGATTGTGAACATCTAAGAATTAGTGAGGAAAAGATATGAAGATAATGGCAGTTGATTTAGGGGACGTGAGAACAGGACTTGCAGTTTGCGATAGAACTGAGTTTTTAGCATCTCCTGTAGGCGTTATAAAGGGGAAAAACTTAAACGATGTTGTGATGCAGGTAGCTCATATGGCAAAAGAGTATGAAGTGGGCGAGATAATTGTTGGACACCCTCTCAATATGGACGGCAGTGCGGGCGCAAGAGCTCAGAAGTCTGAGGAGTTTGCGAAAAAATTGAACCTCGTGGCAGAGCTTCCTGTGAAGCTTTGGGATGAGCGAAATACGACTATTTCAGCGACAAACTACCTAATTGAAAACAATATAAACCGCAAAAAACGCAAAGAGATAGTTGATGAAGTTGCGGCGACAGTTATCCTTGAGAGTTATTTAAAGTTCAGAGAAAATCAAAGGGAGAAGCAGAGCTAA
>CAYJJJ010000138.1:0-3979 GCA_964370465.1 uncultured Oscillospiraceae bacterium
ATATAAATAATATAGGGGTTGATATCTGCATCAGCTCGATATAATATCGAGTCGATGTAGGCATCGACCCCTACATTTTCGGTTATAAAATTAGTCTATATTATTACAGACCTTTTAAATTTGCTATTCTATCTCAACAGCAACTTTCTTGCCTTCGCGATTAGCTGCAGCTCTCATAACCACACGAATAGCTTTCGCAATTCGGCCTTGTTTACCTATAACTCTACCCATGTCATTCGGTCCTACTGTTAGGTGGAAAACGATCACTCCCTCTTCGTTTACCTCATCTTCTGTGATAGTTATAGATGTTTTGTCCTCAACAAGTCCCAATACTATTGAATTTAAAAGTTCTTTCATAAATTACCTCCGTTTATTTCGCTTACTGTGCTTTTTTAATTAATCTCTTTACGGTTTCCGTAGGTTGCGCTCCGTTTTTGATCCAGTTTTCAACTTTTTCCATATCAAGTTTTACAACTATCGGATCTTTAGTAGGATCATAGTAACCTATCTCTTCGATAAATCTACCATCTCTCGGATACCTTGAGTCTGCCACAACAACACGGTAAAAAGGTGCTTTTTTAGCGCCCATTCTGCGAAGTCTTATCTTAACTGCCATTCTTTTCACCTCCTTAAAAATCAATTTTAAATGCAAGAGCAAAACTGCACTTGCGATATATTATACCCCAATGGGACTATAATCTGCTAAAACGGCATTCCTGGGATTTTAAATCCTCTGCCCTTTGTCTTTTTAAAGCTCTTCATCATCTTTTGCATCTGCTCAAACTGCTTTAAAAGCTTGTTTACATCCTGAACTTCAGTGCCACTACCAGCGGCAATTCGCCTTTTTCTTGAAGGGTTTATAACCTTTGGTTTCTCCCTCTCTTTACTTGTCATCGAGTGGATAATCGCCTGTGTTTTCTTTATACCCTCTTGCTCATTTCCGTTGGTTTTAACTTTATTGCCACCGGGAATCATCGATAGAATTTGCTCAAAACCGCCCATTTTATTTAGCGACTCAAGCTGTGTTAACATATCATTTAAATCAAATTTATTCTCATTAAACTTCCGCTCAAGTTCTTGTGTTTCTTTCTCATCAAAAGTCTGCTGTGCTTTCTCGATAAACGAGAGGACATCTCCCATGCCGAGTATTCGAGAGGACATTCTGTCGGGATAGAAAGCCTCAAGGTCTTCTATCTTCTCACCCATTCCGGCAAACTTTATAGGCCTGCCTGTGACCGCTCTTACCGATATAGCGGCACCGCCTCTTGTATCACCATCGAGCTTTGTTAGAATAACGCCCGATATCTCAATTGCATTGTTGAACGCCTCAGCTGCATTAACTGCATCCTGACCTGTCATAGAGTCTATCACAAGCAGTGTTTCATGCGGTTTCACAACATCTTTAATCGAGAGAAGCTCCCCCATAAGACCTTCATCTATATGTAGACGACCAGCAGTATCGAAGATAACAACATCGTGTCCATAGTCTTTTGCATAGGCAAGTCCGTTTTTTGCTATCTGCACAGGGTCGCCCTGTCCCTCATCATAAACTTTTGCTCCAGCTCTCTCGCCCATAACTTTTAGCTGGTCGATAGCCGCCGGACGATAAACGTCACAAGCGACAAGAAGCGGACGGTGTCCACGTCCCTTTAGCATATGTGCAAGCTTTGCGGCATGGGTGGTTTTACCACTACCCTGAAGACCGCACATAAGAATTATGCCAGGCGGTTTTGATGGGATATAAAGCCCAGCGTTCTCTCCGCCCATAAGCTCTGTCAGCTTTTCATTAACTATCTTTATTACCTGCTGCGCGGGGGTTAAGCTCTCCATTACCCTCTCGCCGACACAGGCTTCAGTTACATCTGCTATAAACTGCTTTGCAACTTTAAAGTTGACATCAGCTTCAAGGAGTGCAAGCCGCACCTCTCGCATAACAGCTTTAACATCATTCTCATTTAGCTTACCTTTGCTTTTCAGTCCTTTAAAAACGGCGGACAGTCTACCTGTTAATCCCTCAAATGCCATTCAACGCTCTCCCTTAGAAATTCTCTTCAAGCTCTTCAACTAAGCTTTTTATCTTGCTTGTCCAATCCTTTATCTGCGGAGCACTGACATACTTCGAGTTATAACCTTCGATAAAATCTATATTATCAGAAATCTCCTCTAAAATCTTTTTGCTCTGCTGAAACTTCGAAACGAGCCCTAGCTTCTCCTCAAGTTCAGTCATAGTTATCTCGCTTCTCTTTATAAAATCGCGCACACCTTGCCTTGTAATTCCGCTATTCTGCGCAATCTCCCCGAGCGACATATCCTCATTATAATAGAGATCGACCACATCTCTTTGTTTTTCGGTCAGAACTTCGCCGTATATATCAAGTAACATTGCCATTTCGATGTTTTTTTCCAAATGACATCATCCTTTCGACTTATTTTGTAAAGCTAATTTACTTTACAAGTATAATACCACAAAATTCCCGATTTGTCAATATGCATAAATAACTTTTTTTAAAAACCATATATTGTCCAAAAAAGAAAACTTTGTTATAATGATTTCGAGGTGATTTCATGGCTATTTATAAAAACGCACTTGAAACAGTTGGCAAAACTCCGCTTATAGAGCTTTGCAAATTAAAAGAAGAGTTTTCGCTTAAATCAAATATCTATGCTAAGGTCGAGTTTTTCAACCCGACTGGTTCTGTCAAAGACAGAGCAGCGCTAAATATGCTAAATGATGCTTTTTCAAACGGTGTAATCGATAAAAATACCGTTATTATTGAGCCGACGAGTGGAAACACAGGTATAGGGCTTGCTATGGCGTGTGCTTATCATTCAATGCGCTCGATTTTCACGATGCCGTCGTCGATGTCTAAAGAGAGGATAGCTCTATTTTTAGCATACGGTGCAGAGGTTGTGCTAACAGAACCTGCAGAGGGTATGAACGGCGCTATCAAAAAAGCGCAGGAGCTTGCAGAGGAATATAAAAACTCATATATCCCCTCGCAGTTTGATAATATATCTAATCCAAATGCCCACATTTTAACTACTGCCCCTGAAATATATAAAGACCTTGATGGTGATATAGCGGCATTTGTAGCGACAATTGGCACAGGTGGCACTCTATCTGGTTGCAGCGAATATCTAAAAGAAATGATACCATCTATTGTCACTGTCGGAGTGGAGCCCTCTGAGTCACCACTCATAACAAAGGGTACAGCGGCACCGCACAAAATTCAGGGAATTGGCGCAAATTTTATTCCAAAAAACTACAACCCTAAGTTTGTGGATAAAATTCTCTGCGCAGACTTTGAGAGCGCAAAAAAATATGCGAATTTTCTCGCCAAAAAAGAGGGGCTTCTCTGTGGAATATCCTCGGGGGCTGCCTTATCGGCTGCTGTTGAGCTTTCGAAAACCGGCGAATTTGACAATAAAAATATAGTGATTATTCTGCCTGATTCTGGCAGTAGATACCTATCTACGGGGTTGTTTGACGATGAATAAATATTTAGCAAAAGCAAAGAGCATTGCAATAGCGATACTTCTCGGCGTGATAATTATCCCACTGGGCGTTAATCTATACAGCCTTATGGTAATGACATTTAACGACGCCGACGCAATGCCGATTTTCTTCACACCATACTACTTGACACGCAGCTATAGCAACACAGACGAGGTTGACGCTGTAATACGATATATGGATTACAGAGGCTTTGTGCTAGATAGCACAGTAGATGGTATTATGCACTTCTCCCACACCGACGGCAGAAAAGAGAGCGTATCAATCGATAAGCTTATCAATTTATTCACGGAAGATGAGCCACTACCGGAAACTACAGAGGAATAATTTTCCAGTTTATTTTTGAATAACAAAGATACAAACGGGTATTATAATATCATCAGCATCAAACATAAGTCTGATAGCTGATAAAAAAAGCTTTTCTCTCAAACGAGCGGAAGGCAATAAATGAGGCCTTCGCAGTGA
>CAYJJJ010000139.1:0-2279 GCA_964370465.1 uncultured Oscillospiraceae bacterium
GATAAGCTTTGGGGTAAGTGGATTAAATAGATAGTAGTTGAAAAGACCGCCCGTAAGGGCGGTTTTTTGGTGCTGCAAATATTATGTAGTAGATGAAAACTGAAAATTTAGGTTTTATAATCAATTTGTTTGTGGGGGTTTTCAAGTGTCCCGCCGCCGGCAGAAAACGCACCTTTGGTGCGTTTTTTCAAACTTCGTTTGAAATGGCGAATTTTAATTCGCCACTGCCGGCGGCGGGCGCTCGAAAACTTAAAACCAGCCGAACCAGCCTAAAAACAGCAATTTTTAATATCAAACAAGCTTATAAAAAGTAAAAATACGTATTTTTCAAAGCTTAATATTCCCTTAATATTAATTGTAAAATATATGAGCAAACTTGAAAAAAAACGAAATTAATGTTATGATATTTTAGTGATAAAACTTGGAAATTTTATTGAATAAATTTGAAACATAATTTATATTATCCGACACTAAATATAAAAGGGGTGAATAGATGGAAGGGCAAAATGCTATCGAAGTCAAAGGACTAAAAAAGATATATAGAGTGGGAAATGAGAAAGTCCGGGCGCTTGACGGTGTTGATTTAACTGTCAAAAAAGGTGAAATCTGCTGTCTGCTTGGTGTTTCGGGTTCTGGTAAGAGCACATTGCTCAACATGCTTGCAGGTCTTGAGCGACCGAGTAAAGGCGAGATTAAGGTGATGAACAAAAACATAAAGAAATTTTCCGAGGCGATGCTCTCAAAGTTTCGCATGGATCATTTCGGGTTTGTTTTTCAGTCTTATAACCTCTTGCCACCGCTTACCGCTATTGAGAATGTAACGCTTCCGCTTATATTCAAAGGAATACCGAATAAGCAGAGGATAAAAAAGGCGCACAGTATTTTAAAAGCAGTAGGACTTGGTGACAGAATGAAGCATAAACCGACTCAGATGAGTGGTGGTCAGCAGCAAAGGGTAGGTATTGCACGTGCATTTATCGATTATCCAGATATAGTTTTTGCCGATGAGCCAACTGGTAACCTCGATACAAAGACAACGGTAGAGGTTATGGAGATGATGGTGCGAATGACTAAAGAGAAAAACAATACGCTGATTATAGTCACACATAACAACGAGATAGCCGAATACGCAGACCATGTTATACATCTGCGTGATGGTCATGTGATAAACGAATATTATAAAGAAGAGGTGCAGTAATTATGAAAAAAGGAAGAATTTTTGCGTTGGTTTTGGCAGTTTTAATGCTATTGTCGTTTTTAGTGCCGGCATTTAGCGCTTTTGCAGCGTCAGACCCAACTTTACCGAGTACAGGTAGCGGAATCCCCGATATAATTATCGAGCGACATGAGATTTTCGAAGGTGGCACAAGTGTATTTGCGAGTGAGATAAAAGAGGGTCAGCCCTACTTTGTTGTTACATATATTAAAAATATGACAGATACAGATATCACCGATGCGGTTGCAATTTTAAATAGCTGTGACTTTTTTATGGAAGATAATAATCCAAACAACAAGGTTATCGGAACAATCCCCGCAAACAGCACTGTAATGACAGGGTTTTATGTAGGATATAAAGGCAGTGGCTCTAACTACTCTATAACTGTTGATGGATTGCAGACAACACAGATTGAAGACCCAGATAATCCACCAGCGATGATTGATGTTGTTTCACAGGTGACAGAGTCGATGTCTATCTATGTTGAGAATACAGTAACTGGTGCAGTTGATGAGCCTGTTTCTGCCTCTGTTCCTAAAGTTATAATCTCAAACTATTCAACAGGTGAGGATTCAATTCAAGCTGGTAAAGACTTTAATTTCAGCTTTACACTTAAAAATACAAGTAAAGATGTAACAGTTTCTAATATGGTTGTGACTGTTTCATCGCTTGATGGCGTTATTGTTCCGGCGGAAGGCTCAAACAGTTTCTATATCGAGAGCATTGCTCCAGGGGCTTCTCGTGCGCTAAATCTACCGCTCTCAGTTAAACCCGATGCAGAAACAAAGAGCTATGAGCTAACTTTATCAATAAGCTATGAGGACGAGAGCGCCTCACCGCACTCATCTACTGAGAAGCTAAGCATAAAAGTTATCCAACCACAAAAGCTTGAAGTGCAGAATATCTACGGTACAGACTTTGGCGATGTCGGAATGCAAACATCTATCGGTATGCAGTTTGTAAACACAGGTAAAGCGCCACTTCTAAACCTAACACTTGAAATAAAAGGTGACTTCACAGTGCCAGACGGCGTTTATTACATAGGTAACTTCCAGAGTGGTTC
>CAYJJJ010000139.1:2379-3978 GCA_964370465.1 uncultured Oscillospiraceae bacterium
AAAAAAGAGATGGAGCTTTTAGATGAAGAGGATTGATGTATTAAAACTCGCCTTTAAAAACTTCGGTAGGCGCAAAGCTCGAAGTGTCTTGACGATACTCGGTGTTATCATCGGTACGATGGCGGTTGTTATAATGGTATCAATAGGTCAGGGTCTTTCGCAGTCTATGATGGAGCAGTTTGAGAGTTTTGGCAGTCTAAATGAGGTCACTGTCCGCAAAGGGTGGGACGAAGCTTCGCAGGATGTTTATCTAGATGATGAACTTCTTGAGGCTATTCGCATGATGCCACAGGTGGATAATGTGCTCGGTAAAAAGAGCTACTCGGCGCTTATTATAAACGGCAAAGAGCAGACTTGGGCTCAGCTATATGGTGTTGACCCTGAGAGTTACGACGCTCTCGGTAAAGATTTTTATCAGGGTGACGGTATTCTCACGGGCAGTGGTAACAGGATAGTTATGTCCTACACAAGCCTGTTCGAGTTCCAAAACCCAAACAAAGACTATGAGTGGAAACCACCGCAAGACGAAGAGGGCAACTGGTTGCCACCTCCGTTTGATCCGTTTGATACAACACTAAAGCTGACGTTTGATACAAACTATGGCTACGGTGCAATTTCATCAAGACCTAAGATGTATACCCTTGAAGTTGTAGGCATTTCTGAGCCAGGTTGGACTAATGACAGCTGGAGCAGCTTTATGTCTATCGAAACGCTTGAAAAGCTATATAAAGACTATGAGAGAACCCTCCCTCCCGATCAGCAAGGAGGGGACGGCAGTGATGGCGGCGTTATGTTCTTTAGCGGACCTGCTATATCTATGAGCACATCAGGCTCTTCAGGTTCAAGTAGTCAGAATAAGGATAAGTACGATGAAATAGTGGTGCATGTGCCTGACACAGATGACGTTTTAGATATTCAAAATGCACTTACCGAGATGGGATATAATGCGAGCAGCAATATGGAATATATCGAGCAAACACAAGAGCAGATGATGTTAATTCAGCTTGTGCTCGGTGGAATAGGCGCTATTGCATTCCTTGTAGCGGCACTCGGCATTGCAAATACCATGATAATGTCTATCTATGAGAGGACAAAAGAGATAGGTATCATGAAGGTTATCGGCTGTAAACTTGGAAACCTCCGCTCACTATTCTTAACAGAGGCTGCTATTATTGGTTTCCTCGGCGGTGTTGTCGGTGTTGGACTGAGTTACGCTATATCAAATGCGATAAATACCCTCGCAAGTGGTGGTATGGCGATGGGAATGGGCGGTAGTACCATTTCGATTATTCCTCCATGGCTTGCCCTTGCAGGGATAGCGATTTCAACCTTTGTAGGTATTGTTTCGGGAACATACCCCGCAATTCGCGCGACAAGACTTTCAGCAATAGAAGCTATAAGAAACGAATAGTTATTTGTTTTAGAGATGAAAAACGATGTGGAAACACATCGTTTTTTTGTTTTGCGCAGTATATCTGGTACAGGTTTTGCATTGCCGCTGATTTATCCCTTCTTTTGTCTGCTTAGATTTTCGCAGGTATCTTGTTTTTGTGTATGCTTAGATTTCGCTGTCGGTGCCAAGTAGTAGTTGTATTTGTT
>CAYJJJ010000140.1:0-3922 GCA_964370465.1 uncultured Oscillospiraceae bacterium
CAAGGTTAACTTTAAGCATTACAAATAAATTAATTGCAAATCATATAATTTATTAGCAATTCTATTTAAAAAGTGATATATTTTGACTGTTTCTGATAAAAAACAATCTGACAGATGAGCAAAAAATGGAATTACCTCTCTAAAGTCACTTTCGATGTATTAACCCACCTATAATACTCCTCATAGCACTTTACCTTTAATCTGCCACTACTTTGCTCACAGTTTGCCGTTTTAATAATCTGCCCATAAAGATATAATCATTATAGTTTTTAAAAATATGTTTTCATCATAGCTTTATCACAATAATTTGTTAATGTGTTTTTAAAAAGTATCTATCGTACTTATTATAAAAAATTATCCGTTTGATAGGACGGAAAACGGGGGTTATTATGAATATTTTTTTATTGGCGGTAACATTTTTGATATCTGGCATGATTTCAACTATCATATTTTTTAAAGTGTCGAATATTAAAGCGTCTTTACTATTAAAGGGATTATTTGCATTGATTTTTGGGTTTATAACCTTTAGCTATCAGCTGTTTATCCATTGGATAGAAATTGGTGACAGCAATAGTATCGATGCGGTAGTTACAAGCTTGCTCACAGATTTCCAAAGCATCGCTTCGTATATTATCCATATCTTGCTATTGAGCATTTTTTTGCCAACAGCTATCGCATATCTATATCGCATAGCATTTTTTATTATAAGAAAATCCGATTTACCGAAACTTACATTAAATATCTCAGGAGGCATTTCAATTGTTATCTCTGCTGTATTTGCTATAAATTTAATATTACCTGTCATAAGCTATCTTGGCTTAATAGATGAAACCTATAACCAGCTTATCGACCTTGTTGAGTATCAAACATCAGTTGATGCAAAACTTCAAACAATAGCTGAAAATAATACCTATACAGCCGAAAGCCCATATGTCGAGCTAAACCCTTATAGCAACTCCCCACTAACTGGTATTATAATTTTCAGTACCGACGAAGATTGCTATATAGAGGTTTCAATTGATGATGGACTATATGAAAAATCCGGGGATAGCCATACCTTTGAGCTCCTTACCACTTCACATATTATCCCCGTCTATGGTTTATATGCAGATACTGCAAATCAGATAGAATACACCCTCTACTCAGCGGATGATGAGATTATCAGTGTGCACACAGCTACAATCCAAACAGAGAAACTACCCTCACCTTATGATGATTTGATAATTACAGCAAACACAATATCATACAACTACACAGAAGGGCTAAATTTTCTATACTCCGATGACCGTACATACCAAAACAAAATTGCATTTGACCAAAATGGAGAGATACGTTGGATGCTCACCGATATTATTTTCGGACAGGTTAGTGAAGTTTATAATGACAGATTTTTTCTAAATACCATAGATGATAATTATATAGTCGAGATAGATAAAATGGGAAAAATCCATACGATACACGATTTGGAATATTTCATTCACCATGATATCGAGGCGATGGATAATGGAAACTTACTTATAGCTTCGAACAATACTGTCGATTCGTCAGAAGATTTCATCTTTGAAATTGATAGTGTGACCGGCGAAGTGGTAAATACCTTAGACCTTCGAGAGGTGCTTTCTAGAAGCCGTTTTTCATACTCTTTTTATGCAGACAACTTCACACGAGATAACCTCGACTGGTTTCATTTGAATTCGATAGAATATATAGCGTCTGATGAGTGCATAATTATATCTGGAAACTTTCAATCAACTGTTGCAAAAATCAGCTGGCCCGAGGGTGAAATACAATGGATTTTAGCGGATGAATACGACTGGATGAGCTACTATGAACAGTTTCTCCTAGAGCCTATCGGTGATAATTTTGAACATCACTATAACCAACATGCCGCCTACCTACTCCCCGATTTAGATAACAATCCAGATACCATTGATATAACCCTTTTCGATAATGGATTTTCAAGGGAATATATAAGCGAAAACTATCATGGTATTGATTGGAGTGGTGAATACTACTCACGAATAGTTCATTATAGGATAAATGAAGTCACTATGGAAGTGGAGCAGATTTTTGATTACGGAAAAGAGCGTGGAGAAGAACTCTACTCTCAGATACGAAGCGATGCCGATTATCTTGAATCCACTGGAAATTATCTTGGTATGTTTGATAGGTGGCAACCTCAAAATCTAACAAGTTATGCAACATATCCTGCGTTTATAGAGGTTAATTCAAACGGCGATGTTGTATGGGAAGCAGAGCTTTTTGCACCGAGTAGTAATGGCGCTATTGAATCATATCAAGCTGACCGTCTGCCGGCATACTTCCCTGATGAAGAATATCTCGATATCTATTCCACGGCAAGAATTTTAGTATCTTAGTTTAAGTAGTTTTTGTAGTTAAAATAAAATTAAATTTAGCACAAAATCCGTGAAAATTTTATAGCATAACAAATATGCAAACTAAAAAAGCGACCTTTAAAAATGCATTTTAAAGGTCGCTTTTCATTTGGTAAGATGTATCTATTTAACAAACTAAAATCTTATATCATACTATTTCTCCATCGACTATACGAATAATTCTTTTTGCCTTTTGCGCTATATTCTCATCATGGGTAATCATAACTATCGTGTTTCCTATTGCATTTAGTTTTTGAAATAGCTCCATAACCTCAGCGCCTGTTTTCTGGTCGAGTGCGCCTGTTGGCTCATCGGCGAGAAGAATTTTCGGGTTTGTTACAAGCGCTCTTGCTATAGCTACCCTTTGTTGCTGTCCGCCTGACAGCTCTGATGGTCGGTGGGTAACTCTCTCTGAAAGGCCGAGAAGCTCAATTGTAGGCTTTGCTATCTCTTTTGCTTCTTTTGTGGAAATTCCCCTTGCCAGAAGTGGCATAACTATATTTTGTATCGCCCTATATGTTGGAATAAGCTGGTATTTTTGAAAGATAAACCCAATTTTTTCGTTTCTTATCCTCGTTAAATGCTCGCCCTTTTTATCGTGGACTGAAACACCATCAATATAGTATTCACCATCTGAGCACAAATCCATACATCCTATAATATTCATAAGGGTCGATTTGCCGCTGCCCGAGGGGCCGAGCACTGCGACAAATTCACCTTCTTCTATTTTGAGCGATACCGAGTTTAGGGCTAATAGCTCACTTCCAGCGGTATCGTATTTTTTTGTTACATTTCGAATTTCAATCATAATCTATCCTAACAAATCCACAGATAGGACATTTCCATTTTCATCTGTTGTTATCGAGAGATACATTCCATCGGTAATCTGCGAGAAACTCATCTCACTGCCAAACATATTAACAGGCACACCAACTGATATATTAAATTCTTTTATCTCGTCAGTTAGTTCTATCATCTCGCTGAAATCGCTGCCCTCGAGCGACATTCCACCAGTCATTCCACCTGATGTTCCGCCCTCGCCTCTCTCCATTCCTTCGGGCATTTCCATACCTTCTGGCATCTCACCGCCTTCAAATTGACCTCCGCCCTCTGGCATTTCTCCACCCTCTGGACGCTCCGTTCCCTCTGGCATCTCGCCGCCTTCAAAATCAGCTCCACCTTCAGGTCGCTCCATATCTTCTGGCATCTCGCCACCCTCAAAAGAGCCGCCTGCCATACCGCCAGCCATCTCGCCGATTTGCACGGTCAGATAGTTTCCGACAATATCGGTGACAAGTCCAACATATCTAACAGCTCCTTCGGGCAACTCCGACTGTCCACTGCTTTGGTCGCCATTTTGTGGCGCGCCTGTGCCGCCATCGTCCTCGCTCGCCTGTGTACTGCAAGCAATAAGTGTCAGTGATAATACTGCAACTAAAATTAAACTAAAAAACTTTTTCATTTTAATCTCCATTCTGTGCACAGCACAAATAGTTTTGAATAATCTCCGTACAAAGTGGAGATTA
>CAYJJJ010000141.1:0-3841 GCA_964370465.1 uncultured Oscillospiraceae bacterium
TACTTCTGTGCAACAACAACTATAACTGCAAAGTAGCTCATTAGTGGTGTTATTAAGTTTGTTGAGCTGTCGCCAATTCTAAATGCAAGCTGTGCAAGTTCTGGTGAATAGCCAAGGAACATAAACATCGGCACAAATACAGGCGCCATAATGTTCCATTTTGCAGAAGCCGAACCCATAAATAGATTTATAAATGCTGAGAATAAAACAAAGAGAACCATCAGCGGAACAAGCCCTATATCTATCGCCTCAAGGAAGTTCGCACCATTTATTGCGAGAATTGTTCCAAGCTTTGTATAGTTGAAATACTCGATAAACTGCGCCGCTACAAACGCAAGTGCAACATAAGGCCCCATTGAAGCCATAGCTTTTCCAAGTGCTGCGCATGCATCTTTTGTTCCTTTTCCAAATGTACCTGTTGTTTTGCCGAAAATAACTGATGGCACGAAGAATATAATCGCTATAAGTATAACTACGCTTGATATTAGCGGACTTGCAGGTCTGCCAAGAATAGCGCCGTCTGCATTTCTCATAAATGAGTCTGCTGGAATAGTTACACCAATTAAAAGCACTACTATAAACAGAATTGATAAACCTGCGCGTTTAATTCCTTTTCTCTCAAGGTCTGTAAGTTCACGAAGCGAGCTATCTTCATCGGCATTTAGTGTTCCGTCATAGCTTCCAAGTCTTGGCTCTACAACCTTATCGGTTATAATTGTGCCGATAATTGTGATTAGGAATGTTGAAACCGCCATAAACCAATAGTTACCCATTATATTAACTACATAATTTGGGTCAACAAGTGCTGTTGCTTCTGTGGTTATACCTGCAAGTAGTGGGTCGAGCGTTCCAACAAGTAGGTTCGCTGAAAATCCACCAGAAACGCCGGCAAATGCAGCCGCAAGACCAGCTATTGGATGTCTTCCATACGCTCTGAAAACCATAGCTCCAAGTGGTATTAAAACAACATATCCCGCGTCTGATGCGATATTCGATAAAACACCAAGTAGAACAACGACTGGTGTTATAAGCTGTTTTGGAGTTATCTGGACGGTTCTTTTAAGCAGTGCTGATAGATATCCGCTCTGCTCTGCAACTCCAACACCGAGCATCGCTACAAGAACTGTTCCGAGTGGTGCATATCCTGTGAAGTTTGAAACTGCCGATGTGAGCATCCAGGCAATCCCCTCTCCAGATAGCAAGCTTACAGTTGTTACGGTGGTCTCTGTGAGTTCCCCTCCTGAAACAAGCATACCTGTTGCTGATACTCCAATCATTGATAGTATCCACGATAAAATTGCTACAAATGCCGCAAGTAGCGCAAAAAGTGCAACCGGGTGCGGAAGTTTATTCCCCGCTCTCTCGACAAGGCCTAAAAAACCTTTCTTTTTTATTGTTGCTTCTCCTTTAGACATTAATACCCCTCCTTAAATAAGTAGTAAAGAATAAAAAGTTTTCCACTTGTTATAGTGAGAAATTTTTATCTACTTTGGTTTATTTTACTATATTTTTGTATAAATGTAAATAAATTTTAGTATTTTAGTCATGTTGCCTAATTATCATTGTAGATAAAATGATTTACTTTTCAAAAAAACTCTTTTATAACTAAAAAAAACCATGTAAAAATACACAGCTTTTTTCAGTCCCATTTTATATCAAATATTTTAGTTTTTTTGTATTTTCTCTAAAAGTGCCACACAGTGAACTGCTATCGCCCGCCCCTCGCCACAAGCGTTAACTCCCTCTTCGGTTGTAGCCTTAACGTTCACATCTTCGAAATCCACCGCAATGGTTGTTGCGATGTTTTTTCGCATATTCGGGATATAGTCTTTGAGTTTTGGGCGCTGCGCTATAATAGTTGCATCGACGTTTACCACCCTATACCCCTTTGTTGAGATAAGGTGGTACGCTTTTTTTAGAAGCACAATACTATCGGCATTTTTAAAGGCTGGGTCATTATCAGGGAAATGCGCACCGATATCTGGCAGTGCCGCCGCTCCGAGAAGAGCATCTATTACAGCGTGGGTTAGCACATCTGCGTCACTATGCCCTAAAAGCCCTTTTTCAAATAATATCTCAACTCCACCGAGTATCAATTTTCTATCGGGGACGAGTAGGTGCAAATCGTATCCGTGTCCTATTCTCATATTTCCTCCATTAATTTTTTCGCAACTGCTAAATCTTCCGCAGTAGTCACTTTTATATTTTTATAGCTTGTTTTTACAAGTTTAACAGGTATATTTATCGCTTCGAGCAGTGCATTGTCGTCGGTGTAATCGGTTTTAGCTAAATTATATCCCTTGAAATAAAGCTCTGATTTCATACACTGTGGGGTTTGCGCACTATATAGGTAATCTCGATTTGGAGTTTCTTTAATAAATCCATTTTCATCTATTATCTTTATCGTATCTTTAACCGGCACTGCCGCACTCGCCGCACCAAATTTTTTCACTTCCTCTAAAACTGCATTTATCTCACCTGGCGTTATAAGTGGTCTTGCGCCATCGTGTATAGCGAATATCTCGCTGTTTTCAGCCATTTTAGCACCACAATTCACCGACTCTTGACGTGTTTTCCCACCCTTTGTTACAATGCATGGTTTTTTGATATCGTATTTTATTATCTCATCTTTTATCGCTTCTATCTTATCGTCTGAGGTAACGATAACGATTCTCTCGATATTAGAGCTTGCAAAAGCCAAAACCGAGTGGATAAAAAGCGGTTTGCCACAGAGTGGCGCCATAATTTTATCAAATCCCATTCGGGTAGAGCTTCCTGCCGCTACAATAATAGCTGTTACCATAAAATCACCTCGCTATTATTTTAGCACAATTTCCCACATTTTAAAATCACTGTTTTCTAAATTTCCCCATCGGATAAAACGCCTTCACTTGAAACAGTATATCCATCTTCCGGCAAAAGCGCTGAGAGCTTCACTGCCGACTTTGTTTCGCCTTCAAGAATATCAAAAAGCTCTTCTAATATATCTACTGTTTCATCGTCAATCGGGGGCATTCTTATAATCGAGCCTGTTTTCAAGTTTTTTGTAGCATCGTAAACCCTTGTTGCGACATCTCGCATATCGTCTTCAAAAAAGAGAACATCTCCCTCTATTGTCAAAAAAGAAAAACTCGATAGTGCCGCTACCATTTCAGTTGTACTCTCAAGGTATGGAGGTCGGTAGTACTGCTGATACGGGATATCGAACGAATCAAACTGCTCCCCAGTTGCACGAAGCCCATCTCGAAACTGCTCCGCCGAAATATCGCTCTGGTCGGTATATGAAAATCCCATAAGCGCTATCTCATGCCCCTCGTCGATAATTTTAAGCAATATATCGGAAGATTGCCTAGCAACCTCGCCTGTTGCAAAAAATGTTGCAGTCACATTGTGTTCATGCAGTAGCATTAGCACCTCGTCTAAGTTATCGGGTGCACTGGTGAGCTCTAGTGTCAACCCGACTAAATGCTCCTGTGTTTGGTATCGGTTAACGGCAAAAGTTGTTTTGAGTCCCGCTGTTGGTGTTGCTGTTTCAGGAGAGAAAATCATGAGCAGAAAAGCCAATAAAAATAACGCCGAAACAACTAATAATGGTTTAGATTTAAACACAAAAAATCGCATAAATATCACCTCTTTAAGTAATATTTATGCGACTAATTTTAGTTTATGAGAATCTATTTATGCCCAGAGCCGATATCGATACGATTTAGCGCTTTGCGCACCTTGCCTTGATAGTATCTCTCTCTTGACTCATCCATAGCAGCACGCAACTTCTCCTCTGCTCGCTCCATAGCTGTTTTCGCTCTGTCAACATCTATCTCATGAGCCCATTCACAGGTAT
>CAYJJJ010000142.1:0-3765 GCA_964370465.1 uncultured Oscillospiraceae bacterium
TTATCTATCGCATTTATATCTTATAAGTCTGCTTTTTATAATGTCATAACCTGTGTAGTGGGTGGAATCACTATCTTTTATATAACGAGTTTCTGCCCACATTTTTAGCCTATCGATATGCGGTGCAAGCTTGCTATCAGTGCAGTTGTAAATAGCGCGGGCGCAGTTTTCCACTACCCAGCCACTACCCTCGTAGTCTGGGAGGACTATCGGGGTGATGTCTTCGAGGTTGGAAGCTATTTCTATCCCCGCAAGCTGGACATCAAATCTGCTGTGGCAGTGGAGCATATTATAAAGTCTGCCGATTTCGGTGGTGGCATCTTGCTTGTAATATAAATTTTCTCGGTCGATTGCTACATCATCGAATATAGCAGTAATGCTATCGGGAAGTAGAGCAAATAGCGCTTTGTTTGCCGCTATAAAATGCATATTGGAAAGTCTAAATGGGTCGTCGCTCCAACGTTCATATATCTCTTTGAGGTGAGGTGGGATTGAATAATGTTCATCTCTATAATGTTTTTTGTGCTCATCGCTATCTAAATAACTGCAAAGCTCGCACCATTCATCTGTCGTGAGGGTGTTTTTTTCTGCAAAATAGTCGGTTAGTGGCTTCGCTAAAAGCTCGGGGTCGAAAATTTCCAGGCGGTCGTTTATTATATCAGCACCCGGCCAATTGAGGTCCGATGTCCACTCGAAAATCATAGGGAGATAGGGTAATAGCCGTTGGTCTGAGAGTGCGAAAAGTGCTCTGGCACTATCCTCCCAACCGCCTTTGCCATTTGCCCCTAAGATAAGAGGGGAGAGGTCGCAGAGGTTTTTTGCCTCTTCAATTCCACAAAGTTTTTTGCCATAATCGTTATCATTTAAAAGGGTGAAAACTTGCGTTATATTTTTCAAATCAAGCGATAAATCATCTTTTCCCTCTTCTATAATTGTCTGAAGTTCCTCCATGCAAAATAGATATGTATCGCTATAGAAATTTGGGGTGTCTACAAGTAAATTGTGGATAAAGTGAACGTAGGTATCGCTATCACTTCTGGCAAAATTGCTATCATCATACCGCTCTAAAAAATTAGTTGTATAGTTGTAGTCGTGGTTTGAGAGAAGCTCTAGCAGGGTAAATTTATCGACTTGCATATCTTTGTTTTCGGAGAAAATCAGTTCATTAATTTTGAGAATTAGCCATTTTTGAAGAGCTATTTCTCTGCTTGCGTTTTCTTTTTCGAGGTAGCTGTAAAATAATTCCCTAAATTTATCGCAGTCGAAGCTTCCGTCACCACAGTAGCAGAGAAGCTCTGAAATTTCATCGAAGTTTTCGGGATTACCATCGAGAATAACGCAGAGATAATCGCAGATATCGGATTTTGATATCTCGGGTGGGCTATGTGGCGTGCCATAAAGACCTATCTCTAAAAGCCGCCAGTTAATTTTAAGCCCTCGCTGTGAGAGGGTGAAAAGTTTATTCATAAAAGCACCTATTCTCCGCCGAAATGCCAAACATTCAAAAGTTGCCAGCTGTTTGCATCTATTGCGAAAACTACCTCCACCGTACCACCGGCTACAACACCGCTGTATGAAGTCATAGAGTAGAACACTGCATACCAGATATCGTCGGTTTTATCGTGGTAGAGATATGCAAGATAATAATCCTCATACATCTCGTTTTGATGAAATTCCTCCAAAGCCGCCTTTGCAAAGGCTGCAACTTGGTTTTCAAAAGATACGACCGGTGGGTCAACTGTCATTACGGCATCATCTAAAGCATATGGATATTCCCCGTCAAAAAACTTATCGACGATTAGGATTTCAGGGACGGTATCAGCAAGGCTGTAGTCGGTAACCATTTCATACTCGTCGTCATATGGGTAGCATCTCGCATTTAGGATTATTACCACCAATAAAACAAGGCAGATAACTAAAGCAAATATCTTTTTCATAAAAGCACCTATTCGCCCGGCCACATCTTTAAAACTTGGCAGGTTTTGGCATCAATAGCAATAGTTAGTCCGCCACCAGTGGTGTATATAATTTCACCGTCTACCACTTCTGGAGTTATCCAGTAATCAAAATAGTAGATATCATCGTCGGTGTCGTGGTAGATGGAGTATAAAGCGACATCTGGGAAACGGCCACGGCTTTGCAAATCGAGCAAAATAGCCTCTGCAATGGCTTTAGCCGTTTCGTTTGTCGTTATGATTGGGGTGTCAATTGGAAACTCAACATTGTCAATGTTGTTACCGAATAAAAAATAATTATTGCCACTTTCAAACTCAACGTCAGTGTTTGTTCTATCAACAGCACCACTATCGGGATTCTGTTTAGAGTCTGTGGCTGAGTTTTCGTTTTTTGCGCACGAAGTTAAAAAAATAAGGCAAATAACTAAAGCAAATATCTTTCTCATATTCCCTCCCTAAATAACAATGAAATATTACCTATTAAACAAATGATAGAACAAAAAAACGATTTAGTCAATGAGTAAAATAGATAAAAAATAGCTAAAAAAACAGACGTTCTAAAACGTCTGTTTTCTTGTGTTTGCAGTTTAAAACGGCAAAAATTATTTGTTTTTCGGGTGGTTTATAAGCGCATCGCGAATTCGCTCGACTGCCGCAATGCATTCGTTTCTATCTTGCAGTGTGCCGTAGATAATTCTTATATGGTTGCTACTGCCGAATCCCTTGCCGTTGCTGACAAGCACCGAAGCATGTTCCGCAAGATACTCTACCACCTCTTGGTCGGTGCCGTAGTGGGAGATATCAACCCAGAAAAAGAATGAGCTCTCGGGTTTTGGGTAGCTGATATGCGGAATATCTTTTAGGATTTTATCTAAAATTTCAGCCCTTGCCATATATTCCTGACGATACTCCTCCATAAACGCAGTGTCACGAAGACCGGCTGTAATGCCCGCCTGTGCCGCTGTGTTTGCAACGCCGACAGATGGAACTGTTATCGAGTGGAGCATATCGGTGATATCCTCACTTGCAACAACATAAGCAACCCTGTATCCGCAGAGCGCCATGCCCTTTGAGAGCGAGCTAATTATGATAGTTCTCTCAAACATATCGGGAAACTCGGTTATTGTTGTGAGCTCGTGCCCGTCAAAGGTGACGTCCTCAAATGCCTGATCAACTATAACCATAAGGTTGTGTTTCTTTGCGAAGTCGGCAAGCTCTTTTAGGTTTTCCCTTGTATAGACGGTGCTTGTAGGGTTGTTTGGATTTGTGAAGAGGATGATTTTCGTCTTATCAGTAACTCTTTTCTCAAACTCATCGATACGAAGTTTGTAGTTATCCTCAGGGTAGGTTGGCACCTCAACGGTAACACCGCCACAGAGCGGGCCTGTTGCATAGTTGTTTGCATAGGACGGGGTTGGAATCATAATCTCGTCGCCAGGGCCGATAAATGGCTTTGCAACAAATACAAAGGCGATATCAGAGCCCGCCACAACCGTTAGATTTTTGCGAGGGTCAACATCGAGCTTGTTAACCTTTTTCACCCTCTTTGCAAGTTCCTCCAAAAGCTCAGGGTCGCCTGTTGGGAAGGTGTAGTGGGCGCCTGTTGAGTTAATACAGTCGATAGTCGCTTTTTTTATGTGAGGGGGGATAGTATCGTTTGGGCGCCATGGGTCTGCCCAGTTCATCGCTGTTGGTTTTGTTTTTAGTTTGCTATGAAAATCCATCATTCCACCTTTGCTTGTAAGACCTGCAAAAAATGGGGTCATAAGTTCTCTTGCGTTAAACATATTTTAAATCTCCGTTCTGAAAT
>CAYJJJ010000143.1:0-3611 GCA_964370465.1 uncultured Oscillospiraceae bacterium
TAATCGGCATCTGCCGGCTGTGACGGCAGGCCATAAGATAATTGTTAGCGTGATTTTTCACGCTAACCCCCTAAAATATGACCGCTCCGCCATTCGGGCTTAAAACCTGCCCTGTTGTGAATTTATCGGTCGATAGAAAGTAGACAGCTCTCGCTATATCATGTGGCACACCTCTGTGGGAGAGCGGTTGCTCTGCTAAAAAATCCTCTGTATCTTCATGCGAGAGGGCGCTATTCATAGGGCTTTCAATGAGTCCCGGCGCTACGCAGTTAACGGTTATGCCAGATGGGCCAACCTCTTTGGCGAGCGCTTTTGTAAAGGCTATAAGCCCGCCTTTTGATGCGCTATAAAGCACCTCACAAGAACCGCCAACTATCCCCCAGATAGATGAGATATTTATAATGCTTCCACTCTTTTTCTCAATCATCGAGGGTATAACCTCTTTTGCGCAGTAGATAGCGCCTTTTAGGTTTGTATCGAAAATAAGCGAGTAGTCCTCGTCGGTAAAGTCTTGAAAAATGGAGGTGATTGAAACGCCTGCATTGTTTATAAGGGTATCGACTCCGCCAAAACAGTACCGAACATTTGCAAAAAACGAGGCTATGCTCTTTGAGTCAGTCACATCGAGCGAGAGGGCAACACAGTTTTCATATCTATCGGCAAAAGCCTTCGCTTTCTCTTTAGCCGAAAAATAGCTAATTGCAACGTTATAGCCTTTTTTAATATAAAGCTCTGCAACAGCCTGTCCGATAGCACCGCTGCCACCGGTTATAACCACCGTTTTCATCAAATCCCTCTTTTCTTCAAAAAGTTAATTTTCCCGAGAAACGAAAATGATATCGCTATGAATGCAAGTAGTAACGGAAATACCGAGGATAGATACATCGCATATGTGCCTATTCCAAACGCCGTCACCTCAACATAACTCACCATCGCAACACGCATTATTATTGATAAAAGTATCCCAAGCAGGATTAGCAAGACAAGCCCGTCTTTTTTGATGTTGATTTTATAGAAAATTAGGAAGAGGGAGAATAGGAAGAGCGGAAGGGTTATAGCGCTATAAACACTGCCCAAAAATTTAACTACCAAATATATCCCTGTCACAATATCACTCGTGATTATATTCTTTTCAATTGAATAATAGTCCTCGATATAGCTGATAAATCCTTCGCCATTTGTCAATTCACCGCTCTCTGTAACCCCAATACGGAAAACATCTGAACTTGTGTGAAAAACTATTTCAAAATACTCACCATATGGAACTTGCGCCTCTATTATGAACCTTGATTCTAAATTTATATCCCATTTGAATCCGTTATTTTGCGATACCGAATCTGCAACATCATATGCCGCTTCTCTTCTATATGAAAAGTCTATTTTTTCACCAGACTTATCATAGAGCTCTATATCCACTATTTTATCAAATGCAGTTGCCGCCCAGAGTTTCACCACTATATTTTCATCGACAACTTTTACCGAGTCATACACACCTTCATTGACAAAGTTAAGTTGCTCTTGTTGATAATTATAGATAAGGTCATAAGTTGATGGATAATAGTCGAAGTCGTTGTAGAAGAATATCATTTCAAATGACGATATCATCTCAGGGACAAGGTGATGAATAACATCTAAATCAAAAGGAACAGATAGCGACGGGGAAAAATTGTATCTCGCTTCGAGCTCTCCGCTATCATATAGCGAGATAAGCTCTGCTTCAAGGCTTTCAAAGTACTCCTTTGAAGTTATAGGGTCGCTATAAACTCCTTTTTCAGCTGCCGCTCCTCGCAGTCCCCAGTAGAGTCCGCCTCCAGATATATCATATACACCGTTGTAAACTTTGTTCCAAGTCGCCTTCTCGATATCAACCGCAAGCTCCTCAAGCATGGGACTTGCTTCATATAGCTCTACCCTACTTTGGTAGGATAATGGAAAAACCGGCATAAACTCTTCATTTCCATACCGTAGCATCTGCCCGTAAGCACCGGCAAACTCTGAGCTTGTGAAATCGTTTAGGATAAATCTGCCGTAGTGGAGATAATTCATATATGCATAGGCGGTGATCACTACTCCGGCAACAACTAAAAGCGAGCCACTGATTATTATTTTCTTTATCTTCTCTGTTGTTTGTTTATCGAGCAGTATAAAAAGGACTGTTGCGCCTATACCGCAAACGATAAACGGCAGAAGCCAGATACCGTCCTCACGGTTTAGATAAGCGGCACCGAATGCAAGTCCGCCGAGTACTGCATAAAAAATAGAAGATACTGCTCTTTTTTTGTATCGAAGAGCTATTCCTATTACCCCACCAAATACAATCAGCACAAGGGCTGGATAGATACTATCTCTGTATAGTCGTTGGTTATAACTCTCAAACATTATCGGGTTATACGAGATAAACGCAAAAATCGCAAGTTTTATATATCGATTCTTTATTATAGGCGATATCGCAAATGTGAAAAATAGGCAGGCGAGCAAAAACAATATATTTACCATCACAAGATAGGGAATACCTGTTATATGCACAAAAGCTAAAAACAGTGCAAAAAACATATTTTTTCCTATTGTATATGGTCCGTATTCGCCGAGCCAATTTCCATCTACTATGCTTTTTGCCGCCTCATACATAAGCCCATCGTCGAGAATTGCAAGCCCCTCGCTGTATATGAGTGGCGAGCCAAAAAATGACAGTATTATCCTCGGGAGTATGAGCACTACTGCCACTCCCCAAAATATCAAGTCACCTTTGTTTATACCTTTTACGCTCTTTAACATATATTCTCCTAAGTTTTTACAAGTTTTAAAAATTATCTGTAGCATACATTATCGCTGAAATAGCGGCTATTGGCGCTGTTTCGCATCGCAGTATTCGAGCGCCGAGTGAGCTTGTTTTAACCCCCTTAGCCTTTGCTTTTTCTACCTCGACAACTGAAAAACCACCCTCTGGTCCTATAATCATAGAAAGGGTGAGAAAATTATTCTCTGTAAGAACTTTTTGCAGTTTCTTCTGGCTTTTTTCATAAAACATCAAAGCTAAATCGTCTTCTGCCATCTGCGTTATCGCCTCTTCGAATGTAATTATCGGGCCGACTATCGGGATATAGCTTCGACCCGACTGCTTCGCCGCCGCAAGAGCTATCTTGTTTAGTCGATCTATTCTGCTCTCGGTGTTCTTACCTGTTGGTTTTGCAACGCAGTTTTGCGATACAACAGGCACGATTCTCTTCACCCCAAGCTCCACCGCTTTTTGCACAACAAGGTCGAGTTTATCGCCCTTTGGGTAGCATTGATAGAGTGTTATATCAATATTCGCCTCAGACTTTGCCTCCGTTTTCGTAAGTACCGAGAGATAAACCTTATCTTCTTCTATTTTTACAATGTTGCAAATATAATCTGTGCCCACTCCATCACAAACGGTGACAGTCTCCCCAACTTTACAGCGAAGTGAGCGCGTGAGGTGGCGAGCTTCTTCGTCCCGAAGCACTATCTCGTTATCTATCTCGCTGTTATAGAAAAATTTCGGCATAGCTGTTTTTTCTCCTTTTCGTGCGGATTGTTTATAATATCTGTATATGCCATGCATCGTGTGGCATAGCGTATTTCAAAGAACC
>CAYJJJ010000144.1:0-3500 GCA_964370465.1 uncultured Oscillospiraceae bacterium
TTTTCACGCTAAATCTCCTCTATCTTAACGGTTATTTCGCCCTCTGCTTTTTTAAGCAGTGCGGTCGGAAGTTTTACATGCTCCATCTCAGAGGGTACGGTAAACTCCCGCTTGTAGGCGGCTATTTCGGTGTCGCCACGATAGAAAACTATCTTTATATTCTCCTGGGTTTTTCGGGTGCGAAGATAAAAGTTTACAAATTTATCAGCTATATCCTCGTGCACTCTATGCGGTAGAAGATAGCTTATCTTATCGCAGTGGTTTGTTTCGGTGTAAGGTAGCGAGGTGGTGTTGGCTTTATAATTTGCAGCGGCGGCGCCACTTTTTGCCGCTTCAAGGGTAACGTAATCGACGATATCGTGAACATGCAAGACGTTTCCGCAAGAGAAAATGCCAGGGACGGTTGTTTCACCGCTCTCATATACGACAGCGCCACTGGTTTTCGGGTGAAGCTCTATCCCGCAGAGCTGTGAGAGCTCGTTTTCAGGGATAAGACCGACTGACAACAGAAGGGTATCGCACTTTATAACTATTTCACTGCCGTCGATAGGACGCTTGTTTTCATCGACTTTTGAGAGGGTTACCTCTGATAGTCTGCCGTTTTTGCCTTTGATATCGGTGACGGTGTGGGAGAGATAGAGTGGGATATTATAGTCATCAAGACACTGTGCAATGTTGCGTCGAAGACCGCCTGGGGTGTCCTGGAGCTCTGCAACGCAGACGACCTCTGCCCCCTCAAGCGTTAATCGCCTTGCCATAATGAGCCCGATATCGCCACTGCCGAGAATAACCGCTTTTTTGCCGACCATAAAGCCTGTGCAATTTATATATTTCTGCGCAGTGCCAGCGGTGAGAATGCCAGAGGGGCGCTCACCTGGGAGCTTTATTCCGCCACGTGTCCGCTCACGACAACCCATAGCGAGAACAACAGCGTTTGCTTCAAGGGTAAAAAGTCCTTTTTGGGGACTGAGTGCGGTGATTTTTTTATCTTTTGTCAGCTGGAGTACCATCGTGCTCAAAAAAACATCACACTTACTATCATAAATTTGCTTTATAAATCTGTTTGCATATTCAGGGCCTGTCAGCTCTTCTTTGAAATATTCAAGCCCGAACCCTGAGTGGATGCACTGGTTTAGTATTCCGCCGAGCTCAAAATCACGCTCGATTAGAGCGACGCTATCGGTGGTTTTAAGCGCTTCGAGTGCCGCCGCCATACCGGCAGGGCCTCCACCTATCACTACAACATCGTATTTCATTATATACCCCTCCTATCTTCGGTTAGGATATAGCTCTGCTCGCTCTCGAGGCGAACGTCAAGTGGTGAAATTCCCATTGTGTGAGCTATTATCTCAACAACTTTAGGTGAGCAAAATCCGCTCTGACATCGTCCCATACCGGCGTTGCACCGCCTTTTCACCCCTTCAAGGGTTGAAACTTTTAATGGGCGCAGAAGCGCCGCCTCAATATCGCCTTTTGTCACCGTTTCGCAGCGGCAGATTATCTGGGCATATGAGAAGTCAGCTGCGGCGAGAGATTTTTTATCGTCTGGCGATAGGGTGCGAAATAGCGGTTTTGGTTTATAGACATTGTAGCTCTCTTTTTCCAAAACATTTCCTATTTTTTCGCATAGCATCTGCGCCGCCATCTCTCCAATTGCGGGGGCAGCGGTAAGACCTGGAGATTTTATGCCGGCAAGGTTTAGCAGATTATCGCATTTTTTCGAAAAAGCTATAATAAAATCATCAGCATCAGCCTTTGCGCGAAGTCCTGAGAATGTGCGGATTGTTTGGCGAAAATCAATAGATGGCACAAGCTCTCTCGCTTTGTCCTCGATGAAACTCAGCGTGTTTGTATCAGTTGCGGTATTATCATAATCAACCTTTTCACTGGTAGGGCCAGCAAGGGTGTTTCCCCCGGCGGTCGGCGCTATTAAAATGCCTTTGCCAGCGGCGGTCGGCGCCCTGAAAATAACCTTTGAGGGAAAAAGTGCTCCTTTATCGAGTAGGTGGTACTGACCTGCATAGGCGGTTATATTTATGCTGTTGTCGCCAGCGAGCTTTGCAACCTCTCCACTGTGTACCCCGGCGGCATTGACTACATATTTCGCTTTATATTCGGTTTTATCGCAGATGACAGAGAAGATACCATTCTCTTTTTTAATAGCTGTCACCTTGCTATCAAGCTTTATTGAAACGCCATTTGAAACGGCATTGTCGCCAAAAGCATAGACCATGCCCCAAGGGGAAACAACTCCCGCCTCCTCGCAGTGGAGCGCTGATATAACCTTGTCGCTAACAAGTGGTTCTATTTCAAGTATCTGCTCTTTGTCTAAAATCGAGAGTCCAGAGATGCCGTTTTGGGTACCTCTATTATATAGCTCATCTATGCTTTTGCGCTCCTCTTCATTGAAAGCAAGGACAAGCGAGCCGATTTTTTTGTAGGGAAAAGATAGTTTTGCAGATAGCTCTTCAATAAGTCGGTTGCCACGAAGGTTTAATTTTGCCATGAGGGTGTTCGGTTTTGGGTCGTATCCTCCGTGAACAATAGCGCTGTTTGCCTTTGAAGCGCCTGTGCACAGATCACCGCCCCCCTCGAGCAACAGAACATTTAAATTATATTTTGATAGGTAATAGGCGGTGGCGGCACCAACAGCACCTCCACCGATAATAATTATGTCATGCATAATAAACCCTCCCTATTTTCAGTTATAAATACATAATACAATATTTTGTTGGATTTAGCATTAATTATTTGTAAAATAATAAAAAAACACTCTTTATACCAAATATTTTGATTTTCGGCAATCTGTTCACAAAAAAGATGAAATTTTAACCAAAAAATATATTGACATCTTCATAACTGTGGTATACACTTTTAGTAGAAAAACAAGGAGGTTATAATTATGGTATTTGAAAAATTACAAGAAATTTTGTCAGGTCAGTTTGATATTGAGGCTTCAGAGATAACTATGGATTCAACTGTTGTTGAGGATCTCGGAGCAGATTCGCTTGACCTTGTAGACCTAATCATGGCTATCGAGGAAGAGTTTGATATCGAAGTACCAGATGAGCTTGCTGAAAATGCAAAAACTGTCGGTGATATTGTCGCTTTCGTTGAAGAAAATATCTAAATGGTTTAAAAAACTGCCGTCTTTTAGACGGCAGTTTTTTGTTGTGTTTTGTTGGTCGTTTGTTATGATATAATAGAAAGGATTCAAAAAAATGTTAATCACCACTCGTCCATACATTATATACATTCTATTAATATATATAGTTTGAAATCAGCTTCAAGTTTTTATATAAAGATGAGAGGCTGATAATATATATTCACAAAAGAATTATCGCACTTCGCATATGGGGTAAAATAGCCCGAAAACTTAAAGGGAAATAAGATGATTTTTGGAATAAAAAAATATAAAAAAACTATTGCAATCGTGCTATGAGTGTGGTATTATATTAGGGCACGACTGCAATGATATGCGTTGAAGCGAGAGGTTGCCG
>CAYJJJ010000145.1:0-3338 GCA_964370465.1 uncultured Oscillospiraceae bacterium
TCTTCCCATGCTTCATCATCAAGCGGAGATTTCAACCCGGTAACAAACTGCTCTATACTAGCATCAATATAGTTTCGGAGCATATCAAATCTATATTCATATTCATTTTCTGTGTTAAATCTTAAATTGTAATTTAATGAGTACCCAGTTCTATCCTCTTTAAAATACTCCTGATTTGCATTATATGCCTCTGCATCCAAATATCCTAAATAATAGTTTGTATATTGAACCCCATCTGTGAGATGCGGATAATAAATCATTGTACCGATACCGTCGAAGTTGTTGTCCTGCAAAACTCCGCTCATCGGCTTTTCTGTTACTATCTCTGCTTGCTGACCAAAAATGTCTATGTCGCCACTTTCTGCATAGTCCCAGTCAACGCCCTCTTCCCCATACATAGCAACTAAAAACGCCTCTTCAGATAACATTGTGTCAAGAAGTTTAAAGCACTCTTCCGGATTATCTGTGTTTCTTAAAATTGCTGCTGCTGTCATAGGACTCACAGTATTCATAACCGCATTTTGCTCATCTCCCATAATTGGCGCAAGTGGAATATATCTACTTTCTAAATATTCAGTATCTTCATCTGAAAGCTCAGACAGATGTGATGCTGAGAAAATGCCTATAATATTATCTGGATCATTCACCATTTTACGAAGTCCGCTATCTGAGAGCGTAAACAAACCGTTATGAATATAGCCATACTCATATAATTCATTTAGATAGATCAGCGCCTCGCGAAACTGCGAATCGGTAGGTGAAAACTGGAGCTGCCCATTTTCTTCATAAAAACCGTATGTTTTAGGGTTAAAATATACAAACGAATTAATCAAAGCATAGTGGCTCTTCATATCATCGCTCTGGACACTTCCTATAAATGCTATCTCATCAGCTACCCCATCGTTATTTGGGTCGCCTGTTTTAAACTGATATAAAACATCAATGAGTTCTTCTGTAGTCGTCGGCACATCTTGCCCTAAAACATTTAGCCATTCGGCATTTATCCATAGGCTCTGTCCGTTTTGCACGCTCTTTGAGAGGTTGGCTGTTGGGAAAAAGTATAGAGAATCTTCACAACTTAGATACTCCCTTATTCCTTCGTCCGCATACTCATCAAAAACGTTATACAGATTTGTCCCCTCGACGATATAACTATCAAGTGGCAAAAATTTATCAGTGAGGGAATATGCCTCTTCCTCGGTGAGCAGTGGCGGATAATTTTCACCTGAATTTATTATGATAATATCTGTTTCGATAGTTTCATCTGCTATCGCCTGCGCTAAATACTGGCTACTGTAGTTTACAGTTATCTCATTTATTTCAATATTGTATCCAGTCTGCTCTTCAAGCCAAAGTTTATAATGGTTTATATACTCGGCAGACAGATTCCCTCCATCCACCATTATAACATTTTCATTATCAACAATGGTGATACTGACAGTAGGTCGAAATTCACATGATGAAAGTGATATCGTCAAAAGCACAGATATTAACGCCAGAAAAACCCTTTTAAACATTATGTCCTCCTAAATTAATGCAATTGAAACTTAATAAAAATCCCATTTCACTCTTATCCGCTTCGCAAATAAAATCAAAGTATTATTATGTTTAGTATAACACAGTTTTAACACATTGAAAAGATAGCTTGAAGCTACTATTTATCCTTCAAAAATATTATAAAAATGTCGATATTTCAGCGCACTTTGTAACCTCAGTGTTTCAATGAAAACCACATTGAAACCTGTAGTTTAAATATTAATAAACAATAGCAGTTAAACGGTTAATCAACATATATTGCGGTATTGTTAAAAAAATCCCAATGTAAACTTATTATATAAATATGTATTTTGAAATAAAAATAATAATTATTTTCAAAAAACTATTGAAATATTATATCTAATAGTGTAAAATGTAATAGCAATTAAAATTACACGAATTTTACAAGGGAGATATTAGGTGACCAAATTATATTTGAAGTGGCTTCGCAACGCTGCAATACGAATGAAGTTTATACCAACTCAGCTGGTAATAATCCTTGTTATTTTGATAATGGGGTTCACCTCTGTTTTTTCTGTCTATACTCTAAATAAAAGTTCACAGGCAATATTCAATGTAAATGTTGCCCATTCTGAAATGTTACATGAAATCGTAACAACTATGTATCGATGTCGGGTTTTAGGAAGGGATATACTTCTAACCGACAACTACGAAGAGCAGCTTATCTATTATGCTGACTATATAATTGCATTTGAAACTCTCGACAGTCAGATGGTTGAGTTTTCAAATACACTTGAAGGTGAGAAAAAAGAGCGATTTGATGCTATTATTATCGAGAAAAATAAATACAAAGAAAGCATGATTTTATCCGCTGACATTCAAATTCAGGGTGGTAGCTACGAAGAGGCTGTTGTAGCACTCAAAAGTGTCACCCCTATTGCGAATGCGTTTTTTGGCAGTATAGATAGTTTTCTCGTCGATGAAACCACCCTTATGGAAGAAGCACTCATGCAAAACGACAGGGCTGTTATAACAACTTTAATAATAGTTATTTTTGTAAACCTAACTGGATTTATTCTCATCTTTGTTTTAACACAGACTTTTACAAAAACTATGAGCTCATCACTGATAAAACTCGAGAAAACCGTTTCTACCATTTCAGAAACAGGAAATATGAAAACACCAATTGACGAAGACCTTTTCACAAAAGATGAAATCGGTCAAATCGCAAAGGTCGTTGATAAGATGCGCAGCATGCTACTCGCCCATTCTCATAATGACACTTTAACAGGTGGTTACAACGCTAAGGCTTATCATGAAGAGATAGATGATCTATTCACTCAGAAATTAGACGGATTCCCTGTTCAAAAGTTTTGGTGTATTGTATTTGATATGAACAACTTAAAAATCATTAACGACACAAATGGTCATGTCGAGGGTGATTTCGCAATTAAAACCACTTTCTCAATTATTAACTCGCAACTTAAAGACAACGGTAAGGTTTTCAGAATTGGCGGCGATGAGTTTGTCGCATTGATATATAACTTAACTGAAGCTGAAATCAATAAAAAAATCGCTTTAATCGAAGAGAAAATGTTAGAAGCCAATATGAACAGAGTACTAAAGTTCTCAGTAGCTATTGGGTACGCTGAGTTCGAGGGCAGCAGTCGAGAAGATTTTGAAGAGCACTTTAAAATCGTTGACAAGAAGATGTATCTAAACAAAGAAAAAATCAAGCGAATGGATAGTCGCCCTGAGTATGATCAGATAGAAGACGATAAGAAAAATAAAGAATCCCTAAAATAGATTAGATTGTTATAGAAGCATTAAAAAAACTACCG
>CAYJJJ010000146.1:0-3263 GCA_964370465.1 uncultured Oscillospiraceae bacterium
AGAAATTATCTTTTTGAGAACTGTGGAGCTCTTCTTGCGGCTTTAAGACCGTATTTCTTTCTCTCTTTCATTCTTGGGTCACGAGTTAGAAGTCCTGCTTTTTTAAGCACTGGACGAAGCTCACCGTCGTTTACCTGTAGAAGTGCTCTTGCAACGCCATGTCTTATAGCGCCCGCTTGTCCTGAAACTCCACCGCCTGCAACTCTGCAAACGATATCGTAATTCGCTAAAAGCTCAGTTAGAGCTAAAGGCTGGCGGACAATTAGTTTTAGTGTTTCTAGACCGAAGTAATCATCTATATCCCTATCGTTTATAGTGATTTTGCCTGTACCTTTGTATAGGCGAACCCTTGCAACAGAGCTCTTTCTTCTGCCTGTTCCATACATATATGAATCATTATTATACATTTAACTTTTCCTCCCGCCTAAAATTCGTGGTCTGTCGGCTGTTGTGACTGATGTGTGTGCTCAGGACCTCTGTAAACACGAAGTCTTCTAAACGCATCTCTGCCGATTACAGTTGACGGCAACATTCCGTTTATAGCAAGCTCCATAGCAAGCTGTGGCTTTTTAGCCATAAGTGTTTTGTACTGAACTGATTTAAGTCCTCCGACCCAACCTGTGTGGCGGTGGTAGTACTTGTTCTCAAGTTTGTTACCTGTGAGAACTACTTTCTCAGCATTAACAATAATTACATGATCTCCGCAATCAACATGTGGTGCAAATATAGGCTTGTGTTTACCGCGAAGTAACACAGCAGCTTCAGCAGCTACTCGACCAAGTGGTTTGCCCTCTGCATTTATTACATACCAGTTGCGCTTAATATCCGTAGATTTCGGCATATAGGTTGACATATCTGTTTCCTCCAATATTTCTTTTGTACGCAAATGATATTATAGTACCTTTGAAGCCACAAGTCAAGAGGTTTTTTTCATTTTTTTAATTTACAATGGCGATACTCTCATTTTCTCTTATTTTTGCGCATTTTACTCTCATTTACTCAAAAGCTATTTTTGCTCTATACGTGTTATACTACTAATAAAATAGCGAAAAGGATAAATATATGCAGAGAATTTTAGGGCTTGCGAGAAAAGCCGATGAAAAATATGGTCTTATTGAAGATGGCGATAGAATAGCTGTCGGCGTTTCAGGTGGTAAAGATAGTCTTGTTTTGGCAGTCGCACTCGCAAGGCTTCGCGATATTCTACCACAGAAATTTGAAGTTTGCGCAATAACTATTGATATGGGTTTTGAGGATACCGACTATTCACCTGTCCAAAAACTTTTTGATAGCTATAATATCCCCTATATAATAAAGAAAACGGAAATTTATGATATTATCTTTAACATAAGGAAAGAGAAAAACCCATGTTCGCTGTGCGCGCGTATGCGCAGAGGGAGCTTGCACGATGCAACAAAAGATGCCGGTTGCAACAAAATAGCGCTTGGTCATCATAAGGACGATGCCATAGAAACATTTTTCCTAAACCTCTTCAACGAGGGGCGAATCGGTTGTTTTTCTCCAAAAAGCTATCTTTCACGCAAAGATATAACGATGATACGACCTCTCGTCTTAGCGGAAGAAGTGGAAGTGCGACGAGCGATGAGAGAACTCGGCACCGAGCCTGTACGCTCAAACTGCCCAGTTGACGGTCATACTAACCGCGAGATGATGAAAGATTACATAAAAAACGAAGTCAAAAGAGATAAGGACTTTAAAGCGAAAATTTTCGGCGCTATTCAGCGCGCTAATTTAGATGGGTTTTAGGGGTGGAGATTTGAGTAAGAAGAATATTATTTTAATCGGCGGAGTATTATTTGCGGTTATTATTGGAGCGGTGGCGTTTTTCGTCATATCTCTGCAAAGTGCATTGAAGCCAGGCGATATTATTATAGGAATAGGCGACAGCATAACAGCCGGCGGAAAGACGAACGAAGAATTTATAGCAGACGAAGAAGCGTATTTTAACGATATAGGCGATGGGTATTTTAAAATTGTTGCAAATTCACTTGAAGAGGATATCGGCGGACTTACTTTCTATAATAGCGCCCGAAGCGGTATAACTTCTCTCGGTTTTGTTTCACTTGTAAACCCATACTGTCTTGATTATGACCCCGATTTAGTCATCATTTCTCTCGGTGTTAATGATTTTTTATTCGATACACCAGAAGCACTAAGAGAGGGATTTTTCCACGTAACCGATGCTATCCATAAAAAAGAGGTTAACACTGTTGTTATCCTTCCTTTCGTAATGGAGCATTATCTTGACTACGGACATCTCGAGCATTCACCTCTCCCCGAAAATATGGCCGATCACTATGATGTTGTTGTCGAGATTTCAGAGGGGTATGGATTTGAAACTGTCGATATCGGAGCAATTTTTGATGAATATATCGAAAACGGAACAGACCCACGAGATTTATCCGAAGATGGTATTCACCCGACTGACTGGGGCAAGGAGATTTTAGCGCAGGCGGTTCTCGAAGCAATTGACAACTTTTAATTTAACGAGGTGTAATTTTGACAAAACATAAGCTTTTATTTATAGGTGGCGTCGCAGTTGTTGTGACAGTTATTTTAATCTTCCTCTTTTTTCTCCCGTCCTCCTCAAATTATGATTTTATTCGTGAGGGCGATGTTATAGTCGGCATTGGCGACAGTATAACTGCTGGTGGCAAGACAAATGACGAGTTTATGGCTGATGAAGAGGCATATTTCAAAACCCTCGGCGACGGGTATTTTAATATCGTTGCAAATGAGCTTGAAGAGGTAGTTGGTGGACTCACTTTTTATAATAGTGCTCGAAACGGCACAAATGCAACAGGTTGGATTGAAAGGGTTTATTATCATGCTTTAGATTGGCACCCAAGCCTTATTGTAATGACTCTAGGTGCTAATGACTTCCTTTTCGACACACCACAAAGATATTATGAGGGTTTAGAGAATACCTGCTATGCAATTCATAAAAGCGGCATTGAAGCTATTGTTGTTTTGCCTTTTTGTTTTGATTACTTCGTAACTTCAGATATGTCCGAAAACCCAAAATCCACAGATGAAATGATTGAATATGTCAATGTCGCTATTGGTATAGCCGAAAAATACAGCTTTACCACTGTAGACATCGGCGCTATATTCAGTGAACATATCGAAAATGGTACTGACCCAAAAGAGCTCTCGGAAGACGGTATTCACCCGACAGACCTCGGTGAAGAAATTTTAGCAGATGCTGTGCTCGAAGCTATTGATAATTTATAATTAAAGGG
>CAYJJJ010000147.1:0-3201 GCA_964370465.1 uncultured Oscillospiraceae bacterium
GCACTCTCGAGCTCGCCTATTGAAGTGTTGAGCTCGCTTTTCTGCTCGGAATAATCGGTGGCTGCTTCTGGCTCGCCGGGCTCTTCTATCTCGTCTGCGAGGCTATCGTGATCTTTTGCCTTTTCATTTCTTGTCGCTAAAATTTTAGCGGAAGAATACATCTCCGGGTAGTTATCGAGCAGAAGCTGTTCATCTTGCGGCGGTACCCTGTCGCCTTTGATTATCCGCATTGAAATTTTCATGCACTTAATAAGGATATCCATCATCCTCATAGCGCCCTCAATCTCAGCCTCTGAAGCACGCATCTCAGACTCCATCTGCTCTTTTTGATTTATTAGTTCAAGTGACGCTCGCTTCTCTTCTAAAAACAATTCTATTGCGTTCTTGTCATAGTCTTCATACGGTTTTTTAGAAAAAACATCTTCGTTTTTTTGATTGGAAACCGCCATTTTTTCATTATTTTTTTGAATATCTGCAAGCGCCTTATCATTTTTATTTGCATAATTGTATAAATCTGAATTTATTTTCATAGTATCACCTCAAAATAAAAGTATACCTTACATACTTTATATCGACCGACCCTTATTAAAATTCATTCTCAAAATAACTAATTTTCGCATCATATTTTCATCATATTGCACCTTTGCCTTCATCTTAAAACAGATTTCACAGCACAAAAAAACTCCTGCGATAAATTTTATCACAGGAGCATTTTTTAATTAAAAGTTACACTTTTAAAATTAACCTTTAAGGTCTGCCGCAACTTCTTTGATTATCTCGTCAAATTTGCCGCCGAACATTTTTGAACCCTTAAACATTAGGTTAACAGGTGCGTTGAAGTTTTCAACATTGAGGTCATATGCATCACGAAGTGAG
Organism: uncultured Oscillospiraceae bacterium; assembly: GCA_964370465.1. Lineage (GTDB taxonomy): Bacteria > Bacillota > Clostridia > Oscillospirales > Ruminococcaceae > CAYJGN01. The sequence goes on from CAYJJJ010000147.1 coordinate 877, forward strand.
CCTTTTTCATCCTCTTTGCATTCCATTCTCTCGCGCATTATTCTTGCATCTTCCATGTAAGCATAGCTCTTTTTGCCAAGCTTTGTAGCCATTCCAGCCTCAAAAGCTATGTCAGCTGATGGCTCGAGGCCGTGGTAATCTGTAAGCTCTGTTATGATAATATCGCAACCACGAACATAGCTCTGCCAGTACTCAAAAGTTTTGTATGCTCTCTCGTATGGGTCCGCTATAGCAGCTATTGAGTCATCGATATCAGTTGGCGCTATTGCATCGAAGCCAAGCTCAGCACAAACTGCTTTCATTTTAGCATATCTCTCTTTAGCATCTGGCTCGTACCTGTCGAGAGTTGCAAGATAGATAAGTGGTTTGTCGCCCTTTTTCACAGGGTAGATTGTTTCGTCGTTATCTCTTCTCTTACCTCTTTTTCTCTCTTCTTCGAGGTCGTTTAGAACCATGTTAAATCCGTCAACTTGATTGCCCTCTGTGATTTTCATCGCAGCAGTAACGCAAACACCGAAAGGTAGATCGCTGTAAGGAAGTGGTTTTCCCGGGCTCTCATATTTTTTGAAATCCTTAACGAAAGAGTTCTGGTGTTTAAACTCCATATTTCTCTTATCTCTTGTAAAGCCATAACATCTTGAGTTGTTTGCATAGCAGTAGCCAACTTCAAAGATAGTACCGCCATCAGGCTCTGTCCCTCTGAAGAACTCAAGGTTTGCAAGTATTACAGTTGTTTCGTCCATTCCGATAATGCAGTTATTTAAGATATGTTGTGCTCTATCTTCTGGCGACATCTCCTCGTAGTTCTCAGGCATACCTTTACCGTGTGGCATTGTAACGTTAAAGCCGTGGTATTTTCCAAGATCCGCCTGTGAGTTCCAAAAATGGAAACCTGTTTTGTAAAAACAAACGGGTGCTGCGAAATAGATTGATTCATTGTTGTAGTAATGCATAATTTTTACCTCTTTTCAAAATATTATTTTATTTCAGAAACTTTTTCATATTTATATCCAAAGGTATATACCATAAATGATATACCGAGTGAAACCACAGGGATAAACATAGCTTCTGTATAGTATCCCATATCTGCAAATATGCCAACGACTGTATTGAATATCATACTCCCGGCAGTGGTGAAAAAGCCGGTAAACGATGTGACGGTCGCTGAGAACTGTGGAAACTCACGGCAAGCAAGTACGGTATTTGCAGTAAAAGTGCTTCCGCTGACAAATCCATAGAGCGCAATCCCTATAACCCAAACAACAGGGCTTTTTGCAAGTAGCATTATGACGAAAAGTGCCGCTGAAATAACGCATGCAAATCGCAGATAATCTGACGGGCGAATCCTAATTGAAACAAATGCCGCATAGCTAATTCTGCTTACAAGCATACCGAGAGATGATGCTGTCATTATTATAGTTGTAAGTTCTATCGTGTAGGTGCTACTATCAAAAAAGTCAAGATAAGTAGGTAGCCACATCGAAAAGAAATTAACGCTTGCAAGGAGCAAGTTGCCAAGGCAGAGAAACTGCACATTTCTGTTTTTTGCTATCTCAATGTACGGGATTTTAACTCGACTTTTTCTGTCAGCTGGCAAGACTTTAGGCTTTGGTGCACCAACCACTTTCATAACTAATAAAAATACCGTTGAAGAAGCGAGGAAAACACCACCTGCAATTAAGTATGATAACTGCCAACTTGAAACAGATATACAGAATGCCGCAAAAACAGGCCCTAGCATACTGCCAAGCGCAAATAGTGTGTGCAAAATCGAGATATATCTCGCTCTGTTTTCGCCATAAAGGTCTGAGGTGTAAGCAGTTGTAACGCTGTTTACAAACCCACCAAACATACCAATAGCCGCACGAAGAAGCACCATTATTACAAACGACGATACAACCCCTGTTAAAAGAAGGGCAATTCCGTAGAGAAAAGCCGTTGCTGTTAAAAGTATCCGCTTATCGACCCTATCAGCGACAACCATAAGCAAAACCATAGTTGCGGTAGCGCTTATATCTCGCGCTATATTGAGATATGATGCTTGCTGGAATGTTATATCAAAATGCTCTATAATTTCCGGAAGACTTATGCTGAAAACACTCATTGAAAGTGAATGTGCCCCCATAAATACGCAGGTAAAAATCGTTGCAATAAGCAGATTTTTATGTCTTATCACCTTTTCGGGCATTTTTCACCTTCTTTTTTGCAATTTTTTGCTCAAATTTGCATAACAATCTAAATTTTGTTAAATTAAGGGGGCAGTATAAACTGCCCCAATAATATTAAGTTTTACCTTGCTATAAAATAATTTTATAGACCAGCTGC
>CAYJJJ010000148.1:0-3195 GCA_964370465.1 uncultured Oscillospiraceae bacterium
GAGATGTCACCTGAGGATGTTATAAAAACTATCCTTGATTCAGGTCTTCGTGGACGCGGCGGCGGCGGATTCCCAACAGGACTTAAATGGAAACTATGTGCGGGCAACCATGCTGACCAGAAGTATGTTGCATGTAATGCCGACGAGGGCGACCCAGGTGCATTTATGGACCGTTCAATCCTCGAGGGTGACCCACACGTTCTAATTGAGGCTATGGCAATTGCGGGGTACGCAATAGGTGCTACACAGGGATTTGTTTATGTTCGTGCTGAGTATCCTATAGCTGTTAAGCGTCTTCAAATCGCAATTGATCAGGCAAAAGAGATGGGACTTCTCGGCAAAAACCTATTCGGTTCAGGTTTTGACTTCGATATGGAGATAAGACTTGGCGCCGGTGCGTTTGTCTGCGGTGAGGAAACAGCGCTTATGACCTCTATCGAGGGTAACCGTGGTGAGCCAAGACCAAGACCGCCATTCCCAGCGCAAAAAGGTCTTTTTGGCAAACCAACTGTTTTAAACAACGTTGAAACATATGCAAATATCCCAAGAATTATCCTAAACGGCGCTGAGTGGTTCGCTTCAATGGGAACAGAGAAGAGCAAAGGAACTAAGGTTTTCGCGCTCGGCGGTAAAATAAACAACACAGGTCTTGTTGAGATACCAATGGGTACAACCCTTCGCACCGTTATCGATGAGATAGGCGGCGGTATTCCAAACGGCAAGAAGTTTAAAGCGGCACAAACTGGTGGTCCTTCAGGCGGATGTATTCCAGCTGAGCATTTCGATATAAAAATCGACTATGACAACCTAATTTCAATCGGTTCAATGATGGGTTCAGGCGGGCTTATCGTTATGGACGAGGACAACTGTATGGTTGATATCGCAAAGTTCTTCCTCGAGTTCACTGTTGATGAGTCTTGCGGAAAATGTACACCTTGTCGTGTCGGTACAAAACGCCTTTTAGAGCTCCTTGAGAAGATAACTTCAGGCGAGGGCACAATGGAAGACCTCGATACAATTAAAGAGCTATCGATGTTTATAAAAGAGAACTCACTATGCGGACTTGGACAAACTGCTCCAAACCCTGTTCTCTCAACTATCAAATTCTTTGAAGATGAGTATATCGCTCACATTAAAGATAAGAAGTGTCCAGCTAAAGTTTGTAAAGATTTACTTAACTTTACAATCACTGCTGATAAGTGCGTAGGCTGTACTCTCTGTTCGAGAATCTGCCCTGTCAGCGCTATCGAGGGAACCGTTAAAAATCCGCACACTATCGATACTGCTAAATGTATCAAGTGTGGCGCTTGCGTTGAGAAATGTAAATTCGGCGCAATAACAAAAGGTTAAGGAAGGAGTGTAGATAATGAGTACAGTAAATATTAAAATTAACAATATGGATGTCACCGTGAAAGCTGGAAGTACAATTCTTCAAGCGGCTCACGAGATAGGCATAGAAATCCCAACACTCTGCTACCTTAAAGATATCAATGCTATCGGAGCTTGCCGTGTATGCGTTGTTGAGGTTAAAGGTGCAAGAAGCCTTGTAACCGCTTGCGTATATCCGGTAACAGAGGGTATGGAGATATTCACAAACACAGATAAGGTTCAGAAAGCTCGTAGAACAAACCTTGAGCTCACCCTATCAACACATAACAGAACATGTCTTTCATGCGTTAGAAGCGGCAACTGCGAGCTTCAGAAACTATGTAAGGACTATGGAATAGAGGACGAAAACAAATACAAAGGTTATATGAATAAGTATGAAACAGACGACTCGGCTGTTCATATGTACCGTGATGATAGTAAATGTATCCTCTGTCGCCGTTGTATCGCTGTTTGTAAACACAATCAGGGCGTTTCGGTAATCGGCGCTAACAACCGTGGTTTTTCAACACACGTTGCATGTGCTTTTGAGATGGACCTCGGGGACAGTGCTTGTATCTCTTGTGGACAGTGTATCACTGTTTGCCCAACAGGCGCTATAGCTGAGAAAGACGATACACAAAAAGTTTGGGACGCTATAAACGACCCAACAAAACACGTTGTAGTACAACCTGCTCCATCAATCCGTGTAACACTCGGAGAGGCATTTGGTATGCCTGTTGGAACAGATGTTGAGGGTAAACTCGCAGCGTCACTTCGCAGACTCGGTTTCGACAGAGTTTTCGATACCGACTTTGCAGCAGACCTTACAATAATGGAGGAAGCAAACGAATTCCTCGAGAGAGTTCAGAACGGTGGCGTTCTTCCGATGTTCACATCATGTTCACCAGGTTGGGTTAAGTTCTGTGAGACATACTATCCAGAGCTAATTCCAAACCTTTCAAGCTGTAAGAGCCCACAGCAGATGTTCGGCGCTATGGCTAAAACCTACTATGCACAAAAAGAGGGAATTGACCCGAACGATATCTTTGTTGTCGGTGTTATGCCTTGTACTGCGAAGAAATTCGAAGTTGGCAGAAAAGATATGTCGGCTGCTGGAAACGGTATCCCAGATGTTGACGTTGCAATCACAACAAGAGAGCTTTCAAGAATGATAACAAGAGCAGGTATTAAGTTCACCGAGCTTCCTGATGAGGATTTCGATCCAGCACTCGGCGAGAGCACAGGTGCGGCTGTTATCTTCGGCGCTACCGGTGGTGTTATGGAGGCGGCACTTCGTACCGCTGTTGAAACACTAACAGGCGAGCAACTTGCAAACCTTGATTTCAAAGAGGTTCGTGGTGTTGAGGGTATTAAAGAAGCTACTTATAACGTTGCTGGTATGGATGTTAACGTCGCAGTTGTTTCAGGCACTGCAAACGCAAGAGCGCTAATCGAAGCGATGAAACGCGGCGAGAAGAGCTACCACTTTATCGAGGTTATGGGTTGCCCAGGCGGATGTGTTAACGGTGGCGGACAGCCAGTTGTTCCTGCATCAGTTCGCAACTTTGTCGACCTTCGCGCACTAAGAGCTTCTGCTCTATATGCAAACGATGCGGCAAAAGCTATAAGAAAGAGCCATGAAAACCCACTGATTAAAAAGGTTTACGAGGAGTTCCTCGAGAAACCAGGTAGCCATAAAGCTCATAAAATCTTACACACAACATACAGAGAGATTAAGTCTTATAAATAGTATTTAATGAAATTAAGCTTTATTTAAGTTTAACTATTAGGTCAAATAAAAAAGCCCGCAAGGGCTTTTTTATTTTG
>CAYJJJ010000149.1:0-3162 GCA_964370465.1 uncultured Oscillospiraceae bacterium
TGCCGGCTGTGACGGCAGGCCATAAGATAATTGTTAGCGTGATTTTTCACGCTATTCTCCTTACTCGTTGTTAAGTGCTTCGATAGGCACTAAGTTTGATGCTTTGAATGCAGGGTAAAAACCAAATACCGCCGCTGTTACTACTGCAAATGAGAATGCAAGCAGAAAGCTCTCTGCTGTTAGTACCACTGAAATATCAACATACTGCATAAGTGGCGCTATTCCAAAGCTTATTAGCACCCCTATCGCTCCGCCGATAAATCCTATAGTTGCCGCTTCGGTTAAGAATAGGAATAAAATGTCGCCTTTTTTTGTACCTAGTGCCTTTAGCACTCCTATTTCTCGTGTTCTCTCTTTAACCGAAACAAACAGTACATTCATAATCCCAATTCCGCCGACGATAAATACGATTATGGCAACTGCTAATAGTAGCAGTGATAGCGTGTTTGCCGACTGCATAGCGGCGTCCATCGTAGCGCCTGCATCTTCGATATTGTATTGAAGGCCTGTGTTTGATTGGGACAGGACAAGACTTGTGTTCTCTATAACGTCAGCCACACTGTCTACATCACTTGCGAGAAGCGAAATTTGTGTTGAGGTGTCGGTGGAGAAGAGGTATTTATCTGCGGTTGAATAAGGCATAAAGACGCTTGTGTCTGGGTTTATGCCAGAAACCACTGTGCCCATCTGATTTAATATTCCATTCACGACATACAGTCTGCCGTCTATCTCAACTTTCTCGTCATAAGCTGCCATTGCAGAGCCAAAAAGCTCTATTGCCACATCGTAGCCGAGTATTACAACTCTGCTCTCATTCTCTATATCGGTGTCAGTTATAAAACTGCCGACCGAGAGGGTTAAGTTTGAAATCTCTGAATATGAGGGTTGTGTTCCAACTACCGAATAGCTAATTCCCTCATCTAAATTCTCCGATAGGATAGTTTGGGTCGTTGTTGCTGAAATTGCCCCTGTTTCGATATCTGGGACAAATAACAAAATATCTTCAAGGTCTTCGCTGTCGAGGTTTGGGAGTGACATTACCATAGTCGATCGGCTACTGCTCATACCGCCACTACTGCCACCGCTATCTCTGTCACCGCCCATTGAAGCACCGCCAGCAGATGGCATTGAACCACCAGTCGAGGGCATTGAGCCGCCGCCCATCATAGCGCCTATATCACCCATACCACCCATCATATCGCCCATGCCACCCATCGACATTTCAGACGTTACAGTGACTGTGCCTGCATTTAGCGTTTTAAACTGCTCCTGTACATCCTGCTTTCCGCCCTCGCCAATCGCTATAACCATAACGATAGTTGCGGCGCCGACTATTATTCCAAGGGAAGTTAAAAATACTTTAAACTTGTTTTGTTTTATATTTATAAGGACGAGTTTTAAAATTTCCGAAAATCGCAAATTAGCTCACCACACTCTCGATTATAACAACATCTCCCTCTGATAGTCCGCTTGTTATCTCGGTGTCGAAACCGTCAGAGAATCCTGTTGTGACCTCAACTTCAAAAATCTCACCGCTTGCATCAAGCATCTTGACATACTGTTTGCCATCTATAAGTGTTATGCACTTATTTGAAATCACGAGAACATCGTTAACTTGTTTTTCAACAAATGTCAGGGTTGCACTCATACCTTGAAAAACAATCATATCGGTGTATGAGGATAGGTCACAGAGAATATTTACAGTGTAGTTTACCGATGAGCTCATACCGCCTGATGGAGTCATTACAATGCTATCGACTACCGCTCTTACCGTCACATCTTCATATGCATCAAAGACGACATTGACATCATCACCAATAGAAATTGAGGTTATATCCTCCTGCGCTATACTCACTGCAACAGTTATATTTGAGCTGTCTGCAATAGATAGAATTGTGTTACCGGCATTTATGTTGTTACCAGCTTCGCTATACGACATAACGTATCCCGAAATCGGAGCGTAATAGATACCACCTGAAAGATTTGCAGTATTAAGCTCGGCTATATCGTTTTCAAGCTCTGTTACTTTCGTCTGTGCTGTTGCGAGTGTATTGTTTATAGAAGCTATTGTGTTTTCATATTCGGTGTATGCGTTGTTATAGTCTGAAATGTTGCTGTCGTAGGTATTGCCTGCCTCTTCGGTTTTCTGCTGGATTGTTACTTTATAACTATCTCGTTCATTATATTTTGATGCAAGAGAAGTGTTTATCTCTTCAAGTTGCTCTTCAAGCGTCTTTTCGTTAGCTGAGCTATCATCCTCTGTCGGCGCACTTTCCTCTATTGGGGCAACTTCGCCGCCATCCGCTTCAATTGTTTCAGGCGCCTCACTCCCGCTTTGGTCATCCTCGCTATCTTCTTCTGCCTGATTTGCAGCCTCTATCGCCGCTTCAATCGCCGCTTTTTGCTCTTCAAGCTCTAAAACTTCACTTTCAAGCTTTGCAAGATTTTGATTGAGCTCTTCAATTGTGAGATTATAAACATTTTCCGCCTGTGTGCCATTTAAGACATTCATATCATAGTCTGCAGAAGCTGCAAGCTTATCACTCTCCGCCTTTAGCTGTGCAGATGTGAGCGCTATTCGAGCAGCGTCAAGGCTGTCGCTTAGTTCAGCATAGATTTCACTGTAGTTTTGTGTATCTATTGAAAATAGAGCGTCCCCCTCTTCTACATACTCGCCCTGCTTTACATAGTATTCATCAACCGAGGTTGAAAATGAGAGGGTTATACCATAGGTCGACATCGAGGCTGTTGCTATCTCGCTTGTTCCGACAACTATATCGCCGATAACTACTACCTCTTCTTTATAAGCTGCACCGTCTGCGCTCACTCCACTTCCAGGTGTTGCGCTTCTTGAAGTATCGGCAGAAAAGGCAGTTGTCGATATAGCTATCGTCACCACTGCCACCGCAGTTAGCACAGATGTGCCTGCAATAATTTTTTTCTTATTATCAGTTAAAAGTTTTTTGAAATTCATTCTAATTCCCCTTTCGATAATTAAAGTATAGGAAGGGGTTTTGATAAAGATGTGAGTTAAATATGTTAAAAGGTTGACATATTTTGCGCTTGGGGGCGAGGTTTTTTGGGGGGCGAGGTTTTTTGGGGGGTAGATTTGGAGGGGGTAGGTTTGGAGGGGCGCCCACAGCAAACGCATTTCATGCGTTT
>CAYJJJ010000150.1:0-3094 GCA_964370465.1 uncultured Oscillospiraceae bacterium
ATGCATTTATGCATAATTTGGGTGGTACCGCGTAGAGTTTTGCTCTTCGTCCCTTTGTGGACGGGGAGTTTTTTATTTTGAAGGGAGAATTTATATGAAATGGACAGGACTTAATGAGCTTCGAGAAGAGTTTTTGAAATTTTTTGAGAGCAAGGGACACAAGGTTTTTGAGAGTGCACCGCTTGTGCCTATCGATGACGACAGCCTACTGCTTATAAACAGTGGTATGGCACCTCTGAAAAAGTATTTTACAGGGGCATTAAAGGTAGATGGGAACAGAGCTACCAGTTGCCAGAGATGTATCCGTACACCTGATATCGAGAGGGTTGGAAAAACATCAAGACACGGGACATATTTCGAGATGCTTGGAAACTTCTCGTTTGGCGATTATTTCAAAAAAGAGGCGACAAGTTGGGCTTATGAGTTTATAACAGATAAACTCAATCTGCCCCTCGATAGACTTTGGTTTTCAATCTATCTCGATGACGACGAGGCTTTTGATATCTGGACAAAGCATGTTGGTGTGCCAGCTGATAGAATAGTGCGCCTTGGCAAAGAGGACAACTTCTGGGAGATAGGCACAGGGCCGTGCGGGCCTTGCAGTGAGATATATTTCGATAGAGGAATTGAAGCTGGTTGTGGCAAGGAGTCTTGTGCTGTCGGCTGTGATTGCGATAGATTTGTCGAGTTTTGGAACCTTGTTTTCACCCAGTTCGATTCAGATGGCGCCGGCAACTACACACCACTCGCAAAGCCAAATATCGATACAGGTATGGGTCTTGAGAGGCTTGCATGTATAATGCAAGGGGTTGATAACCTATTTGAGGTCGATACCATGGCGAAAATCATGGGGCATATCTGCAAAATTGCCGAAATCGAATACAAAAAAGATGAGAAAAAAGATGTTTCTCTTCGTGTTATAACCGACCATATAAGAAGTGCGACCTTCCTAATTGGCGATGGCGTTCTACCATCAAATGAGGGTCGTGGATATGTTCTTCGCCGCCTTATCAGAAGAGCTGCAAGACATGGCAGATTGCTCGGTATCGTGAAACCATTCCTATATGAAGTTTCAAAAACTGTTATCGAAGAGAACAAAGAAGCCTATAAAGAAACCGCAAGCAAAGCGGAATATATTGAAAAGGTTATTAAAATCGAGGAGGAGAAGTTTGCCAAAACTGTTACAGGCGGACTTGATATGCTCCGTGATATAATGGATAAGCTGAGCAAAGATGGAAAAGTGACTATTTCCGGCGACATTGCATTTAAGATATACGATACATTCGGTCTACCTTATGACCTTGTCGATGAAATAGCGCAGGAGCAGGGCTTTGAGATAGACAAAGAGAAGTTTTACAGTCTTATGGAGGAGCAGAGAAATAGAGCTCGTGAAAACAGAAAAGGTGCTTCAGATGCTGGCTGGGTTGAGGAGATAGATATATCTGCTTTTAATGCTGAAACAACATTTATTGGATACCACCGCCTTGAGTGCGAAACGAAAATTCTCGATATAATAAATAAAGGCAAGCTTGTTTCAACTGCAACAGCGGGCGAACATGTAGCGATAACACTTGAAAATTCACCTTTCTATGTTGAGGGCGGCGGTCAGGTCGGCGACATCGGTTATATTGAGGGTGCTACTGCTCGGCTACGGGTAATTGATACAAAGAAAATGGGTCCTATAAACTGCTGTTTATGTGAAATAGAGAGCGGAGAGATAGAAGATGGCGAGATTGTTATAGCAAAAGTTGATAAAACACGCCGTGCGGCAATAGCTAAAAACCACACAGCGGCACATATGCTTCAAGCGGCACTTCGCCAGGTGCTTGGCTCACATGTTCATCAGGCGGGCTCCTATGTTGACGAGCAACGTCTGCGTTTCGACTTCACCCATTTCTCTGCAATGACTGCCGATGAAATTGTAAAGGTCGAGGAAATCGTGAACAACGCTATAGTTGCGGCAACTGCGGTTACATCAATTGAGATGCCACACGAAGAGGCCGTTCAAAAAGGTGCTATTGCGCTCTTTTCAGAGAAGTACGGCGATATCGTTCGTGTTGTTGAAATCGATGGTATGTCGGTTGAGTTCTGTGGTGGTACACATATCGATAACACCGCAAAAGCAGGTGTCTTTAAGATAATTTCAGAGAGCTCGGTTGCATCGGGTGTTCGTCGAATTGAAGCGACCACCGGTCTATCGGTGCTTAAGATGCTAAATGAGCTTGAAGAGAAGGTCAATGAAACAGCGGATGTTCTTCATGCAAACAACGCAGATGATCTGCTTCCAAAAGCAAAACAGACTGTTGCTGAGAATAAAAACCTATCAAAAGAGCTCGAGAGCCTTCGCGCAAAGCTTGCAACTTCTGATTTATCCGATATCCTCGCAAACAAAAAGACAGTAGGAAAAGTTTCGTTTGTAAGCGCTGTTTTAAAGGGTGATGCTAATAGTCTTAAAATGCTAGCAGACGCTATTAAAGAGCGTGATAGCGGTATAGTTATCGCTGTTGCAACAAGTGAGAATATTCTTGTGGCGGCAGGGTCTGACGCTGTGGCAGCTGGGATAAAAAGCGGTGATATACTCAAAGAAATAGTCAAGGTAACAGGTGGCCGTGGTGGCGGTCGTGCCGAGAGCGCTATGGGTGGCGTTGGCGATATAAATAAATGGAACGACGGTATTTTAGCGGCAGAAAAGTTTATCGAAGCTATTTAAAAAAGATAAATTATCTGATATAATAAAGGAGAAATTATGGACTGTTTATTTTGTAAAATATCGGCTGGTGAAATTCCCTCAAATATAGTTTTCGAAGATGATGATATATTTGCCTTTCGCGATATCGACCCACAGGCACCGAGCCATATTTTAGTTATTCCAAAAAGACATATAAAGAGCGTTTCTGATTTAGAGGAAACCGACTGCGAACTTTTGGGTAAGATTTTTATCAAAATAAAAGAGATAGCAAAAAAAGAGGGACTTGAAAATGGCTACCGTGTCGTCACAAACATAGGCAGTGACGGCGGACAGTCGGTAGCGCATCTTCATTTTCACATATTAGGTGGCAGAGCGTTAAGCTGGCCTCCGGGTTAAAAGAGGAGT
>CAYJJJ010000151.1:0-3033 GCA_964370465.1 uncultured Oscillospiraceae bacterium
TAATACCCAATTGCCGTTGCAACTGCAATTAGAATAAACTGTAGTGCGAGCATCATTAGAAATAGTGGGGCTATAAATTTATACCATTTCTGTATCGGCAGACCCATTATACCACACTCGGTAGCGACAACGGTCGGCCAGAACATATTTGAGAAACCATCGCCAAACTGGAATGCCAAAACAGCTACCTGACGGCTAATTCCAAGGCTATCTGCAAGAGGCACCATAAGTGGCATCGAAACTGCCGCCTGTCCGCTACCTGATGGGATAAAGAAGTTTATGAAGTTCTGAACAATTACCATACCTATTGAAGCAAGTCCCGAAGGCACTTGAGATAGAGCGCTTGAAGCGTAGAATACTATTGTATCTATGATATTACCATCTGTCATAACGAGTGTGAGCGCCCTTGCAACACCGACAACGAGTGCGCCAAAAACAACTTCCTTAACCGCTTCGATAAAGTGGTTGCATATTTCACTGAGTGAAAATCCGCCGATAAGGCCTACAACTATCATTGTGATTAGAAATAGCGCAGTAAGCTCTGATAGATACCAGCCAAACTGAGTTGTGCAGTAGATAAGTGTGCCTATTGCCACAACAAATACAAGCATGATTAGAGCGTGTTTCTTTGTGAAAGGAAGTTTTTCCATCTCCGACTGTGAAACACCACCGCCTGTGTTGAAGTTTACATCTTGAACGATTGAAAGGCTTGGGTTTTTGCGAACACGAATTGCGTATCTCATAACATAAGCGATTGCAAGTGCTTGGAAGAGGATGAAGCAGAGAACCCTAAACCACATACCACTGCCTATTGGAAGCTCTGCTATCTGCATAGCTATACCTATAGTGAATGGGTTTATTGTCGCCGCCGCAAAACCTGTTACAATACCGATAACAACAGTCGAGCCACCGACAAGACCGTCATAGCCCATAGCCACTGCGATACCGATAAATGCGGGAATTAGTCCGTAAGCCTCTTCATACATGCCGAAAGTTGAGCCAAATACACCGAAGAGTATCATAAATATCGGAATTATGAGTATCTGCTTGCCTTTGAGCAGTCGCACAAGTGCTGCGAGTCCTCCAAAAAATGTACCCGTTTTTATAAGCATATAAACTGCGCCATAGGCAAAAAAGATAAAGAAGATTATCTGAGCTGAGTCGACCATACCGTCGCCGATAGCCATAATCATGCCAAACGGTGAAACAGGTGTCTGCTCGATAAACTCAAAACTCTCGCTGTCAATAACCATATAACCAGTTACAGGATCTTCATACCGCGTATAGCTACCAGCTGGTATTATGTAGGTGAGCGCTGTTACGAGCACCAATATAATACCGATAATAACAAAAGTATGCGGTATAGTAAATAATTTTTTCTTCTGCTTTGTTTCCATTGTTTACCCCCAAAATTTATTTTAAGATGATACCATCTTTAATACTTAGCTGTGGATATCTTCTAAAAGATTAAAAAGCATATCGACAGTTGCCGGCATACAGTCCTCATCAAAATCAAAAGATTCTCCGTGCAAAACATCTGTAGAATCGGTGCCGATTCCGATAAATGTTGCAATACCCCCATTTTGCTGAACTCTGCTCATCATAACAGTTGCATCATCGGTGCCTCCAACATTTCCCTCAAAAATAACATCTTTAAAATAGGGAACATTCTTAGCGGCTATGCGGATTTTCTCCATCATTGCATCATCAGATGCACCAGCGGGAACTTCACCGTAATCTACAAGGTGATACCCCATATCATACATCTCAGCCGATGTGCGGATAATTGTTTCAACACGCTGTTTGCCATAAGCTGAAATCTCCGCTGTCTCCCCACGATACTCAACCCGAAGCAGTGCGTTTGGAGCTATTGTATTTGCACAAACACCAGCGTGAATTTCACCTACATTAACACGGAATAACCCAGCCTCATGCTGTGCGATGCTGTGCAGATTAAGCGCCGCTGTGCAGGCGGCGAGCAGTGCGTTTTTGCCCTCGTGAGATGCGCCACACGGGTGCGCCGCCTTGCCCTCATAATGAACATCTATCTGCCTATCTGATAAAAAGTCCTTGCAACCGCAACAAATCTCCCCTGATTTAAGCGGTCTGCCATTACCTGAGAGGGCGAGATGAATTCCAACAAAATAGTCAACATCATCGAGATGCCCCTTAGAAACTATCGATTCAGCGCCTGAAAATGTTTCTTCGGCTGGCTCAAATATAATTTTAACGCGGCCATTTTTTATAGCGCCACTCTCGGTAAGCTTTGCTGCAAGACCTATTCCTATTGCGGTGTGACCGTCGTGTCCACAGGCGTGATTAGCATCCGATACAACTGAGCAAAAGCCCTCTTTTGTCGGACGATACCAACTACTGCTAACTTCGCCATAAGGAAGAGCGTCTATATCGAAACGAAATGCAGTTGTAGGGCCTGGTTTATCAGAATTAATTATAGCTATAACACCAGGATACCCGCCACTGCGAGCAAGAATATCCGCGTTTGCCCCTTGCTTTATAGCTCTGTTTATTTCTTCTGCACGTTCTTTTTCGCTCAAGCGAACAGGCTCAATAATAGCATCAACATCTACAACGTCGATGCCCTGTAAAATTTCGATATCACCAATCGTCTGCAAAATTTCAGCAATACGTGCACTGGTGCGGTATTCTCTCCAACCAGTTTCCGGGTTTTTATGAAACTCACGGCGAATTTCACGTGTATTTATCTTCATAAACTGCCCCTGTAATAAAAATATAAATAAAAATAGCAAGTACTATATTGTTTTACTTGCATTAACTACCATTGTAACACTTTAGCTTACAAAATTCAACAAAAAAACTGCAATTTCCAGTCGAAATCACAGTTTAAATACTATTTTCAGCGCTCTATACTTCTATTATATAGAATTTTCTGTTACAGAGAACACTCCTCTTATCTCAGAGGTATGGGAGCCAAAGAAAAAGGGGAATAGTGAAAATTTTATAATATCTGTATATGCCATGCATTGTGTGGCATAGCGTATTTCAAAGAACCGG
>CAYJJJ010000152.1:0-2864 GCA_964370465.1 uncultured Oscillospiraceae bacterium
AGGCCATGGAAATATTTGATAGCGTGATTTTCACGCTAATCCTCCATTTTACGTTAACTTTACATTACATCTTTTTTAGAGATAAGTCAATTAGTATAATAGATAAATAGTTGACAATTTTGTGTGGTTAGTGTATAATTATTGTGACTTATTAAGAGTGGCGGAGGGTACAGGCCCTACGAAGCCCGGCAACCTACCCAAATAGGGTGTGGTGCTAATTCCTGCGGATTTATCCGATAGATGAGTAGTTACCACCTTTCGGATATGAAAGGTGTTTTTGTTTGCAGAAAAATCCAGTTGAATTCTGACCTCTGGTATCTGCTCTCTCAAACACAATTCGAATATAAAAGGTGTTTTTGTTTTTTATAAATAAAAATAAGCTTTAGAATATTATTTTATTTTGTGCAAAGAAAGGAAAATTATGAGAAATTATTTATTTACAAGTGAGTCGGTAACCGAGGGACATCCTGATAAAGTCTGCGATATTATCTCTGATAGCATACTTGATGCGATAATTGCAGTTGATAAAAACGCAAGAGTGGCTTGCGAAACAACTGTCACAACAGGTCATATCGCTATTATGGGCGAGATAACAACAACAGCTAACGTCGATTTTGCATCAATTGCAAGAGAGGCTGTAAAAGGAATTGGCTACACAAGGGCGAAATATGGTTTTGATGGTGATACCTGCTCGGTTATGGTGCTTCTTGATAAGCAGTCACCTGATATCGCTATGGGTGTTGATAAGAGCGTTGAAGCGAAAGACGGCGAGGACGATGGCTATAACCTCGGCGCTGGGGATCAGGGTATGATGTTTGGCTATGCATGCGATGAAACCGCAGAGCTTATGCCACTCCCTATATCACTATCGCACAAACTCGCTAAAAGACTCTCACAGGTGCGCAAAGAGAAGATTATTCCATATCTGCGCCCAGATGGTAAAACACAAGTTTCAGTTAAATATAAAGATGATAAGCCGGCTTATGTCGATACCGTTGTTGTGTCATCTCAGCATAGCCCCGCTGTTTCAATAGAGCAGATACGTGAGGATATCGAGAAATATGTTATCCGTGAGATTGTGCCAGCAGAGCTAATTGACGAGAAAACAAAGATATTTATAAATCCAACAGGGCGTTTTGTTATCGGTGGCCCAATGGGCGACTCAGGTCTTACTGGGCGCAAGATAATCGTCGATACATACGGTGGTATGGGCAGACATGGTGGCGGTGCTTTCTCTGGAAAAGACCCTACTAAAGTTGATAGAAGTGGCGCTTATGCCGCTCGTTATATCGCGAAAAACATTGTCGCGGCAGGACTTGCAAAGCGCTGCGAAGTGCAGATAGCTTATGCAATTGGCGTTGCAAAACCTGTTTCAGTTATGGTTGAAACTTTCGGCACATCAATTTATCCTGAGCGCAGCATAGAGGCGGCGGTGCAGAAACTGTTTGATTTGCGCCCATCTGCGATAATAAACGATTTAAATCTTCGCACTCCTATATACAAAAACCTTGCAGCTTACGGTCATATGGGAAGAGAAGAGCTCGGCGTTCGTTGGGAGCAGACTGACAAAGCGGATAAGCTTCGTGAAGAAGTGCTAAAAATAGATGAAAACAACAGATAGCGTTTTAAAGCTGCTTATAGATGCTGAGGACTACCTCTCAGGTCAGCAGATAGCCGACATTTTAGAGGTTTCAAGAAATGCGGTTTGGAAAGCTGTTGCAAAGCTCTCAGAGAGCGGATTTGATATTGAGTCAAAGACAAAAGTAGGCTACAAACTTCAAAAAAAAGGTGCGCCACTTTCAAAGGAACTAATTGCGTCAAAAATTCCAGAAGGCTATAACCTGCAAGTTTTTGAAACTATCGGCTCTACAAACTCTTTTTTAAAAGAAGAGGCGGCAAGGGGTGCCCCTGAAAAAACCGTCTGCATTGCAAGCGAGCAGACTGCCGGCAGAGGCAGACTTGGCAGAAGTTTTTACTCGCCGAAAAACACAGGGCTTTATATAAGTTTTCTTTATAGACCTGATTTCACAGCGGTAGACGCTACACTGCTCACAACAGCAGCGGCAGTTGCCTTTGCAAAAGCGATAACATCGGTATGCCAAAAAGATGTTATGATAAAATGGATAAACGACCTTTATCTCGGCGGCAAAAAGGTCTGCGGAATACTTACAGAAGCTGTCAGTGATATCGAGAGTGGCAGAGTGCAGAGCGTTATAATCGGTGGTGGGATAAATATAGCACCTCCCGAAGATGGATTTGGTGAGCTCTCTGATACTGCAACATCGCTTTTTGATAGTAGTGTCGACTGTGATAAAAATGCCATTGCAGCTGCTGTTATAAGCGAGATGGACAGAGCGGTTTTAGATGTTGGAAGTCCAGAAATAATAAACTATTACAGAGAGAAAAGCCTTGTTATCGGCAAAGATGTTAAGGTTTTTGGACACAAGGAATTATCTGAGGGCAGAGCGGTGGATATCGATAATAGCGGTCATCTTATAGTGGAAACTGGAGATGAAAGATATACTCTGCACTACGGGGAAATTTCAATACGCGGAAATTTTAATTAACAGTTAAAAACACGAATAGCGATATTCGTGTTTTTTGTTGCAATGAAAAAAATACTGTGATAGTATAGACTTAAAAATAATTAGGAGGCAGATATGTTAATAGATATTACCTACCAGATAAACGCAAAAAGCACCAAAGGGTTTACCTCGGAAACAGGTCTTGCACCGCTCGGACATCTCGGCACACATTTCGATATTATGGACAAAATTTTCCCACTCGATTATACCGAGAGGGTTGGGGTTGTTTTTGATGTGAGCGGTATAAGAGATAGAGATATTGATATTTCTGATATCGAT
>CAYJJJ010000153.1:0-2851 GCA_964370465.1 uncultured Oscillospiraceae bacterium
AGGCGGCGCTCATTCGCTCACCCCTACAACCAAACACCTAATAAATTGGTGAAAATCGAACCACGCAAAATATAAATAAAGCAAAAGCTACATTTTGAAGTTTCAAAATGTAGCTTTTTAATTTGTCTGTCGTTATTTTTTGTAGTGCTTTGGATTGTTGGATTTAGTCTGCTCTATTATTTTGCAGCGCTTTTCTTTTTTGCAGCAAAAACTATAATGCTACCCAAAACTACTGCGAGTCCAAGCCCAATTATCCAGATATAGCTGTTGTTTTGTGCCGCTTCTGGTGCATCAGTTGTTGGAACTTGTTCATCCTCAATCTCAGTTGTTGCTTCCTCAGTATCAACTGTTGGAGCAAGTGGTGCAACTGGATCCTCTATCTCTACCTGCTCGTCATCCGCTTCATCATCAACTGGTGGTGCTGGCACTGGTGCCGGCTGAACTACCGCCTGAACAGTTTCTTCTACTGGTGGGGTTGTTGGATCTGGAGTTGGCGCTGGCACTGGAACGTTAACAGAAGTTACTGTTAGGTCACCGTGTGAAACTGTTACCTCGTAGTTGCCTTTGTTAAATTTATACTCTGTGCCGTCTATTGTAACTTTTCCTTTTTTGATTAGTTCAAGTCCAAGTGCATCTTCATAAGTGCCCGCTTTGCCAACAAGAGTTTGTAGATAATCAAGGGTCATATCACCTAAATCTTTTGCATAAGCTGTATCTTTAATTCCTGTGCTTGCAAGGGCCGCGTCTATTTGGCTTTGGATATCTTCATCAATACCTGTGCTCGATAGTGCTGTGCCAACAGGCACGCTTAAGTCTGCAATTGTTAATGTGAACTCAATCGGAGTAATCTCAACATTAATTTTACCAATGTAACTTGCCGTGTTACCTGCGTTAAATGGTATCGTACCCACACCATAAAATGCTGATTTCTTTTTATCTGTTATTAATTCAACATTATAGATTACCTGCTGTGAGCCATTTTCACCTTTAACATTTTTTATCTTTGGCATTCCACTATTGGTGTCGGTGTCCATGTATACAATAGTGTAGTCAACGCCCTCTTCATAAACTATGCTCGGGTCATTTGCATCAACAAGTTTGATTGAAAGTTCTTCTTCTGTTACTTTAGTATTATTAAACTGACGTGAGTAATCATTTGCCACTACAATTGGTAGTAGGTTTGCATTTACTAAGCTATGATACAAAGCTGTAAATGTATATGGTTTGCTAATTGCTAGACCGCTATTAATCTGTCCCGTTTTTGTGTCAAATAAACCTAAACCTTCTTCCCAAGCTAAATGATTGCGATATAGATATGGTTCAACTGTTGGAAGTGTTAGCGCTCCTGTAAACCCATGTAATACTTCCTCTGTGCTTAAAACATCTCCTGCACCATCGATATATGTTATGGTGTGTGTGACAACTGCTTTTATAGTTAGATTTGATTTAACATCAACTTTTTTGCCTGGTGCAAGCTGATAGGTAGTTGTTCCATCTGAGATTTCCCACATTAGAGTAGTGCCTTTTTCACCTAAAGTTTTTACATTGCTATCAGCTTTAAACTCTTCTACTGTAGGAGTTTTGAATGTTTCGCCGTGAATTAGATTAACTGTATCAACTAGGCGTCCGTCTTCTCTTTGTAATACAATATCATACTCTTTTTTGTTAAGATTAATTGTTCCAAGGAAATTATCTTTATTATAGTTGCCATTTTTCTCAGCCGCTACAACTATCTTTACAATAGAATCATCTTTCTTTTTATTGTTGACAAGTCCTTTGCTCTCCATAAATGCAACTACATCGGCATTCGCAAGTATGCTATTGATATTTTCAGTTGTTTTTTCGCCAACAGGTAGCTCAAGCTTCATTGTTTCTACAACATCTTTGCCATTTGCGTTTGTAAAAGCTAAGTCAAATTTAACAGTTGCGGTTTCGGGTAGCGTAACATTTTTTGTGTAGTAGATATTTTTTGTAAGCTCAGTATCTGTGTATAGTAGTGTTATATCAACTGCCCCGTCTGTTACAGAAGCATTCTCTACAACTGGAAGTGTATGCAGAACGCTTCCAGCACTCTCGGTAACAGTTATGCTGTCACTTTGATGTGCAGCCTCTTCTGTGCCCTCAAAGTAGTAGTTTATGGTGAACACTTTTTGGGCGTCCGCCAGATCGTCCCCCTCTTCGCTATCAGTTTCTGCAGCGAATGTGGTAAAGCTTACATTAGTTATAAGTAGCGCAAATGCTAATGTAAAACTGATTGCCTTTTTAAATAATTTGTTGCTTTTCATTTTTTCCCCCAAAATTTTATTCTGACTTTTCTCGGCAAACCCCAATATTTACCTGTCAGTAAATTTAATTTATGTTACCATTATACATAGAAAAGGTTACATCCCAGTAACATTTGGTTACTTTTGGAAAAGTTTTTGAAAATTTTTTTATACCCTTCTTTTACCTCTTAAATTGGTTATAATAGGCTTTTATTATAGAAAAAACTGTTTATTACCTTTTTTCTAAAGATACCTTGACAGGCGAGGTATCTTGTTGTATAATGCAACTACACCACAGCAAGCTGATTATGATACACTTTAGAATCTATATAGATTTAGAAACTGCTCACTTTAATTAATTTTAGCTTTGCAGGTATGAAAATTCTAATTTTTGGTTTGCGTTCATATTTGCACAGTAGCTTTGTCAGATAGCTATTAAATAATTTTGTGAAGTGAGGGCACGCCGCCGCTCACGCCCGCTGTGCGGGCACTCTGCATTTCGCCCGGGCGAAATGCAGGACCGCACGCCTGCGGCGTGCGGGTGAGCGGCGGCAACGTCCGAGTGAGCAGCGGCGTGCGGGTGAGCG
>CAYJJJ010000154.1:0-2815 GCA_964370465.1 uncultured Oscillospiraceae bacterium
TTCGATGAATAAATACATTTTAATACCCGACTCGTTTAAAGGAACGATGTCATCCGGTGAAATTTGCGATATAATTGAGAGTAGCATACTAAAATATGAGCCGGATTCAAAGATAATCAAAATACCTGTTGCAGATGGTGGCGAGGGAAGTGTTGACTCGTTTATCGAAGCGGTTGGTGGAGAGAAAATATCCACGACTGTTTCTGGCCCTTATTTTGAAAAGACTGATAGCTTTTATGGGATGCTAAAGGATAGTGTTGCTGTAATCGAGATGGCGGCAGCAGCTGGACTCCCAATGGTAGGTGACAATAAGCAGGCAGGCCAGACGACTACATATGGTGTTGGCGAACTTATTGAGAAAGCTATAGAATCTGGAGCAAAGAAGATTTTACTAGCACTCGGTGGCAGCTCAACAAACGACGGCGGTTGCGGTGCGTGGGCGGCACTTGGCACAAAGTTTTACAATAAAGACGGCGAAGAGTTTACCCCTGTAGGCGACACACTTATCGATATCGAAAGAATAGACAACAGCCAGACAAAAGAGTTTATAAACGGTTGTGAAATTATAACTATATGTGATATAGACAATCCGCTATGCGGCGAAAACGGCGCATCAGCTGTATTTGGTCCGCAAAAAGGCGCAACTTTAGAAGATATTAAATCCCTTGATAAAGGGCTTGCTCATCTTGCGGCAATAGTCTCGCGCGACTTGAATATCGACATTCTCAATATACCAGGCAGTGGTGCTGCAGGTGGTATGGGCGGCGGCGCTGTCGCTTTCCTCGGCTCAAAGCTTCGGATGGGAATTGATGTTGTCCTTGATACTGTGGAGTTTGAGGAAAAGGCTAAAGATGTCGATATTATTTTTACTGGTGAGGGCAAAATCGATGGTCAATCACTTCGTGGAAAAGTTGTTATTGGCGTTGCTAAAAGAGCAAAAGAGCTCGGTGTACCGCTAATTGCAGTGGTAGGTGATATCGGCGATAACGTTGAGGGCGCTTACGATGTTGGAGTTTCTGCTATCGTGAGTATTAATAGGGTTGCAGTCCCTTACAAAGAGGCGAAAGAACGGGCGAAAAGCGACCTTGCTCTTACAATAGAATCAATCATTAGGCTTCGTAACATTAAGTAATTGCTTTTTGTTCTCTCTGACAATTAATAAAACCAACATATTAAAAAACCGCTCATAAAGTTTAGACTTAACTAATCTTTATGAGCGGTTTTTTGTATTCATAATCTACTAAATATGTTTGATACCTATCTACTATATGCCATTATTATGCATATCCCGCAACATCTTTTTTTGAATTTTGCCGGTTGCGGTTCTTGGCATCTCAGATAAAAATCTATATTCTTTAGGTATCTTGTATTTAGCAAGTTTATCGCTTAAATAAAGGGTGACATCCTCTGCTGTCATCTTAAATTCTTCTGTTATTTCAAAAGCAACTGCTACCTCTTCGCCATAAAGGTCGTTATCAACACCATACACCGCCACCGAAGCAACACCCGGAAGTTCTAACAGTAATTTTTCTACCTCGTACGGATATATCTTCTCGCCGCCCCTTATTATCATCTCTTTTTTGCGACCCGAAATATATAGATAGCCGTCTTCATCGAAGTACCCGAGATCCCCTGATAGTAGGTACCCACCCATCTTGCCAAATCCCTCTTCAAAATTAAGGTAACCCTTACAGACAACCGGTCCGCCAATAGCAACTTCACCAACTTCACCCGTCGGCAAAATATTTCCCTCGTTATCCACGATTTTTATATCGGTGTTTGGCATAACAAGCCCCGATGCTCCTTTTTTACCTTCTCTGCTCTCCCCTGTGGGGTAGAGCACTGCAGCACCTGCTGTTTCGCTCATTCCATAGGCAGTAGAAAAACTCAAATTCGGTGCAAGAGTGCAGAAATTCTCAATATCCTCTTCGGTGATATATCCACCTCCACAGGCAGCAGTCCGCAAACTATCAATAGTTTCGCCTCCTCTACCAGCCCTGTAGAGCATGATAAATATAGTTGCAACAGCATGTATATGTGTGGCCTTGTGCTTGCGCATAAGCTCAATTGATTCTTCCGCTCCCCAGAAGTTTGGAAGTATCTGAAGTCCGCCGATATGGATAAATAGCGCCATAAGGCATGAAAGCCCTGTTATGTGGAAAATCGGAACCGACATAACCATTATCTCGTGTTCATCAAGTGAAAGTAAATTTTTATATGCAAGAACATTCTGCATAATTGCGTTATTTGATAGCAGTGCACCTTTGGGTTTTCCTGTTGTGCCTGAGGTGTAAATGATAAGTGCATCGTCATCAGCGCTTACGATTTCTGGTGTGAAATCATCAGTTAGCGCTTCTATTTCATCAAAGTATCTGCAATGCTCACTATCAGTCTTCCCTTTGATGTCTTTAACAAAATAGCGCAGATTGCAATTTTCTATATCATCTTTGATTTTCTCGTACCACATGTCATTTATAAAAAAAGTATCGACATTGCTATCGGTCAAAATATGAGCAACTTCGGGTCCTTTTAGCTTTGTATTTACCGAAACAAAGGTACAGCCCGCCATAATTACCCCGTAAAAAGTTGTGACAAACGCAATGCCGTTATAAAGCATACACCCAACTCGACTGCCCTTTTGAACACTTAAATTTTCACGTAAAAATTTAGCTTTCTTTTTAGTCATAGCGAGTATTTGACTGAATGTGTATTCTTTTTCGTTCTCTATAATACCAACTTTATCTGGAAACCTTTTCGCTGTATCTATTAACATTTCATAGAGATTTTGTTGCATGCATGGGTATGCTACGCAATC
>CAYJJJ010000155.1:0-2793 GCA_964370465.1 uncultured Oscillospiraceae bacterium
TTAAAATGCCAAGAGAAAATATTGTCATTGTATCAGCTGCAAGAACCGCTATAGGTAAATTCGATGGAACACTTAAAGGGATGTCGGTTACCGATATCGGCGCAGTTGCTATTAAAGCCGCTGTTGAAAGAGCTGGAATAGAGCCATCAGACGTTGATGAAGTTATTATGGGTTGTGTAGGCACTGTTGCTGAAGACGCTTTTATGGCGAGAGTTTGCTCTGTTAAAGCTGGAATCCCCTACGAGGCAGGCGCTATAACTGTTAATCGTCTTTGCTCATCTGGTCTACAAGCTATCGCTACAGCCGCTATGGAAATAGATTACGGTTTTGCGAATGTTGTAGTTGCAGGTGGCGCTGAGAGCATGAATAACCTACCTTTCTATGTGAGAAACGCAAGAAAAGGTATTCGTATGGGTCATCAGCAGTTTGAGGACGGTCTTGTAACCGCTCTTACCGATCCTTTCTCAAGAAAACATATGGGACTCACAGCTGAGAATGTTGCACAAAAATACAACATATCAAGAGAAGATCAGGACGCTTATGCGGCACAGAGTCAGCAGAGAGCTCAAGCTGCAAGGGACGCCGGTAAATTCAAAGATGAGATAGTTCCTATGGAAGTGGCAATCAGCCGCAAAGAAACTGTTGTTTTTGATACAGATGAGTATATCCGTGACAACGCTACCGCAGAGTCACTTGCAAAACTTCGCCCAGCATTTATCACAGACGGAACAGGTACAGTTACCGCAGGTAACGCTTCAGGCATAAACGACGGCGCTGCCGCTCTTGTTATTATGAAAGAGTCAGATGCTTTGGCAAAAGGCTTAAAACCTATCGCTCGTATAGTTGATTCGGCGGTTTCGGGTGTTGATCCTGCTATAATGGGTATAGGCCCTGTTTACTCTTCAAGAAAACTTCTTGAGAAAACAAACCTCACTGTTGCAGATATTGATATCTGGGAGCTAAACGAAGCATTTGCCGCTCAGGCACTCGCTTGTGTTCGTGAACTCGGTATCGATATGGATAAAGTTAATGTAAACGGTAGTGGTATCTCTCTCGGACATCCGATAGGTGCTTCGGGCGCTATCATAACAGTTAAACTGCTAAATGAGTTAAAACGCACAGGTGGCAAATACGGTATCTCATCACTTTGCATAGGCGGCGGACAAGGTCTATCTGTTCTGTTTGAGATGTGTAAGTAATATTTTAGAAATTGAAACTAAAAAGCAGGGGTTTCCCTGCTTTTAGCAATTAAATTAAGAGGTGAATTATGAAAAAACCAGTTTTTATTTCAGCAAAAGAAGCGGCGAATTATATTAAAGATGGTAGCACTTTGTGCACCATTGGTATGACTCTTATTTCATCAAGTGAAACTATTCTTAAAGCAATAGAAAATAAGTTTTTTGAAGAAGGAAGCCCAAAAGATATAACATTTGTTCACAGTTGCGGACAGGCGGCAATGAAACAGCCGTATGGTCTACAGCATATAGCGCACGAAGGACTCTTAAAGAGAATTATCGGTGGACACTGGGGACAGTCTGACAGGGTTATGGACTTAATATCTGAAAACAAGATAGAAGCTTTTAACCTACCGCAAGGCCAGATGGCTAACATGTATCATTCAATGGCACTCAGAGAGCCTGCTAAAATAAGCAAAATAGGACTTGGAACATATATTGACCCCCGTATTGAGGGCGGCAAGATGAACCAGAAGACAAAAGAGTGCGGACATGATACAGTAAAACTCATTGAGATAGACGGCGAAGAGTATATAGGATATCTGCCAATTCCAATAGACACCCTTATAATAAGAGGCACTTATGCCGATGAAAACGGCAACATCTCAACCGAAGAAGAAGCTATGCTCCTTGAAGTACTGCCTGCTGTTATGGCGACCAAAAGATGGGGCGGCAAGGTTATCTGCCAGGTTAAGAGTGTTGTTGCGGCACACTCTATGTCCTGCAAAACTGTTACTGTTCCTGGAATATTCGTCGATGCGGTCGTTGTTTGTGATAACCCTGTTGAAGAGCACCGCCAGACATACTCATGGTACTACGATCCAGCATATTCAGGTCAGGTAAAAGCTCCGGCATCAGCTTCTACACCAGCTCCCCTAAACGAGAGAAAAGTTATCGCAAGACGCGCACTCTGTGAGCTACAAAAAGATGTCGCTATAAATATCGGAACAGGTATTCCAAACGATGTTATAGGGCCGATTGTCGCTGAGGAGGAAATTGCCTCCGAGATAACTGTTACAGTTGAGTCGGGCATATATGGTGGTGTACCTGCTCAGAGCATAGATTTTGGTATTTCAAGAAACGCCGATTGCCTTGTTTCGCATGATAGACAGTTTGAGTATTACAACGGCGCCGGCATTGACTATACATTTATGGGCGCCGGTGAACTTGATAAAAACGGTAACGTCAATGCTACAAGGATGGGTAGTAGAGCGACAGGTGCTGGCGGATTTATCGATATCACAACTACTGCGAAAAACGTTATCTTCTGCTCAACCTTTACAGGTGGCGGTCTTAAAATCGACTTCTCAGAAGACAAAGGTGTCGAGATAAAGCAAGAGGGTAAATTTATAAAGATTGTCGATACTGTTCAGCAGATTTCATATAACGGCAAACTCGCTTTCGAGCGCGGCCAGAAGATGACTTTCGTAACAGAGAGATGCGTTTTCGTTATGACTGAAAACGGCCCTATGCTCACCGAGATAGCAAAAGGCATCGACCTTCAAAAGGATATCCTCGACAAGATGGAGTTCGTCCCACTTATGGCTGAAAACATCAA
>CAYJJJ010000156.1:0-2784 GCA_964370465.1 uncultured Oscillospiraceae bacterium
AACAGCGCACCAGCCGCCCTGTCGCTCTATGCTTACAATTGAAAGACCTGCTTCTTCGAGTGCCTGCACTGTTTCATCGCACCGCTCATCGATTATACCAGAAGTTATAACAACGCCATTTTCACCTAAAAGTTTATTAAATGCAGGCGCCAGTGTGATGATAACATCCGCAATAATGTTCGCCGCAATAAGCGGATAGCCTGTCCCTATTTCCCCTTTGATATCGCTGTCCTCTAAAATGTTGCCAACAATCCCCTTAAAACAGTCGGACTTTCCAATCCTCGCTATATTATCATTTGTTGTCTTAATAGAAACTGGGTCGATATCTATTCCAATAGCAGATTTTGCGCCGAGTAGCAATGCCGCCATCGAGAGAATACCACTGCCGCATCCGATATCCAAAACTCTACTACCAGCCACTACTCTTTTTTCGAGTTCTTTTAGCACCAGCTGAGTTGTGTGGTGATCACCCGTTCCAAACGATAGCTCAGGATCTATCTCGATAACCACTTCGCCCTCTTCGCTCTCATAATCTTCCCAACTCGGTTTTATCACAAGTTTCTCCCCGAGCTTAAATGTTTTAAAATACTTTTTGTAGTTGTTTAGAAACTCTTCATCTGCAACTTCGTCAAACGAAAGCTCTAAGCTCCCAAATTCTCCCGACAAAGTTTTTAGGTAGCTTTTTACCGAAATTAGCGTTTCGGCTCCCTCTGTAGTGTCGCTTAAATAAAAAGAGATACTGCAACTGCCCTTCAAAAGCTCATCGAGCGACTCATCGACAAAATCAAAGTGGATAGGGCGCTCCTCTAAAAAGTTTTCAAAATCCTGAGGGTCTTCTATCTCAAACCCAGTTATCCCAAACTCTGATAGCATAGCTATAAGAGGGTCTATCATCTCGCTTACCGTTTCTATTTTAACTTTTTTCCAATTCATATATAAGCCTCCGTATCTCTTTATTATACCTAAAATCCTACTTAAATAAAAGAGTTTTTTTACCTTTTACCTCTCTTTTCGCAGAAAAAAGGAGGTTGCATTGCTGCAACCTCCTTTTAAGATCTTTCTATTTAAAACTCAAGTTCGTTTGCTATCTTTTTTATTGAAGCTGAAACGAGTTTTGCATACCCCTCTGAAAGGGTGTTTGTCATATTGTGCTCTTGTAAATCAGTCGTCAGTCCCGAGGCGAGATTTGCCGCCCACGATATTCCACAGACCTCCATCCCCATATGCCTTGCAACGATAGCCTCATTTACCGTACTCATTCCAACGCAGTCGGCACCGAGCTTTTCTAGTAGCAACACCTCTTCTGGTGTTTCATACTGCGGACCTGTCAGCATAACATAGACCCCTTCTTTGAGATCAACCTCTACCTCTTTTGCAGTATCTTTTATCATATCACCCAGTCTTTTGCTGTAAACGTGTGTCATATCTGGGAACCTGGGGCCTAGCTCATCGAAGTTTTCGCCGATAAGTGGCGAGGGGATAAATAGCGATAGGTGGTCACGAATAAGCATAATATCACCTGGTTTATAGCTTCTGTTTAGCGCACCACTTCCGTTTGTCACAAAATAAACTTCAACGCCGAGAAGACCGAGAAGCCTTGTTGGTAGCACAACATCTTGCATGCTGTATCCTTCATAGTAATGAATGCGACCCTGCATAACAACAACCTCGACACCCTCAATATAGCCGAATATAAACCGACCGGCATGCCCTTCAACAGTTGATTTAGGGAACCCATCAATATCGCTGTAATTAACAATGATTTTCGCGTCAACCCGCTCGCCGTAATCTCCAAGCCCACTTCCAAGCACCAAAGCAATTTTCGGTTTGAAGTCACCTATCTTGCTTTTGACAATCTCTGTGCATTTAAGTAATTTTTCATAATCGCTGTTCATATCTCGCCTCCTAAAATTATTTATCTCTATAATGCGGCAAACTTATGAATCTGTCAACCATTTTTTAAACTAATTGCAAAAAGACACATCTTCCATTATAATTAAACAATAACTAAAACAAAGGAGTTTTTTATGAAAAAAATATTTACAGAAAAAGCTTGCGCACCAGCTGGCCACTATAGCCAAGGTATTCTAAAAAATGGATTTTTATTCGTATCAGGACAGATGGGATACGACCCAGTGACCGATAAAATAGCGCCGACAGTTGCCGGGGAAACAACAGTGGCACTACAAAACATCAAAGATATCGTCGAAGCGGCAGGTGGCAGTATTACCGATATCGCAAAACTCACTGTTTTCATCTCGGATATCGGTCTTTGGGATGAGGTAAACACCGCTTATGCGCAGTTTTTTGGCGACCACAAACCGGCAAGGGCTATTATCCCCTGTGGAAGTTTTGGCGCAGAGGGACATATCGAGATAGAGGCAACTGCGGTTATTGGGTAACCTTATTAGTTGCTAATATTATCAAACAGAGAAATGATAAGGCTCGACAGAATTATTCTTAATATTGACCCCAACGCATTTATCATAATATCAACCGTCAAAGAAATTTCCAGCAGAGGATTTAAAAATCGAAAACGCTATATCGAAAATACAACCAACTAACAACATTTGAATAACGTTTAATATTTATTTTGAAAACCAAAAAGTCGTCGCCCATTCATAAAGAGGGCAACGACTTTTTTGCTTAAATTTTCTGTTTAGTTGCAATTTGGGAGTGAATTAATTTTGCTATAAATATGCAAATAATATTAAAAGACCACTATTATTTATTGTAAACCCCTGTGGCAGGTGATATTGCAGGGTTTGTTGGCACGGGTGTTGG
>CAYJJJ010000157.1:0-2774 GCA_964370465.1 uncultured Oscillospiraceae bacterium
CAAGAATAACAGAAGAAGAAGAAGTATATTTAAAACACTTTTATGATAGTCTAACCCTTCAAAAAGTAATAGATTTGACAAAAATAGAAACATTATGCGATATAGGAACAGGAGCAGGATTTCCAGGGATAGTATTAAAAATAGTTTTTCCAAACCTGAAAGTAACATTAGTAGATTCTTTAAATAAAAGAATCAAATATCTTGATGAATGTATAAATCAATTAAATTTAAAAGAAATTAAAACAGTTCACGCAAGAGGAGAAGAATTTTGTAAAACAGATTCAAAGTATGATGTTGTAACTTCTAGAGCGGTAGCAAGGTTGGATAAACTATTTAGTTATACAATAGGAGCAGTAAAAGAAAAAGGGTATTTCATTCCATTAAAGGGAAACATAGAAGAAGAAGAAAAAGAAGCGCAAAAACTATATCAAAAATACAATATTGAATTAATTAGAATAGAATCGTTTAATCTACCGAAAGAAGAGAGTATTCGTAATATATTAAAATATCAAGTAAAAAGAAACAGTTAAAAAAAAGGTTGTTTAACTGTTTTTATTTTGTTATAATATAAAATATAAGAATAAAAAGATAAGAAGGTGTTTTTGTTATGCTATCAGAAAATGAAGTAGTATTATTAAATTTAGAAGATATAATCCCCAACAGATTTCAACCGAGAGAAGTTTTTGATGAAAAAGCATTGAATGAACTAGCAGCATCTATAAAAGAGCATGGAATAATTCAACCGATCATTGTTAGAAACATTGGAGAAAAATATGAAATAATAGCAGGAGAAAGAAGATATAAAGCTTCTGCGATTGCTGGTTTAACTAAAATTCCTGCGATAGTAAAGAACTTAGATGATAAAGAAAGTTCCAAAGTAGCACTTCTAGAAAATTTACAACGAAAAGATTTGACATCAATAGAAGAAGCTAGAACTTATCAAAAAATATTGGAATTAGATGAGTTAACCCAAGAAGAACTAGCAAAAACAATGGGAAAAAGTCAACCAGCAATTGCTAATAAAATAAGACTTTTATCATTATCAGAAGAAGTACAAGATGCATTATTAAAGGAAAAAATATCTGAAAGACATGCTAGAAGCTTGTTAAATGTAAAAAATAAAGAAGATCAAATATTACTATTAAATAAAATTATTAATAATAGAATGACAGTAAAAGAATTAGAAGAAGAATTAAAACCACAATTAATATCAGAAGATGTTAATACGCTAATACCAGCATTTAATCATGAAGATGTAGTTTCTAATATTCCGACAAACTCAAATGAGGAAATGGGATTAGATAGTTTATTAGCAAAAATCCAAAAAGAAATCGATGAAGAAGATGCAAAAATCCAACAATTAGACAGTGGAAGTACCAATATTTCAGTAGGAGAAACAGAGGAAAATTCAAAAAAAGGATTGGATTTCTTATTAGGAAACAATATAGAGTCTCTAGAACCTAGCGTTGAATCATTAGAAAATACTGATATATTTGATAGAGAAGTTAAAGAAAAACCAATATTTGACACATTAGTAGGTATAAATAATGATAATGATTCGAACCATCCACCGTTTTCTCCAATAGAATTAACACCGTTAACTGAGGAATTACAACCAGAACCAGCAATAGAACCTCAAATAATAGAAGAAACACTAGAAAATACACGACCTACTTTAATAAATGCAATAACAGAAGTTCGTGAAAAAGTTAAAAACTTGGAGGAAAAAGGCTTTAGCGTTAATGTAGAAGAAATGGATTTTGAGGATACATATCAAATTATAATCAAAGTAAATAAAAATAAGTGAGAAAAAAGTAGATAAATGTCTACTTTTTTGTTACAATATTAACATAACTATTAAAAGAAAAAGGTGATGTAAAAGTGGGAAAGATTATTTCATTAGTAAATCAAAAAGGAGGAGTTGGGAAGACAACTACAAGTATCAATCTTTCAGCGTCATTAGCCGTATTAAATAAAAAAGTTCTCTTAATTGATTTGGATCCACAAGGGAACACTACTACAGGAGTAGGTATTAATAAAGGTGAAATAGAAAAGAGTATATATGATGTTATAATTGGAAAATGTCCAATAGATGAAGCAATCATACAAACTAATTTTGACAATCTTTTTATTTTACCTGCCACTATTAATTTAGCGGGTGTAGATATTGAATTGATGGAAAAAGGACAAAACGATCCAACTTTTTCAAAAGGAAAACAATTGAAAAAATATCTTGATCAAGTAAGTTCAAAGTATGATTATCTTATTATTGACTGTCCACCATCATTAGGATTAATTACTACAAATGCTTTAACAGCGTCGAATTCAGTAATAATTCCTGTACAATGTGAATTTTTTGCCTTAGAGGGTATTATGCAATTGTTAAATACTATTATGTTAGCTCAAAAATCGCTAAATCCTAATTTAGATATAGAGGGTGTTCTATTGACAATGTTAGATGCTAGAACTAATCTAGGTTTTGAAGTAGTAGAAGATATTCGTAAATTTTTCAAAGAAAGAGTTTATAACACAATAATACCAAGATTAATTAGATTAACAGAAGCACCGTCACACGGAGAACCGATTATAGTATATGACCCGAAAAGTAAAGGAGCAGAAGCTTATCTAAAATTAGCAGAGGAAGTGATTGAAAGAAATGGACAATAATAAAAGAAGAGCCTTAGGAAGAGGATTAGAAGAATTATTTAATAATGAACCCTTAGAATATGAAAAAATAGAAGAAAAAATCATCACAGAAACACCAAAAGAAGCTA
>CAYJJJ010000158.1:0-2765 GCA_964370465.1 uncultured Oscillospiraceae bacterium
TCTCACCGATAGTTTCTGTTCGCCCTCGCTAATTTGCTATTTCAGATTTATTGTCGCAGTAACCGTTGTGCCGACGCCGACAGTGGAATCAACTATCAAATGGTCGCTATATCTCTTGATGTTCGGAAGTCCCATTCCAGCGCCAAATCCAAGTTGACGCACCTCGTTTGAAGCTGTTGAAAATCCTTCAGTCATAGCTTTTTCTATATCCTCTATTCCAGGGCCTGTATCCTTTATAACAACAACTATCTTATCGCCGTCAATTGTAACGTCAGCTGTGCCGCCCGTTGCATGGATAACGCAGTTAATCTCCGCCTCATACATAACAATAGCGACCCTCCGAATAAGCTCTGGGGAAAGGCCTAGTTTTTTAAGGCTCATTTTAGTGCTACTTGAAGCTTCGCCGGCACGGGTGAAGTCGTCACCTGGAACATCGAAATGATAATGTATCTCTCTACTCATCAGTTTCTCGCCCCGCCTGAAAGCCCTGCCTCGTAAAGCCTACCACAAGCGGTGAACATTGTAAGCTCGGTGGTAAGTATTGCCATATCCTTTTGCTGCGCAAGTTTTATCATCTCTTCACTCGGTCTTTTTCCTCGCACAAAAACAATACATAGCATATCCATCATCTCAGCAGTTCTTACAACTTGAGGGTTGACAAGTCCAGTTAAAAGGACTGACTGATCTTTGACGAATGCCAAAACATCGCTCATCATATCGCTACCACATACTGTTTTTATCGGCCTTGCGAGAAACTCCTCGCCCGATAGAATCTCTGCCTCTATAATTTCTGATAATTTTTTAATATCCATAACTACTCCCAAAAAAAACTCTGTTTAACATATATTTATCCTAAGTATACACTTTGCCTAAAATTTAATCAATAGTTTTTGTAAAGTTGCGTTTTGTATACTGTTTTAGTAGATAAAATGGGGCTTTAATATGTAATTTTTTTCTTTTTTTATATAGCATTTTTCATCGAATTATGATATAATGACTCTATGACACTTGTTTAATTTTTAACAAAGTTTAGGAGGGATTAATTTGGCAAAATTAGAAAGCAAAATACCTTTTGCTGGAACAGCAGAACAGGAAGAAAAATTAAGTGCTGTTGTTGCGCAATTTAAAGAAACCAAAGGTGCGCTTATGCCTGTCCTTCAAGAGGCTCAAGAGATTTATGGATATCTGCCTATTGAAGTTCAGACAATGGTTTCAAAGAAGATGGGGATACCGATAGAGGAGATTTACGGTGTAGTAACATTCTATTCGCAGTTCTCACTAAATCCAAAAGGTAAGTACAAAATTTCGGTATGTCTTGGCACCGCTTGCTATGTTAAGGGAGCGGGTGATATCTCGAACAAATTCAAAGAGATACTCAAGATTAGCAACGGAGAATGTACCGCTGACGGTGAATATTCACTTGAGGATTGTCGCTGTATCGGCGCTTGTGGTCTTGCACCGGTTTTAACTGTCAACGAAGATGTATACGGCAAGCTTGTTGTTGACGATGTACCGGGAATACTCAAAAAATACGGTATGTAGTATGAGAGAGATTTCGCTGAGTATACTCGATATCGCACAAA
The DNA here is from genome assembly GCA_964370465.1 of uncultured Oscillospiraceae bacterium. Lineage (GTDB taxonomy): Bacteria > Bacillota > Clostridia > Oscillospirales > Ruminococcaceae > CAYJGN01. Next base: position 1,584 of record CAYJJJ010000158.1, read on the forward strand.
ACGGCATAGCGGCAGGTGCCCCTCTAATTGAAATTGAGGTTTCACAGGAGAGGTTTTTGCTCAGTGTTTTGATAAAAGATAACGGTTGCGGGATGAGCAGTGAAGTTTTAGAAAAGGTTGTCGACCCTTTTTATACCTCTCGAAAGACGAGGAATGTAGGGCTTGGGCTTCCTTTTTATAAGATGGCGGCAGAGCAGTGCGGCGGGAGTTTCGATATTAAATCGGAAGTCGGCATTGGAACTTGCGTTACCGCTACCTTTAATTTAGATAATATCGACTGTATGCCCCTTGGTGATATTGTTTCGACGTTTGTTTTGCTAATTGAAGCAAACCCACATCTTGATTTTATCTTTAAGAGAAGTCTTGATGGCAAGGAGTACAGTTTAGAAACCACGCAGATGCGAGAACAGCTCGGAGATATTCCGCTAAACAACCCAGAGGTTGTGGCGTTTATCCGAGATTATCTATTCGAAAATGAAAATAATTTATCGGAGGTGTAGAAATAAATGAAGAGTTTAGAAGAACTTCGTGCATTAAAAGACAAACTAAAATCAGGCGTTAACATGAGAGATGCTGATGGGAAAAGTATAAGAGTTGTTGTTGGTATGGCTACATGTGGAATCGCTGCAGGTGCAAGACCGGTTTTAACAGCTTTTTCAGATGAAGTAGCAAAAAGAGGATTACTCGATGTTTCTGTTGCACAGACAGGATGTATCGGTATCTGCCAGTATGAGCCTGTTGTTGAGGTTTATGAGGGCGACAAAGAGAAGGTAACATATGTTAAAATGACAGCTGATAAAGTTGCAAAGATAGTTGCTGACCATCTTGTAAACGGCAATGTTGTCGAAGAATATACAATCGGAGCAGTAAAATAAGGAGGAATAGTATGTATCGTTCACATATTCTTGTCTGCGGCGGAACCGGTTGTAATTCATCGGGAAGCCAAAAGATTATAGAAAAATTTGAAAACGAAATTTCAGCAAATGGACTTGAAAAGGAATGTAAGGTTATCCAGACAGGTTGTTTCGGGCTATGTGCGCTAGGCCCTGTCGTTGTAATCTATCCGGAGGGTTCATTTTATAGCACAGTTCAGGTAGATGATATCGAGGAAATCGTATCAGAGCATCTTCTAAAGGGTAGAATAGTTACCCGTCTTCTATATGAAGATTCAGTTGATGATGG
>CAYJJJ010000159.1:0-2741 GCA_964370465.1 uncultured Oscillospiraceae bacterium
TATCTATTAACATTTCATAGAGATTTTGTTGCATGCATGGGTATGCTACGCAATCTTTATCAATACTGTCATTAATGTTTTGCAAATTATTATTTAAATTCAAGACTTCCACCCCTTTTTAAATTCGACTAATATTATATACTATAATCAAAGTTTTTTAAAGCGACATTTCAAATATAAAACTGCGGGACAAACAAATTTATTTAATACTGTTCTCTGTAACAGAGCTCTATCCCAATTTATATCCTCCGCCCACGTTTATAACTTCGCCAGTTATGTATGAAGCTTCATCGCTCGCTAAAAAAGCAACCATGTTGCCAATATCCTCAGGCTTTCCAGGATATCCCATTGGTATCTTTGCAACTGCCGCCTCCCAATACTCTGTAGGTATTCCTCTTGTCATGTCGGTATCGATAAATCCAGGGCAGATAGTATTACAAGTTATCCCTTTTTTAGCATTTTCTTTCGCAATCGTTTTTGACAGTCCTATAACTCCAGCTTTTGCAGCAGCATAGTTTGCCTGACCTATATTGCCTTCCCAACTTACCGAAGATATATTGATAATTCGACCCGAACTCTGTTCTCTCATATACTTTACCGCCTGTTGTGACAGATAAAAAACAGCTGAAAGATTCACATCAATAACCTGCTGCCAATCATCAAAGCTCATTTTATGAAAAATGACATCGATGTTTATACCGGCATTGTTGACAACGATATCCATCTTGCCAAAGCAATCACATGCTTTTTTAACAATTGCAGTTGCGGTGTTTTTAACCGAAACATCCCCCAAAATATATTCTACTTTAGTTCCGTGCAGACGAAGGCTATCTGCAGCCTCTATTAGCAACTCTTCTGTTAGCCCATTAATCAGAACATCTGCACCTTTTTTTGCAAGTGCATCTGCAATTCCATATCCAATTCCTCTATCCGAACCTGTTACTACCGCAACTTTTCCTTTAAGTGGTTTCATCTTTTCTCCTCACTGTTAATTTAATCCTTCACCCTCATATAGCTTATGCATCAAATATAGCCAGATCATATCAGGAGTTTTTCTAACATCGAGGTTAATTAGATCTGCAAGTTTATTTAGTCTATATTGGACTGTGTTTTTATGGATAAACATCTGAGACGCCATTCCGATAATTGAACCATCGTTTTCAAAATAGCTTGCCAGCAGCTGCATAGCTTCTTGTTTTTCATCATCATTAATCTTGTTGAATATCTCATTATAAATAAGCTTTTTATAATTTTTGGGCAGGAGCGACAGTAGAATATCGCTATCGACACTTGAGTAGAATTTTATATAATCATCCTTTGCTCTACTCGCAACGGTACAAGCAAGCTTTGCTTCGCCAAAAGAATTTTTAATCCCTTCAAGACCTATGCCTGCAGTTCCTACTCCAACTGAAATACTTGTATCATAGTACTCTGATGCAAAATCACGACACTTATCAATAATTGATGTTATTTTTTTACCGCGCTCTACAGTGAATATACATAAATAGTAATAGCCAAAATCAGCGACAACTGCATCTTGTGAATTCGATAGTATTATTCCTTCAATGTTGGAAAAAAGATTCAAATTCGTCTGCATTGAATGCATAGAGATTGCACTAGCTTTTTTCTTTTTATCGTCAACTGTCTTATGTCTTGAAATTACCGCCACTACCCTTGGCGCTTTTATATCTATTTCAAAAAGCTCCGCACTAAGTGTCAGCTCACGCCCGTCAACTACCTTATCTGATAACAACCAACTCGCAAGAAATGCATTTCTCATCTCGGTGTTTTTCATTGCCATCTGTGCTGAATAAAGTCTGTTTAACTGCTCTTCAATAAATGCTTGAACAATTTTCCCAAATACCTCAACTTCGCCCTTCTCTCCAGAAATTCCTACAACCATTTTCCCTCGGCTCTCTAAAGCAATAGGCAAGTTTATCCCATTTATACAACCCTCAAACTGCGAAACATTGTCCTTATCAATAATCAGCTGATTGAGCTCATTTCTTAAAAGGTAGTCAGCCCCCGCATGGTATTTCCCAATTCTTTTTGCGTTTGTCGAGGTTATGATATACCCCTCACTGTTCATTATATTTATCTCTCTGTCAATAAGCTCTTTAACATTTGTAATAATACGCTTAATACCGTCAATATCATTTTGCTCGATAAAGATCATATTTTCTCCGAATCCCAACATTCAATTCCCCCATTTTAATCATACTATATAATACCAATCGACTTTTATTATATATAACAAAAGCAGTTAAATCAACCACACAATTAGTTTAATTTTATTTTTATATATTTTACTCAATTTTTAACACATCTTTCCGTAAAAAACAACCAAATACTTATTATTTCATAAAATATGCACAGAATATCCCTTGTTTTTAACACGAAAAAAGTTACTATTACGGGGCACAATTATTATTATTTCATTCTATAGTCGGTAACATTGCACCAGCTATAAAAAAGTAATATAATTGCTTTAATTAGTCTTAAAGCTTCCACATATTATAAGCTGCAAGGTTAATTGGATTTTGTGCTGTTAAATCAATTAATTTATTTATTTGTTTTGCAGTTGAGAAATTTTGATTAAAAACAGGAGGATAAAATGAAACTTGCAGATCTTAAAAAAATCGCCGTTATTGGTGCTGGTGACATGGGTCACGGTATCGCACAGATAGGTTTAATGGCAGGGTATGAAGTTAATCTAAATGATATTAAACAAGAGTTTGTCG
>CAYJJJ010000160.1:0-2624 GCA_964370465.1 uncultured Oscillospiraceae bacterium
ACCAGTATCGCCTGTTCGACGATTATCGGCTGTTCCGGCTGTATCGACAGTTCTGTCAGTGGCAACTGTTGCGCCAGTGCCACCAGTTTCTCCTGTTCCACCAGTATCGCCTGTACCACCAGTTCCGCCAGTACTACCAGTGCCACCAGTTCCGCCAGTTCCGCCAGTTCCACCAGTATAGCCAGTTCCGCCAGTTCCGCCAGTTCCGCCATCTCCACAACTGCTATTGTGGAGTTTTATATATTTGTTAGCAGAGTGACCAGTTGGAATCGGGGAAACATTTTTTGTAGCAGTTTCTTTTGAGTCGCCAAAATCATACATCGCACCAGATACCGCTGTGGTATCTGTGCCTGCATCTAGTGCCAAAGCTTGTACTGTGCCAACTCCTTCGAAGTAGCCACAGTTTACAGTAATAGCTGCGGTTGCGGCATATCCGTTTTCGCTAATTGCAGTAACTGCACCGCCATACACACGAACAGATCCGCTGATTGCAGAGCTGTTTTTACTTGAAGCATTGACGACAGCATTTACATTACTCGTAGCAACACCGCTAAACAGCGCAAATGATGATTCGCTATAAACGTCTAAAACTCCGCCACTCGAAGATACCGACCCATAAATACCATTCCATGAAGTCGCATCGATATCAACATTACCACTCTGCATAACAGTTGTCATAAAGATACCGCCCTGTCCTGTAACGGAAAGAGTTCCATTGGTAGACGATGTGAGCGTTATCGTATTTCCAGTAGACATTTCGGTATTAACAGGACGGATAGCATAACCACCACTTGCCGATATACTGCTTGTACCATTAAACTCGATAGTCAGATTTTCATCTGTTATTATAGCACCTGTTATAGTGGTGCTACTAAGCGTCAGTTTCGCGGGTGTTCCCCCGACAGCCGGCGTATAGCTTGCTGTGCCGCCTGCAACTGGGATATCACTTGCATTTGTTTCATCCACCGCTACCCCTCCAACGGTTAACCCGTATGATATGGGGGTACCCTGTACAATCTGGAAGTTTGGAAGTGTTGTGAAGATTAATAATAATATTAGAGTGAGTGCAATATTTTTTCTTTTCATAATAACTTACCTATATAGTTCGGAAATGTAACTAAACTGATTGAATGTGTAACCTTATACAATAATTTTATCATCGAAGCAGCAACAAAGTCAAACAACAGCTGGCTCAATTCTGTACAAACTTACAACAAGTCAGTAGTGCGATTTACACAAAAAATCGATATATTTTTGGGTAAATTGTTTTACTTTTCATCAAAAAAACACAGATACAATTTTTCTTTGTACCTGTGTTTTGCTAAGTTTCATATTGTTAGTTGATTTTTTTAACGCTTTCTCTCGCAACTAAGTTCGGCTCAAAAACGATTGGCGGAACAGTTATATCGCCGTCAATATGTAAGGAGCAGATGGCATCTCCCGCTTTGACACCCATATCGAAAACAGGTTGGTGGACAGTTGTGAGCGGAGGGGTTATAAGCGTTGCATAGAGATGATTATCATAGCCTACTATTGAGTAGTCGTCGGGGATATTCTTGCCGAGTTCTTTGAGTTTATTATAAAGACCGAACGCCTGCATATCGTTAAAAGCAAAAATAGCAGTGACGCCTTTCATTTCAATAATTTTCTCAGCATTTTCATAGCCATCTTCGTATTGATAAGCACCTTTGATTATAAGGTTTTCGTCAACTTCGATTCCCGCCTCCTCAAGCGCTTTCTTATACCCTAAAAATCTGCTTTTTGACCCTTCGATATGCGCAGGACCTGTGATACAGGCAATTTTTTTATGTCCGTTCTCTATAAGATGTTTTGTAGCGAGGTAGCCGCCGGTTAGATGGTCGGTCAAAACAAAGTTCGAGTGTTCACCTTTTGCTGTTTTATCAAGCAAAAAGTAAGGAACACCGTTATCCTCAAGTGACGCGACTGCCTGTTCAATCTCCTCTTTATTGCTTGTTGAAGCAAGACACATTATAACTCCGTCTACCCCTTTGCCATACATTATCTCAAGGCATTCAAGCTCGTCGAAATTCGAGTTGCAGATAGTGAGTGTTTTTCCATTTTTACGACAACTCTCCTCAACTCCTTTTGCGAAGGAGGAGTAAAAATCGTTTCTTATATTCGCAACAATTAGTCCAATCGAATTACTTTGCCTCGATTTTAGGTTTTGAGCTATTTGATTTGGACGATAGTGGAGCTCTTTTGCTGCTGCTTTTATTCTCGCCCTCGAAGCCTCACTGATTTTACATGGCTTGTTATTCAACACAAGTGAAACACTCGCAGGGGATAAACCTACCATTTTTGCAATATCTTTAATAGTCGCTCTCATAACAAAACCTTCTTTCAACTGAACCTCACTACGAGATAGAGAACACAACCTACATACAAAATGGAAATATGTTATATTATTATTCGGGTAAAACGGTTAACCTTATTAATAAATATAGCTTAATATCATTATAGAATAAAACTTTGCTAATTACAATAAAAAGTTGACAAATTTTCAAAAAAAATATATAATAACTAAGCAATGCGGAATTGTGTAACGGTAGCACGGCAGACTCTGACTCTGTTTGTCTGGGTTCGAATCCTAGTTCCGCAACCAC
>CAYJJJ010000161.1:0-2620 GCA_964370465.1 uncultured Oscillospiraceae bacterium
CGTTTAGCGGCTTAATCATAATATCACACCACCACCCCTATGTCAACACTTTTTTTAAACTTTTTTTACATAAACATAATTATATTATTACACAAAGTATTTATCATATAATATTGCGGCATTTAATAACTAACTGTAAATTAAATGTCGATTTTTTTACCTTTTTTAATAACTTTAGTCTTTATTTTTTTCAAAACAGCGTATATAATAATGACTAAAGAATAATAGCTAAAGACTATTTATCAATTTATAAGGAGAATATTCAATATGAATATATTAATAGTAGGCTGCGGTAAAGTTGGTAGCAGACTTGCCTGTGTCTTATCAGCAGAGGGGCATGATGTTTCCCTCGTCGATAAAGATGAGCGTTCTTTCTCTCAGCTCGATGACGATTTCTCAGGGCTTACCGTTACCGGAATTCCAATAGACCAAGATATACTGCGCAGTGCGGGAATAGAAAACTGCGATGCACTTGCCGCTATGACCCCCGATGACAACGTTAATATAATGGTATCTCAAGTTGCCAAAGAGATTTTCAATGTAAATAAAGTAGTAACCAGAATTTATGACCCTGCACGTGAGGATGTTTTCTCACATTTCGGGCTCAACACAATTTGCCCTACAAATATGACTGTTGATACCGTTCGAAACTATCTTCTTGAAGACGGCAACGCTCGAACAATTCATATAGGCTTTCACACTTTCGGTTTCTTCGACTACCCACTTCCAGAAGAGTATTCGCAGAGCAATATCGGAGAAGTTAAAAAAACGCTTTCAGAAAAGATATTTGCAGTTTACCGCAACGGCGATGTCTACCACGATATCACCGATGAATTTGAACTGCTTTCAGGGGACAGCTTAATTCTATCTCGAAAGATCGATTAATCTCCATTCTGTACGGAGATTATTCAAAACTATTTGTGCTGTGCACAGAATGGAGATTAATATGAATGTAATTGTAGCGGGTGGCGGTAAAATTGGATTTTACCTGGTGAAGACACTCCTTGAACACGGACACACCCCACATCTTATAGAAGAGAACAGAGCACTATGCACAAGGCTTGCAAACCAACTCGATATACCTATTATATGTGCGGATGCCACAACAATAGATGGACTTCGCAAAGCAGGCATTAAAGAGGCGGACGCTGTTGTAGGTGTTACTGGGCAAGATGAGGACAACCTCATTGTATGTCAGCTAGCCAAAAAGAAGTTCAACACAAGGCGAACAGTAGCAAAAGTTAACAACCCAAAAAATGTTAATATAATGAAGCAACTCGGAGTTGATATCGTTATCTCTTCAACCGATAATATATCAAGGCTACTTGAGCGAGAGGTTGACCTCTCTCCTATTAAAAATCTTATGAGCTTACACAGAGGAGAAGTTTCGCTAATTGAAGTCACTCTCCCTGACAACTATATCCACGCTGGCAAGAGCTTGGCTGAGCTAGGGCTATCGGAAGACCTTATCATCGTAACCCTTACACGTGGCGATGAGCTTATAATCCCCCGTGGTAACACAACTCTTGAATACGGAGATAAACTAACACTGCTTGCAAAAGATATAATTATCCATCAGATAGGTGAAATTTTAGAGATGGACGAGATATAAATAGCTACCATACAGATAATATAAAAGAAATAAACTACCGCTATCAATTTTTGATAGTGGTAGTTTTGTTTTATGTGGGGTATGTTCATTTTGAAGCGCAGATAAATTACTCTTTAGAAATAAAATGTTTGGTATGTTTTGGCAAATTGTTAATTTCATCTTTCAAAAATGGAGGATAAATAGTTATATTATTCAACTCTTCAATTGGCATCCACCCTAAAACGACATCACAATTATCCTTTTGAGAAACAAACTCACCAGTATCGGGAATACCATTTTTATCCATAAGTTCAATTATATAATAAAATGCAATAGTATGTGTTAATTTATTTTTCCATCCCCAAAAACATTCTTCTGTAAAAATTAAATCTTTACAAATAATATCAGCACCCGTTTCCTCTTTGTATTCTCTTATAAGTGACTGAATAGCAGTTTCGCCAATAATCACATGACCACCTGGCAAAGCATATTCCGCACCATTTTTGTCACGCTGAACAAGAATTTTATTATCACGGATTAGCAAACCTACGCTTCGAAAATTACAAATACTTTCGTCATCGGTAAACAGCCAATCTTTTTTCATTTTATCTACCTCCTACCAATTATATAAATAATCTCCACTTCGCTATGATTATTTATAAACTCATCTTAATGCCTTGCCCTCGCCACTGCGTGGCAACTGGGCAAACGGCAAATTTATATAATATTTCTTCTAAATATTATATAAATAATCTGTATATGAGATGCAGAAACTCACCTTGTAGTATTGTAGGGAATGCACTGTGTGCATTCCGAAAAATTTGGGGTATCCTTTAAATGTTCTGTAGGGGCGGTCATCGGCCGCCCGCACCAATGCAATAAATTGTTAGATACAAGGCGGACAGAGCAGAGCCCTGTCCCTACCTCAAAATTAAAAAATCAGCGAAAACCTTTCGGCAAGAGCAGAGCCCTGTCCTCTTGCAATATTGTCGCACTTCTTGCTATCGCTTCGAATTATCTCTTACAATA
>CAYJJJ010000162.1:0-2617 GCA_964370465.1 uncultured Oscillospiraceae bacterium
TTATCTTATGGCCTGCCGTCACAGCCGGCAGATGCCTAATAATCTCCATTCTGTACGGAGATTATTCAAAACTATTTGTGCTGTGCACAGAATGGAGATTATAATGAAAAAAATATTAGCTTTAATTTTAACCACAGTAATGGTTTTGAGTTTAACCGCTTGTGGTGACGACAATGCTGTTGACAGCAGTGAGGGCGAAGCGAGTGGCAGTGAGAGCGGTGAACTTACCGATATAACAATAGTGCTCGACTATACACCGAACACAAACCACACAGGACTTTATGTTGCGCAAAATTTGGGATATTTTGAAGAGGCGGGACTCAATGTTTCGATAATTCAGCCGCCAGAAGATGGAGCGGAAGCGCTTGTTGGAAGTGGCAATGCGCAGTTTGGTATATCTTTTCAGGAGAATTTAGGGCTTGCACTCGCGGCGGATAACCCTATTCCGATAACAGCAGTTGCAACGATAATTGACCACAATACATCAGGCATTATCTCGCTTAAAGAAAAGGGAATCGAGAGCTTTGCAGACCTTGAGGGCGCTTCTTATTCAACATGGGATATCCCGATAGAGCAGGCGATGATTAGAGAGTGCATGTCGGCAGAGGGTGCTGATTATGAGCTTTTAAATAAAGTTCCAGCCGGTGCGGTGGACGCAATATCTGCTATAACCACAACAGTTGACGCTATTTGGGTTTATGAGGCTTGGGATGTTGTGGCGGCAGAGCTTGCAGATGTTGAATACAACTTTATAAGATTTTCAGATGCGCTACCTGTCCTTGATTTCTACACACCGATAATAGTTGCGAACAACGAGTTTTTAGAAACCGACCCAGAAACTGCAAAGGCATTTATGGGAGCAGTTTCAAAGGGATATAACTACTCGATAGAAAACCCGACCGAATCGGCTGAAATCCTTGTAGAAGAAGTGCCGGAGCTTGATATCGAGCTAATCACAGCGAGCATGGAATTTTTAGCTGATGAATACACAGCGGAAAAAGATGCGTGGGGCACTATCGACGATGCTCGTTGGAGCGGATTTTACGATTGGTGCTTTGAGAATGGAATTCTCGAAAAAGAGCTTGGCAGCAGCGGATATTCAAACGACTATCTACCACAGTAGGGGTTATAAATGGAAGTTTTAAAGGCTTTAAATATAAGCAAGAGCTTTGATGGTAAAGAGGTTGTGAAAAACGTTTCGCTAACACTTAATAAAGGAGAGCTTGTTTCGATTTTAGGGGTTAGCGGTAGCGGTAAGACGACGATTTTCAATATTCTATCAGGGGTTTTGATGCCTGATAGTGGCAGTGTTTCGCTAAATGGTGAGGATATAACTGGCAGTGTCGGTAAAATTTCATATATGCAACAAAAAGACCTGTTACTGCCTTTTTTAGATATTGCCGACAATGCATCTATCCCACTAAGGCTTTCGGGTGTTTCTAAAAAAGAGGCACGGGAGCGAGCTATCTCTCACTTCTCGGAGTTTGGGCTTTTAGGGAATGAAAAGAAATACCCCTCTCAGCTCTCGGGCGGTATGCGTCAGCGTGCGGCATTGCTTCGTGCTTACCTATATACCGATGAAGTTATGCTGCTCGATGAGCCTTTCTCGGCACTTGATGCTATAACTAAAGAGAAGTTGCACGGATGGTTTAAGGGAGTTCAAAAAAGCCATGGCAGTTCTGCTTTTCTTATAACCCACGATGTGAGCGAGGCGATTTTATTATCGGACAGAATTTATATCCTATCAAATGATCCAGGTGAGATAACTGCGCAGTTTAAGATAGAGTGGGACGGTGCGCGGGATAATTCTTTTGCGCTATCCGAGCAGTTTTTGCGATACAAGACGGAGATAATAAACGCTATCGAGAATGAATAGGGTAAGTTTCCGAATTGTGAAAAAATTACTAAATTATAGGATATTAGTTTGATTTTCCGTGCGATTTGTGATATTATTGTTAGGAGTTAGCAGTATATTACCGTTAACCAATAATCACAATTAGGAGGAAAAAATGAAGAAAATTATAGTAGCATTGGTTCTTGCGTTTTCTGTGTTATTAGTATCGTGCGGTGGCAGCGAAGATACCCTCATAAGAGGTGTGGTTGAAGACGATACCTTCACATCTGAATATCTCGGTGTAACATTTACGGCACCATCGGATGATTGGGTATTTGCAACTGATGAGGAGATATCAGCTACTATGGGTCTTAGCATGGAGGAACTACTCGACCCAACTGAGTTTGAGAAAAAAATCTTAGAAATGCAGAATATATATGAAATGTGGGCGACAGACTCTTTGACAGGAAGTAGTGTTATGATACTCCATGAGAATTTGAGTATGGTACCAGGTGGCTCTGAGTATACGGTTGAAGAGTATTTTGATATAGCTAAGTCTACGGTTATTTCATCACAGCCCGGTGTTAACATAGAGTTTGAAGATTATTACGAGGGTGAATTCGCAGGACAGACTTTCATGATAATGGAGTCATACTACAAAGATTTAGATATACATATAAACTACTACTGCCAGAAGAACGGCAACTATATGACAAGCTACTTGATAACAATTTTTGCAGGTGGTAGCTTAGACGACATTATTTCAAGCTTTAGCGCTGTTGA
>CAYJJJ010000163.1:0-2610 GCA_964370465.1 uncultured Oscillospiraceae bacterium
AGGCTTTACGATAGTGGGAAATGCGTCACCAATAAGCCCTAATACTGGGGTTTACTATTAGAAATTATTAGTAGGGGAGGGGCTCTGCTCCTCCCACGAGGGATAAAATAAAGATAGCCATGCAAAAAGCTGTAACGCTACTACTCGTAGCATTACAGCTTTTTAGTTTTGCATATTTATTTTTATACTTTCGAAGTTAAAACTCTATTTAAAATATAGATATTCGCACTTTTAAATAATCAGCTTAATCTGCGCTCTTTTATCATCTTGATACTCGATATCGCCGTTTCTATAGAGAATTGTTTCCTCGAGCATAAAGCACATTTTTTGATTATCCCAGTCTGGGTTTTCGGTGACTATATTGAGCTCAAGCGCATAGGCGGTGTTGTCGAAAAGTTTGTATTCGCCACTGCCCGAAACAAAATTCTGATTATCCCAAAGTCCTATTGTAGGCCCTGGTGCGTGCCCGAAAAGCCCTATCGGGTGGGTATAGAGGGTTGCCGTGATACCTTCTTCTTTAGCCTGTTTTAGCGAGTCTGCCAAAATCTCATTTCCGGTTTTGCCGCTCTCCATATTAATGCCAACTATATCCTGAAACCTATTTCCCACAGCAAATCCATCTAAAATACCCTTTGGTATACTCTGCTCACCCTCTTTTTTCTTGGCAACGTAGCCGAGGCGCTGAGTGTCGGTATTAAGTCCTGCAAGGTAGATAAGCCCCATATCGGTGTGGAGCAAGTCCCCCTCCTCGATAACACCGCTTGCACGCAAATCTGAAAGCCCCGCGCGCTGAAAGTCAACCGATGGGTTAAACCAAAACTCAAGCCCTAAATCAGAAATGCTCTGCATAATGAAATACTCAACATCGGTCGTGGTGGTAACGCCTGGAGTTATAGTTTCAAGGCTGTATGCTCTATCTAAAATATCCATCGCCACCTTGTAAACCTCGGGGTAGAGGGCTATTTCTTTATCGGTTCTCGTTTCAAGCCAGCGGACGGCTAAATTGTGGTTGGTTAATACCTCAGTGTCTTTTATGTATTTTAAAACCTCGCCGTAAAGATATCCTGATAAACCGTCTGCCTCTGCTGAGTGAGAGTTTACATTAAGCGCTATTTTTCTAGGCTTCCTCTCAGCAATCATTCGCTCTATCGCCTCAAACTGAGTTTCCTCGCCGTGTTTGTACTCTTGTTTATAGTATTCCATAAGGGTGGGGTTTGGGCGAGATAATGATAGCGCTTCGTATTTCCCATCAATTAAAGTAAATGCAAAACCGCTAAGACGAGAAGCGCTGCTTACAAGCGCTGGCGTTATGCTTTTAAACACAGGGTCCTCATTGTATTCACGGCAGAGGATAATCCACATATCAATTCCTGTTTCGAGTAGCAGTTTCGGCATTAGGTTTTCGAGTCTATCCTTTAGAATTTCATCAAAAATTTTGTGTTGCTCTCGCAGTTTTTTTATCTCCATTTAAAGCATCTCCTATCATAAATAAAAATTTAGTCGCTAAATATTATTTTATTATGGCATAAACGGAATTATTTGTCAATTCATCTGATTATTCACAAAAAAACCTTATATTTAGCCGATTTTTCGGTTTTATTTATTTGACATTGCATAGCCTTAAGTTGTATAATTTAATTTAGAAAAAGAGGTGTAAATAATGGACAAAACAATAAATTTAATCTGCGATATCATTGAAAACAGCAAAGATGAGCTTATCGAATTCGGAAGAGATATCTTCCACAACGGCGAAACAGGCTACAAGGAGTTTCGCACAGCGGGAAAACTCAAAGAAAAACTCGAGGGACTCGGGCTGTCTGTTCGTGATGAAATCACCGTTACCGGTTTAAAATCGGAAATAGTTGGTGGAGAGGGCAAAAATATCGCTCTCTTAGGTGAGCTCGATGCTCTTCCAATTCCAACACATAAGTTTTATAATGCAGAAACCTGTGGTGCTCACGCTTGTGGACACAATATTCAAGTTGCCGCTATCTACGGTGCGGCTAAAGCGCTCTCACACCCCGATGTTATAAAAGAGCTTGGCGGTAAAGTTACTATCTGCGGTGTTCCTGCAGAAGAGGGTCTTGATGAGGAAACCAGAACAAAGCTTATGGGCAACGGCACTATCCGCTACCTCGGCGGTAAAAATGAGTGGCTTCGCACCCATGAGTTCGATGATATCGATATAGCAATCGGTTGCCATGCGGCTGGCGGTAAGGGGGCTTTGATAGTTAATAATTCTTGTAATGGATTTGTCAATAAAACTATCACAATAAACGGCAAGAGCACCCATGCGGCATCCCCTCACAACGGAATTAATGCACAAACCGCTTCAAACATTGCAATGATGGCTATTGATATGCAAAAAGATAGCTTTGACCCAAGTGGCACTGTTAATATCCATGGTGTGGTGAAACAGGCGGGGTTATCTCCGTCAACGATAACCGACAAGGTTGTGCTTGAATATGTTATCCGTGGAAGGGATAAGGATTGCATTTTAGCCGCTTCTAAAAAGGTTGATAACTGCATTAAAGGCGCTTGCACTGCAACTGGCGCTACCGCTACTATCGACACAAGAGCTGGATACCTCCCATGGACACCACTCCCATC
>CAYJJJ010000164.1:0-2445 GCA_964370465.1 uncultured Oscillospiraceae bacterium
ATTATTCCGAGCAGAAAAGCGAGCTCAACACTTCAATAGGCGAGCTCGAGAGTGCCCTTGCGGATATAGCGGCGGCTGAGGGGGTAGCCGTTAGCGAGTAGGGGAGATTGCTTGATGGAAGATATATTAGCGATGGTAGATATATTTTGATGATAAGCAAATAAGATAGACTGTGTTATTTGAGCGGCAGCGCCCGCCCACACAGACGACGTTCGGTCGTCCCCACCGCACTTCGTGCGGTGGAAAACGCATTTTATGCGTTTCGTGTGGGCGGGCGCTTCACGCTCAAAACAGTGTGGATTTAATACTAAGGGTGATAAGCTACTCACCCTTATAAATATTTGAATTATTGCAAACTAAGGTTTTAAACATAAACGAAATAGCCCTACCTGTCCCAAAAATCAGGGGTTTTGATATGCATAAGAGTGCAAAAATCAAAAAGCATTTTTTTGTATATCTGAAGTCCACTGCCATCTAACATCTTCCTTATATAAACCTTTCGCTCAGAGAAGGATAGCCCCGCAATGAAAACTATTTCCATATAAGCGGGCGATGTATGATAAATATTCTCGCTGGTATAGCGGTGGAAATACTCATTGTTAGTTTTTGTCGATAGGATAATAGTTTTGTGAGTATTTTTAATCTGCAAGAGTTCACGACAGGAGTTTTCAATATCGCTATAAGCTATATCAAGCTGATTTAAAATTTCTTCATCTACAAACGGTATATCACATATCAAGACAATATCTATATACTTATTATCGATATTCTTAAAGTAGTATGTAATATATTCAGAGTTTTGAGAGGTGGCATAGTGGGAATTTTGATATCCATCTTCACTATAATGGTGACTAAATGCGCTTTTAAGCTCCTCTAAACTCGAATAAACGAGGACATCAAAATGCGCACTTTGCGAGGCCTTTCGAGTGTCCCATTTTAGCATAAACCAGATACCAATAAAAGCGAAAATCATACCTGTTACAAGCGGGTAATAGCTGTAACCGATAAGCTGTTGCGGGGGCTCTCGGGCAACTGAAATAGCTATCGGGAGGGCAATCGAGGCGATAAGAGATAGGAGAAAAACGCCCATAAAAATTGCGATGACAATGCTTCTAAAGAGTATTTTGCGCTCATCATAGATTTTCTTGCGGTAACTAAAGCAACTTTGTAATATAGCAACGCTACCTGCGATAAACAAAAGTATCGCCATCCAGATTGCAACGATTATAAGCTCACCTGTTAAAAAATTGATAGCAATAAAATCAAAGTAGCAAAGCAGAGCGATAGCGAGTATAAACGCTGATGAAACAAGCAGAGCGGTGCCAAGTCTCCATTTTGTCTTTGGGGACAAATTCTTAAACATCTTCGTTTCCTCTTTTTTTCTTCTTCCAAAAGTCTGGGGTTTCAATCTTCATCAGCTCACAAAAAAGAGGCAAGATGATTTTGTAGCCACGAAGCCCGTGTCCCTCGAGCATCTTTGAAATATAAACTTTCCGCTCAGAGAAAGAAAGGCCGGTCACAAGCAGCGTGCCATAGGTTTTATATAGCACTTGATTTTTGTTTAAATATTCATAGAAGTAGTCGGTTATATTTTTTGGTGAGAGGATAACTGTTGTATAACCGGCAGCGCAGTTTGGTATTTTCTCATTAATCATAGTTATAATATTGTGAAAAATATCCTGTAGTTCTTCATCAAGGACAGTAGGTGTGAGAACTTTTATATCTGCGATAAATATAAGGTCGATATATTTGCCGTCGATGTTTTTATAAAAAGCGGTGACACACTCGGGGTTGCTATCATCTGCATAATAAAAGGTTTCATAGCACTTAGAGTTATAGTGGTTTTTTGCAGTGAGTTTAAACTCCTCGAAACTTGTGAATTTCAAGGTATCGGTATGGGCATTTTGCTGTTTTTTTGTGGGCATACCCCATTTAAGAGTGAGCCAAATACCTATCATTCCAATAAAAAATCCAGCCCCGATGGTGGCCCCCATCACGTATCCTGGCAGTTCGCCAACTCCGGCTATAACAGCAGTTATGATTCCTGCTGGAACGCCTGCTATTAGCAGTATTCCAAAGAGCGAGAGGCATACTTTAATTATAAAATGCCTTTTTTGTAACTTGTTTTTGTCGTATATTTCTTTTGAATAATCGCTGGCACTTTTAACTAATATATAAACACCAAAGCAAGTAACACCGATAATTGTGAGCGATATAATTCTATATGGTATATTTGTCGGCGGAAGATTCAGATATTCATATATTAGAATGTCTATAACAAAAGCAACTATTCCAATTAATGCCACGGTATTGCCAAGCCTCCATCTAGCTTTGGGGGACAGCTTTTTAAACATAATTTTTACCTCTCTTTACACTATGATTTTTTGGTATTATCTATCGCATTTATATCTTATAAGTCTGCTTTTTATAATGTCATAACCTGTG
>CAYJJJ010000165.1:0-2413 GCA_964370465.1 uncultured Oscillospiraceae bacterium
TAATTAGCTGTTTGCTGTTTCAAGCGCCTTTGATATCTGGTCGGGACATGATGTACCTTTGCCGCGGCAGTCGATTCCTTGCAGTCTTTTTATTACATCATCTTTATCCATTCCGATAAGCAAACTCATAAGCCCTTGTGAGTACCCGTCGCATCCGTTTGAAATTTTTATCGCCTCTACTTTATTGTCTACAACATCAATCTCGATATTGCTTGCACAGACACCTTTTGGTTTGTATTCAATCTTCATTTTTATTCCTCCTATTATGCATATATCAATTATATCAAAAAAATACAAAAAAACAACTATTGCCACTTTTTTCTTTGCTAAAAGTTTGTTATAATAGTTGTTACCGAGGTGAATTATGAAAGCTAAAATCGCTCTTCCCTTTGACGCCGGCGTCTTTGCAGTGCCGCAATCGTTGATATCAAAATATCTAAAGATTTTACCGCCGACAGCTTTTAAAGTTGCGGTTTTTTTAGCCTGCAACCCAAAAGAATACTATACAACCGCAGAACTTGAGTCCACGCTAAACCTCTCATCTGACGAAACTACAGAAGCTATTTTGCATCTTATCTCGCTTGAAATAGCCGCAGATGGGGAGAAGAAGGTCGAAGAGGTTACTTCTAATATTCATAAAACTGAGTATACCAACGTTACTATAAAAACTAACAGAATGGCAAAGCTATCTCGCAGTGAAATTGCGACCAAAATCGCTGACAGCGATAACCTTCGTTTTTTGCATACGAAGTCAGAGGAGATTTTAGGGAGAAGCCTTAATTATAACGAAGTGGGTAGCTTAATCTCGATAACTGAGCAGACTCTTATGCCACCTGAGGTTGTATTGTATGTTATAAGTTACTGTAAAAATCGAGAAAAAACCTCTATCCGCTCGATTGAAAAAGAAATTCTAAACTGGCACGATAACGGTATTCTAACCCTTGATAGTGCGGAGAAATATTTACTCGCTTCAAACAAACAAAAAGATGCCGAAACTAAAATTCGAAAACTTTTTGGTATAAATGACAGGAAATTCTCCGCTAAAGAAAAAACCTTTATCGGAGAATGGATTTTAAATAGTCGATATAGCACAGACCTTATAAAAGAGGGGTATAATCGCTCGGTTGATTCTACCGGTAAAGTTTCATTTGCGTATATCGATAAGGTGCTTAAAAACTGGGAAAAACAGGGTATTACAAACACGAAAGAACTCGCTTCGAAGGAAAAACCAAAGACCGAACAGACACAGTCGAGCTCAATAGACTACGACTTTTTAGACAACGATTTAAAATGAGGTGACAAGATTGCCATATGACAAAAAGATTTTTGACAGCGCATCAAAAATAATTTTCGAGCGCAGAGCGCAGAGTTTGCGCAAAAACGAAGATAATCGAGCAAAGCTTTTTTTGCGGTACCCAAAACTTAAAGAGCTCGATAACCAGATAGCAAAACAGGGTATTGCGGCGGTCACTCTGGCTGTTTCACGAAATCTTGATGAAAGTTCGTATGCGAATTTTTCGAAGAATACAGACAAACTCAATGCGGATATAGCGAAATTCTTAGATGAAAACAATCTACCAAAAGATGCTCTGAGCGATAAATTTGAGTGCGCAAAATGTGAGGATACCGGTTTTGATGGTAAAAATCTCTGTGTTTGCTTAAAGAGCGAGATGAAAAAACTTCAGGTTGCAACTGTCAATAAAATAAGCCCCCTCACCCTCTCGACTTTTGATAATTTTTCACTTGATTTTTATAGTGGCGACAGCAGTGAAGTTATGGCGAAAAACCTAAACTACTGCAAGAAATATGTAGATAACTTCATAAATAGCGATGAGAATTTGCTTTTTATCGGCAATACTGGTCTTGGCAAGACTCATCTCTCCCTCGCAATCGCAAACTCACTTATTGAAAAGGGCAAAAATGTTATCTATACAAGCTGGCTAAATATCTTAACTATCCTTGAGCGGGAACGATTTCAAGGGACTGATAACGACGAATATACGATTGATAGCCTTATCGAGTGTGAGCTTCTTATTCTCGATGACCTCGGCGCTGAATTCACTACGCAATTTTCAGTCGCAACCCTTTACAACATTTTAAATAGCCGAATAAACTACCGCAAGCCGACTATAATAAACACAAATCTTATTTTCAAAGAGCTCGGCGCTCGGTATAGCGATAGAATAGTGTCGAGAATAGCCGGCAATTTCACCACACTGCGTTTTTCAGGTAATGATATTAGAATTGCAAAAAAGAAGCAAAATTGACTCTACATATCTTTGAATAGCTTTTTTGATTTTTAAAATATTTTCCAATACGCTTTTTGTAGTGGTAGATGAATTTTAAGCAACTTAAAAAATTTTATAATATTATAAGTTCAAACAAAACAAGAAAAAGTCCGCAATATTGCGGA
>CAYJJJ010000166.1:0-2213 GCA_964370465.1 uncultured Oscillospiraceae bacterium
CTGCGTCTATTTTCATCTACTTTTCGACTGCGAAAAGTAGCAAAAGCGTGGGGCGTTGCGAATCGCCCCACACCCCCCAACGCCGTGTACGACTGCACGATTTTTAAGAATAGCTATATCGCTCGAAGTAGACCGTTCGCCTATCGTCGAACAATACTCGCGATATGTATTCTTGGAAAAATCTCCGTTTAGGTATCTTAGATACTGGATTTGTCCTTGGCTACTTTTCACGAATTAAACTTAAAAGTTTACACCAAAAAGAGATATGAATTTTCATTCATATCTCTTTTGCTTTAAAGTTACCTTTATCGGCAGCCGCCATATGTCCGTTCTTTTTAAATACTTAAATTTTAAAGCACGATTTCTATCGTTGTGCCCTCGCCCTCGGTACTCTCTGTGTTGATATAGCCGCCGTGGCGCTCGACTATATGTTTAACAATAGATAGACCAAGACCTGTGCCGCCAGTTTTCTTATTTCTTGATTCATCAACACGATAAAATCTCTCAAAAACTCTATCTATCTGCTCTTTTGAGATACCTATTCCAGTATCTTTGAATTTCAGATGAATTCTGTCGTCTTTCGAGAATGTTTTAATAGTGACACTCCCGCCCTCTTTGTTATATTTTATTGCATTGTCTGTAAGATTATAGACAAGCTCATAAATAAGTTGAGGGTTTCCAAGCATAAACAGATCCTCTGCATCAACTTCAACAGTGACATTCCGCTCTTTCGCCTTAATTGCAAGCTTATCGGCCGCATCTTTTACAAGAATCGATACATTAAACTCCTCTGTAGGGATATCTGTGTTTAATTCATCGAGCGAAGAGAGCTTAATAATGTCCGCTATAAGTTCTATTAATCTGTCGGTTTCATCTTTGATATTCTGCAAGAAGTGCAGTCTATCCGCCTCTTTCACCATGCCGCCGAGCAACATCTCCGCTATACCTTTTATCGATGTTAGAGGGGTTTTAAGCTCATGCGAAACATTGGCAGAAAATTCACGGCGAAGCTTTTCAGCTTTTGCACGGTCGGTGATATCGATAAACAGAATTATACCGCCACCATCATTTTCAACTGGGCTTGTTATAACATTGTAAATTCTACCGTTTATTTCTAAGAGTTCGTGGGTACTGTCCCCACCTTTTATTGCGTTGTATGCAGATATAACTTTCGGGTTTCTGCTTATTTCAAAAATATTTTTGTTGTGGTAATCATCTTTAAAGTCGAAAAGTTCCATTGCGCTGTCATTTGAGAGGATTACATGCCCGCTACTATCAAGAAGCAGCACACCCTCCGACATACTCTTAACTATCGTATCTGCTGTGCTCTTTGAGTTTTCAAGGTCACGGCTTTTCTTCTCTATTTCTGTCCGCTGTTCCCTTATCTTCTGCATAAATCCCGATAGCTCATCGTAGTATGCTGATTCGTTTCTTGAGAAATCAACTTTGTTTAGTGGCTCGATTATTTTATTTGTCGTTATTTTTGAGATTATTAGGCAAGCTACCAGCACTATGAGTATTAAAAGCAAAATCAGCGGTAACAAATCAAAAATTATAGCTGAAGCTGTTGCCGCAGTCTGCGAAATTCGCACAGTATTGCCTTCGTTGTCCAAAATTGCTGAATAGTATGTACGATGTCCAATTGTTGCCGAGTCACGAATACCAAAGCCATATCCGTCTGCCTGAGCTTCGATAACCTCTTCTCTATCCGCATGGTTTTCCATCTGCTCTTCATCTGCGTAGCTATCGAATAAAACAGTGCCGTCTGGCGCTATGTAACTTATTCTAAATGAGCTCTCATACCCAATACTCTCAAGATACAGGATAGGGTCGTCACAACTGTCTATCGAAACAGTTATTATCTCCGCTTTAGCCAGTGTTTCCGTCCTCATACTGCTCTCAAGTGTCCGTCCGTACACAAGATAAATAGATGCTAACATAACAACAATTAGCGTCATTATCGATAACCATATGCTAAAATAAATTCTTCTGCGCAACTTCATTTTTCCACCTTCACCCACTGTTTATTTATGTTTTTATTAAAATTATATTAGCTTTGCTAATATAAACGCTTATTTTATCGGTTTGTGGCTCCGCCGTAAATACCTGAAAAATAATCCCTTAGGATATTTATATTTGACGGTGTTTTGGGTAGGGGCGGATTCCATATCCGCCCGAACGGTTTCTGTAAATTTTTAAGACACGAGGTAGGG
>CAYJJJ010000167.1:0-2200 GCA_964370465.1 uncultured Oscillospiraceae bacterium
GCCTTTCATTGACATAACTTCACTAAAATGATAAAATTTTTATAACAATATAGGAGGCGATATTATGGCCGCTAAAAGCAAACCGATTTTGTCTATCGGTATAATAATGAAAGATGAAATTCGCTGTATCGAGAGGTGTCTATCGGCACTGCAACCTCTTCGTGACGCACTCTCTTGTGAACTTGTTATCGCAGATACCGGCTCTACTGATGGCAGTCGGGAAATTGCAGAGAAATATGCAGATATTCTCTTTGATTTTCCGTGGATTGACGACTTTGCAGCGGCGAGAAACGCCGTTATGGACAGGTGTAGTGGCGCTTGGTATCTCTCAGTCGACTGCGATGAATACTTAGACCCTAATGTAAAAGAGATCGTTTCCTATTTCAAAGGCAAAGAAGTGCTTTCGAAAAACACTGGATTTGTAAATATACGAAACTACAACCGACTTGATATGGAAAAAAGCGACTATGTCGATTTCAATGCACATAGGATAGTTAAGCTCTCTACCGGTATTCGCTATGACGGAATAATTCATGAGCGATTCAACTTCACAGATATTGTGCCAAAGGCATTTTTTCTATTAAATACCACCTTCCACCACGATGGATACGCAAGAACAACTCCCGAAGAGCGAGCGAATATGAATGCAAAATCCAACAGAAACATGGATCTTCTTCGCAGAAAACTCGAACAGTCACCCGATGATATGACCTATTTGCAGTGTATTGAGTCGAGCAATAACACCCCCGACCGCCTTGAATTTGCTAAAAAAGCGCTCGATAGCGCAAAGGAGCGAAACTTCAAGTCGGAAGGGAGCGACAATAACAATATCCTAAAGGTTATGATTTGTCGCGCTGTTTCGGTTATGCTTGTTTCTCACTACGAGGAGGCTGAAAGTGAACTTTTAGCAGTTGACGATATGCTCTCAGACCTTTTAATGCACAATCTCGATACTTCTTTTGCCGCAATTATCTACTATCAGAAGAAAAAGCAGTGGGAAAAGGTGCTTTATTACGTCGACAAATATCAAAAATCATATGACGACTATCAAAATGGCGGTAAAAATAACTATGAATTTATCATTTCACCAACATTTTACGGTTACATAAAAAATTTAGCGCAATCTTTTGTATTTAAAGTGGAGGCACTAATAAAGCTTGAGCGTGAAGAAGAGGCGCTTTGCCAATTTGAAAAGATTGATTTTTCTCACATCTGCGAAGCAAAAGAGGACGTTGGAATGTCTCTTCGCCTGCTTATCGACCTCTGCCGACATGAGAGAGCCGCATCTGTTTTTGACAGACTATATTCAGCGGTTATGAGTTTAGATGAGGGAAGTGAAACTACAAAATCTATTATAGATGGATTTTTCACAAATGCTATTCGGACAAGTAGCGAGAGCGAAAACTACCGCTTGATGGTAGGTGTTCCTGGGTTTTATGGAATATGCGCGAAGATTTTAGCATCTGATGACCCCGCAGAAACCGACGCACTCTGCCTACAAATTGATAACTTTAGCGAAACACCTACTCCTGTTCTCTTGAAGATTATAAAGACTACCAATGCCCTTCCGCAGAAATTTTATGAGTGCTCTTCGGCATATCATCTCGCCTCGGCATATAGTTTGGCAGCAATAGAAGGATTTGCGCCACTGCTTATTTCATTCATCAAGAAAAACAGATTCCACGGCGATGTTGTTAAAATTAATTTTGCCTATCACTGGTTGGCATCAGCTATTCAAAGAGGTGAACACGAGGATTCAGAGTGGGATACCCTTTGCAAGCTGTTTTTGATGTTTAGCGAGGCTATTATATATAAGATATATAATGAAGAGCTTATCCAAAACAGCGATTATTGGAACCTTTGTATCACAAATCACCATCTTTCGCTTATTATCATTAAAGTGAGCCAGCTTGTTTTGGCGGGCGATGAGCTCGGCGTTATAAATGCACTGCGCAAAGCAATTGACGTATCAGTTACTGCAAAAGGCATGGTCAGCTACCTTATTGAAAACGCAGCGAGAATATTTAGCGCACCGCCAGCAGAACTTGTTTTACTAGCTGATAAACTGCGCACAATTCTTGCTATGTATAAAGATAGCGATTCGATTGCGCTTGAGGTAAAAAACAGTGATGCTTACAAACAGATAGCTCATCTTGTAGAGCTCCCAACAAAAGAAGAGCTCGGACTTTAATATAAATAA
>CAYJJJ010000168.1:0-2185 GCA_964370465.1 uncultured Oscillospiraceae bacterium
AGATAATTGTTAGCGTGATTTTCCACGCTATTCACCCTTATCGCTAAACAGCGTTCCAACCTCTTTGCCGTCTAGAATATCATATAGTATCAGCGGATTTGCACCGCTCACTATTCTCATATCAATACCGCTTTTTAGCAGTATTTTCGCCGCCTCGATTTTCGTTTGCATACCGCCTGTGCCAAGCGAAGAGCCAGCACCAGTTGCAACGCTCTCGATTTCCTCGTTTATTTCACTCACTCTTTTTATAAGATTTGCATTCGGATTTTCTTTTGGATTACCGTCGTAAAGGCCGTCGATATCGCTCATTATAACAAGCAGATCAACTGCCGCAATATCTGATACAATAGCTGAGAGGGTATCGTTATCTCCAAATGTCACCACGCGAAGCAGCTCTTCTACCGAAACGGTGTCGTTTTCATTAACTATCGGAATAGCACCGAGCGATAGAAGCTTCTCAAGGGTATTTTGAACGTTTTCACGGCGAAGCGTATCCTCTGTCACATCACGTGTCAAAAGAACCTGTGCCACCGTGTGGTTGTACTCCATAAAAAGTTTATCGTAGATATGCATAAGCTCGCACTGCCCAACAGCGGCACATGCTTGCTTTGTTGCAGTGTCACTTGGTTTTTGCAGAATGCCGAGCTTGCCCATTCCAACACCAACAGCGCCGGATGTTATTATTATAATCTCAACTCCTGCGTTTTTTATGTCGGATAATACCTTTACAAGGCTCTCGACCCTTCTTATATTCAATGCACCCGTTTCATATGTGAGGGTGGATGTCCCTATTTTAACAGCTAGTCTTTTAATCATTTAAATCACCTACCGATATTCAGTTTACCACAAATCGCAAAAAATTACAAATAAGTTACAAAAAATTAACAACAACTGCATCGAGGTAGCGACGATAAAACAAAATGGCTTATACGATTGTCGGCAGATAGAATATCGCTACCCTCTGCACCGCGCCCCGAAGCGCCCGCACCCCAGTGCGGGCGGTCGAGTTTCACTCGACCTTTGGCGAAAACAAAAGTTTTCGCCGCTTCGGGGCGCGCTACCCCTCCAGATGCCAGAGCGCAGAAATCAGAAGTCAGAGGGCAAAATTAGTTACCAGAGCACAGAAATCAGAAAACGAAATTCATACTTCTACTTCTTCCTTTTACTCAGCAACTATTGCACTAAGGTTTTTTTCTGCTATAATTAAAATATAGAAAGAAATGCGAGGTGAATGCAGTGAAAAAGATTATATTTGCACTAATTATGTTATTTTCTCTACTCTCTATTGGTTGCGGCGATAACACAAGCCTCCCCCCGGACGATGAGAATAGCAGTTCTTCAAGTGCCAGCCATGAAAATAAATACAGTTTTCAAATTCCACTGCCCGAAACGCACGAAACCAGCTCTCAAATATACGAGCAAAACACATACCAAACCCGTGTTTACAATGATAGTGAAAGTCGGTATATTGAGATTGTTTATAAAGCTTCTGAAAATTTATCTGGTGACTACAACTATCCAATTATAGCAGTTTGTAATTCTGCTGATGATTCAGTTATCGCCAAGGTCGAAAAGAGCGATTTAGGGATAGAGGCGGAAAACATAACCTTTATGACAAACTTTCGATTTTTCTCCGACGACATTATCGGCTTTTGGACAACCGATAACCAACAAAGTTCTTATAATCAAAGCTATATCTATGATATCAACGCAAATACCCTGATTTACAGCCCTGTTGGGATATTTGATATCGTCGAGTTTAGCGACAGCAGAAGACTTTATCTCGGCAGAAGCCCTGAGGATGTACAGCTATCACTTGAAAGCGGATTGCTACAAATAGCGCATAGCGATGTTTATTTAGATTCTCGCTTTGTAGCTATTGCAGACGGAGAATTACACGAGCAAATTTTAGCTGAGAGCACAAATATCCACATCGGCAACGTCGCCTTTACAGAAAATTACAACTATCTTGTTGTTTTGCATAGAGATAGCCTATCGGTAGATATATACAAAATCGAAGACACACTTATTTTAATCCAAAGTTACAGTCTTGATACCGATATCTTTGATTTTTCTGAAAACGATTTTGAGTGGATGCGAGATTATACAACCGATTTTACCGTCGAGCTCTCCCCTGATAAAAACTCGATTACTTTAGAGTTTGATGCAGAAGATACGCTTGAAA
>CAYJJJ010000169.1:0-2182 GCA_964370465.1 uncultured Oscillospiraceae bacterium
GCTCAAGCTCTTTTTCACACAGCTCAATTTTGCGCTCAAGTCTGCTCACGATAGCTTGCTCTTTCGCTATTTTCTCTATAAGTATCTCTTTTTGCTCCTGCAAAATTTCAACTCGTTTTTGTGCGGTGTGATGCCCTTGCCTGTATAAATCCATATACAAACTCAGCACATCTATCGGAAGCCCCGCATTTCGCATACAGCGGATAAACTGTATCCAATTGCAGTCCTCATCAGTATAATTTCTTATACCACCTGGTGTTCTGCCAATTGGTGATATAAGACCTATTTTCTCATAGTACCGCAAAGTGTCAGGGGTGAGACCCATTTTCTCGCTAACTTGCAATATTGTCACTAAGCGCTCACGCTCCTTCTGTTCATAACATTTTCAGCCGCTTTGACTACAATCGGCACAATAATTATCTGAGCGATTATTCCGGGAATTGCTGAGAAGATAGCGCCCGATAAAAACATCTGTAACGTGAAAGAAGAGCCGCCGCTTGTAAGCAGGATAAATTGCACTGCTCCCCAGACAATTCTGCCCGCTACCATCGCAGCTATAAGGCTTATATATAGCCTCGCTATACTTCGTTTTCCCTTAAAATAAATAAGCGACGCTACAAGTCCATAAACCGCCATTTCAAACGCCATAGCTATGGCTACTGGGTACATAGGTGGCATCGTGAATAATAAAGACCTCATAATCGGTGATATAAATCCCACTGCCATTGCATATTTGCCGTCGATTAAAAGTGCACAGATAAGCACCGGAAAATGCATAGGCGAGAGCATACTGCCAATTTGTGGTATCTGCCCTGTTAAAAAAGGCAATACCAATCCTAGTGCCAAAAAGAACGCCGAAATTGTTAGTTTTGCTGTTTTACTGTAATTCATAATTTCCCCCATAGTTTTAAATTCTTAAACATTATAAACCATGGAGTCAACTCCAAGTCAAGCGTTTTGTTAATATTTTTATATCGATTTTCCGAACACTATATTGAGCCACGATAACACTTAATAAATTCAGAGTAAAATATTGTTGACAAAATTTTCAAAGGTTAATATAATAATAGTATCTGATCAGGCGGCACTCAGTGCATAGCCGGGCTTTGGCAACGGATAATAATCTGTGGGACAGTATTTTTGAGTACTGCCCGCAGATTTTTTTATTTTATTTTTATTTAGGGGTTCTTATGACAAATCAAAATAACACAAAAGAAGCGCTGAAAGTTTCTTTTACAGCTATTATCTTTAATATTATTTTAAGCATCTTGAAATTTACAGCTGGATTTTTCGGGAACAGCGCCGCGATGATTTCAGATGCTGTTCACACATTATCTGATCTGTTATCGACTATTGTTGTAATAGTTGGCGTTAAGCTGGCAAGCAGAGAAGATGACGACGACCACCAATACGGGCACGAGAGATTTGAATGTGTCGCAGGTATTATTTTGGCGACAATGCTCTTTATAACAGGCGTTGGCATAGTTTATTCAGCGTTTTTAAATATTTTCTCTGGCAACTATCAAACTGCCGAAATCCCAGGAACTATCGCCCTTATAGCGGCGGTGATATCTATCTTAATGCAGGAATTTTTGTTTCAGTATACAAAAAGGGTTGCTAAAAAGGTGGGTAGTGGAGCATTAATGGCAGACGCTTGGCACCACCGCTCAGACGCCCTCTCATCAGTCGGTAGTTTTATAGGAATTTTCGGGGCGATGCTCGGGTTTGTTGTGCTCGATAGCCTTGTTGCAGTAATTATCGGCGGTGTTATAGTAAAAGTTGCTTACAGCATCTTTAAGGACAGTATCGACAAGATGACCGATAAGGCGTGTGAGCCACAGACAGTCGATAAAATCATGGGTATCGCAAAAAGTTGCGACGGTGTTTTAAAAGTCGATATGCTTAAAACCCGTGTTTTCGCAAACAAAATATATATCGATATAGAGATTACGGTTGACAGCAACTTAACTCTTCACAAAGCACACGAAATAGCTGAGGCAGTTCACGATAAAATCGAAATTGCGATACAAGAAGTTAAGCACTGCATGGTACATGTGAATCCAGATTAGTAGCTTTTCAAAGCAATGAGTTTGTCAGAAACACAAATTAAATGTGAAGTAAAATGCCAGAAAGCCGCTTTGGTGGCTTTCTTTTTTTATTTAAAGAACGGAAAATTAGTTAC
>CAYJJJ010000170.1:0-2178 GCA_964370465.1 uncultured Oscillospiraceae bacterium
GCAAGACCGACGAAACCACGTCCTGCAACCATGTTAGCATTATATTGTGATAGATAAGCCATCGATAGGAACATACCGCCAAGTGAAGCAAGAAAACCGCTGCACAAAAGCGCTATGAACTTAACTTTAATTGGATTGATACCAACAGACTCTGCCGCATCTGCATTCTCACCAACAGCTCTTATTTTTAGGCCGAACGCTGTTTTTGAGAAGAATATCCAAGAAAGTATAAGTATTATTATACTCACATATGTTAACACATTTTGTCCTGAAATTAAACCCCCGATAAATGGGATATCTTCTATAATCGGAATGTTTATAACTGGGTATGATAGGGATAGTAGCGAAGAACTCGCACCCTTATCACCGGTAACCGCCTCGAGGAGAACTATCGTTCCGCCTGTTAGCGCAAGGTTCATCGAAACACCCGCTATAGCCGGTTGCGATTTCATCGTCAGATTAAAGTATGCAAACGCTGAGGTTGCAACAAGTCCTGTAATGATACCTGCAAGCATACCGAGCAGTAAATTCTGTGTGAGAGCACTTACTATAACGCCCATAAGAGCAGTTAAGTTCATATTACCTTCAATAGTCATATTGAATGCGCCGGATTTCGCTGCGTACATAGCCGCCATTGCTGCAAATAGCACTGGGGTAGCAACACGGATAACAGTTGCCCAAAAGTTAACACCTAAATAAAAATCAAACATTTACTCCCCACCCCCTATTGTGCTGCAGCTGTCGCTGCTTCATTTTGCTCTTCATCACTGAGCTTTTTGTCGTTTTCATATGCCGCTTTTTCTTCACGTTTCTTTTTAATTCCATATAGGAACCTGTCTGATGCGATAAGAAGAATGATGATAGCTTGAATTATTGGTACAATCTGGTCAGAAACTCCTGTTGTACGAGCCATTATATCGGCACCGTTTCTGATAAATGCAAGGAAGAGAGCTGCAAGCGGGATATTCGCCATCTTTCTGTTCGCAAGCATGTTTACAAGTAGACCGTCCCAGACATATGTAACCTGAGTTATCCACGAGAATCTTGGGAACAGACCAACTATCTCAATAGCACCAGCAGCACCTGCGAGCGCACCACCGATAAACTGCGATAGCAATACGGTTGATGCAACTGAAAGACCTGCATATTTTGCAAAGTTTTTGTTAGCACCGATTACAAGTAGCTGATTTCCCATCTTCGACTTCTCAATTAGGAAGTACATTGCTATAAAGATAACTATCATTATAACAAAGCCCCAGTGAAGTCTTGTGCCCGAAACCAATAGAGGGAGTTTTGCTGTTTCAGGGATAAGGTCTGACTGTGAACCGTTCATCGGGTCCACAAGGAAGGTATAGAATATCCAGAGACCAAAGAAGTAGAATAGGTAGTTTGACATAAGCGAGGTAACAATTTCGTTTGCACCGAATTTGCTTTTAAATATCGCCGGTAGCATACCTATAAGTCCGCCGACGAGTGCCGCTGCGAGGATTAGCACTGTCTGATGAATAATGTTTGGTAGCTGAACTCTTGTTGCAACAGCAGTTGCCACGATAGCACCCATATAGAGAGCACCGTCCGCACCGAGGTTAAATAGCCCCGAGCGGTGCATAAAGTTAACCGCCGCACCTGTTAGTAGGTAAGGGACAAGTTTAACAAAAATTCCAAAGAAATCTCTCTTTGATTCAAATGGACCTAATAAAAACGCCTGAAGCGATTCAATCGGGTTATCCGAAACCGCAAATATTAGTATTGTTGCTAAAACAAGTGCAAGACCTATCGCCGCCGCTGTTCTAATAAGAGGATAGGTATCTATTTTTTTCGTATTTTTTAACATAGATTTAAGCCTCCTTCAAAACTTCCGGCGAATCCTCTTTAAGCCCTAGCATGTAAAGGCCCAAATCGGTATCGGCGGTATTCTTAACATCTGTAACGTTTCCAACAACGCGCCCCTCGTTTATAACGATGATTCGATCAGATAGAGCGAGTAGCTCGGTGAGGTCGGCTGAAACAATAATCATCGACTTACCCTCTTTACTCATATCGAGTATTTTATTGTGGATAAGTTGCTGTGCTCCAACATCAATTCCCCTTGTAGGATGGTTTATGACTATAACATCGCCATCATTTGAAAACTCTCTTGCAACGATAGCTTTCTGCATATTACCACCTGAAAGAGTT
>CAYJJJ010000171.1:0-2048 GCA_964370465.1 uncultured Oscillospiraceae bacterium
TTTTCACGCTAATCTCCTATTTTTCATTGTTATCATCAATATACTTATAAGGCATAACTCTTCTCTCGAGGACTGTGACAAGCTTTAGCAAAACAAGGCTTATCACCGAGATTAATATTATTACCGCAAACATCTTGTCAAACTCATAGCTTTTGCGCACCCTTGTCATATAGACACCGAGTCCGCCGTCGCCACCGAGCCACTCTGCAATCATCGCACCGACAACCGAATAAGCTACCGACACCCGAAACCCCGAGAAAAATCCCGAGAGGGCGTATTTAAACTTAACTTCCTTTAGAATCTGCCACCTTGTAGCTTTCATCGAGTGAAAAAGCCTTATAACATCGCTATCCGCCGAGCGAAGCCCTGTTAGTATGCTCATAGTCAGCGGAAAAAAGCAGGTGATAAATACAAGTGTTATCTTTGGAAGCATCCCGTACCCAAGCCAGAGCACCAAAAGAGGGGCTATCGCTATTGTTGGGATAGTTTGGCTCAGTATCACCATAGGGTAGACATATCGGTTAACTGCCTTCCACTCATCCATTGCAACTGCAATAACAGCCGAGGCAATTGTTGCGAGCAGAAGACCTATAAATGCTTCCGATAATGTGTATTGCATATGCTCAAGTAGCAGGAAAAAATCCTCGACAAATGCGCCCACCACCTGACCTGGTGACGGGAGCATAAACGGCGGTATTAATTCAAAGCTATAAGCCAACTGCCAGATTATTAAGATAATCGCCGGCAGAACAAATGCCGCCAGTCTATCTTTGGTGTTTTGCCGTTTTGTCTTCAATTGAAAGCACCCCGTTTTGTGGTGAGTAGATAAATTTGATGTAGGTTGAAACAGAAGCCGCACCCTCTTCAATGCATATCTCCTGACTTCTTTTCGCTATCTCGCAAAGGGTTTCGAAATCCCCCTCGATAGAGGTTTCAAGCGCTCCCACTTGATACTCAAGTCCTGTGCTCGCGATATAATCGATAACACAATCGACTACACGAACAACCTCCGCTTCACTGCCGACATTCGGTAGAACTTGAATTGCCATTGTTGCTTTTTCTCTTGCCATCTTTTTTCTCTCCTTATAAAAAAATCTGCGCAAAGTAAAAATACCTTTACGCAGAAATAAGCCTATTTTTCCTACGCCAGCATTACCTGGATCAGGTTTGAGGGTCCGGATTTCTCCATCTCAGCCATTACAGCACCCCTTTGTATTAACTTTGCTTTTATATAATACTTTTAAATGCAGTTTTTGTCAAGTTTTTGTTTACTTGTGATAGGTTTTCATATACAATTAAGATAGAGGTAAACAATAAAACCGCTGTGTGTATCGGAGGTGCATTATGGGCTATCTCGACCGAGATGATGAAAATTATATCCCGAATTACGATTGGTTTTCAGATGATGGGTTAGATGAAAAAGAGCGCAAATTTCGCCGTGATATAAAGTTTTTAATCTTTGGATTTATTGTACTCGGAGTTTCTTTTATATTTGTTGCAATATCCGATATCGATAGGCAAGGTATCTTCTATGCGCTCTGGTGCGTCTTCACATCAGTTGCATATATTTCAAACACCGCCACTAATATGCTAATTGCAAAGGTAGGTAGCAGATATACCGCTAAAATTGCAAAAATTTTGTTTGTAGTTATAATATTATCATTTCTGCTCGGTGTTTATCTTCTTCTAATTGCATTTAGCAGAAACTATGGCGTTACTTATTTATATTTAACAAACATTGTACAGAGAATTTATGAGGGGTA
The DNA here is from genome assembly GCA_964370465.1 of uncultured Oscillospiraceae bacterium. Taxonomy (GTDB): domain Bacteria; phylum Bacillota; class Clostridia; order Oscillospirales; family Ruminococcaceae; genus CAYJGN01. The sequence goes on from CAYJJJ010000171.1 coordinate 1,764, forward strand.
TCGGGTGATAAACCTTTTAAAGGATATAAGCAATTTAGCTGAACCAAAGCAACCGAGGTATGATTAGAAAAATTTGTTTTTTAAGAAAGAGAGGTTAATATGAACAGTCAGAGAAAAGATGAGCAGTATATCGGAAATAGCAGTTGGCTTTCAGGGGAGGATTTTTCGCTTTCAGGCAAAATTATCTGGATGTCTGTTTGTTATCTGGTTATCGTTGCGATGATATTATTAACGATATCGAGAATTTCGCCGTATCTCTTTGAGTATTTTAATTTTTATCTTATC
>CAYJJJ010000172.1:0-2005 GCA_964370465.1 uncultured Oscillospiraceae bacterium
TTATTTAGGTCTTGGCTTAATTCTTCTCGGGGTAATTTTTTATCTTCGGGATGTGATGAAGTACTTAAAACAAAAAAATGAACCCGAGAAGTAGTGTACTATTTATTTGAAAAGAGCAGTGCTTTTAGTTTTAGAAATAAAAAAATCCCCTTATGGGGATTTTTTCTTTGTTTTAAAGCAAACTATCAAGGTCTTTTAAAATATCCTCTGCTGATAGATTTCCTATATCAACGCTCGGAGCAGTCTTTTTCTCATCTGATTTTTTAGTATTCGGCGTTTCCTTTGGTTTATTGTCCTCTTTTTGGGTTGCAACCTCTTTTGTTTCAACCTTTTCTATCTCGACAGTCGCCGTGGATTCTGATTTTTTGTTGTCCACTCCCTTATCGAGAATATTCGCTATCATATCGGATGGAGCGCCCTCAAGGTCCTTTTTGCTTATAACAATTGTCTCCTGAGTAACCTCTTTTTTCTCTAAAGCAATCTCGGTTTTTTTATTTTCAACCTCTTTGCTCACACCAATTTTTTGGGTTTCGCTCATATCGACTACACCATTTTTCTCCTGTGCAAGTTTATCGAGAGCACCCTCTACACTCTTCAACTCATCTTTACCGCTACCTTTCTTCGTTCCGAATAAAACAAGTAGCAGAACGATAATGAGCGCTAAAAAGCCTATTACTATCATTCCTACAGTCGAAGATGCAAAAACTACAGCGGAACCTATAAATGTTGACGTGTAGACTATTTTACCGTAAATCATCTGCGCAGGTACAACTATATCCTCATCAGAGCTCTCACTCGATAAAACAAATGACGGCTCACCCGCTGACAGAAAATCGGCCACAATCCGCACCGAAACACTCTCCCCATTTTCAAAAAGAACATAGTCGCCGTTTTGAATATCGCTCACATTGCTCTTCTGCGCCACAATTAGACTATTTTCAACAAGCACCCCTTCAGCCTCAACATTCTTTGCTATATAAAAAGAGTAGCTCCCTACTGAAAGTGTGCCGTTTTCAGATGCTCCGATAAGCGAAAACACCGAAACTGCAGTGAGTGCGAGAATTATTAAAATAAGTACGACTGAAAGCAAAACTTTTAAAAATTTCTTCATTATATACCTCGTTTGTTTTTCTATAAGACATTATACTACAAATTTTTCAAAATATAAAGCCTTGCTTGATTTTAGTATTCTTGATATAATTTAAAAAAAGAAATGAGGTTTTTCTATGGACAGATTAAACATTCTTTGGACCACTAGCGAGAGGGATACCGCCCACAATATGGTACTTATGTATGCGACAAACTCATTGCTACATAACCGATGGGATGAGGTAAATGTCATCATCTGGGGGGCAGCTGCAAAAGTTGTTGCTGAAGATGAGGCTATCCGTGAGAAGATTAAACTCGCTATGCAAGCGGGCGTCGAGTTTGTGGCTTGTCTTGCTTGCGCATCAAACTTCGGAGTGGTAGATGAGATTTCTGAGCTTGGAGTAGAGGTCAAATACTATGGCGCTGAGTTTACAGAGATAATCAAAACCGATGAAAAGCTTATAACTATATAATTAATTCTATTTTGATTTTAGTCTCTACTGATATTTGAGTTTTAAAGTTTAATACACTACATTTTATCTAACGCTAATTCACAGCTTGATTTATAGAGCTGTTTGCTATGTTTTTGTAGCGGTTTGCTTTTAAATTCTAGTTGTGAGCACGCCCGCCCCGCCGCCCCGCCGCTTTTAGCGGCGCGGTGCCGCAGGCACCGCCCAAACTGCATTTGCAGTTTGGGCGGCGGGGCGGACCCTTACAATCGCACATCTAAAATACTATTCTAAAAGCTACCTTACAGCCTGTGAGGTGGCTTTTCTGTTGGGTATCAAGCAGTAGAGCAAAAACTATACCCCTCTAAAAATAAAAAACACTGAGCCTAAATAAATAGGTTCAGTGTCAAAATGGTGGACGCTGAGGAACTCGAATCCCCGACCCTTCGCACGTCAAGCGAATGCTC
>CAYJJJ010000173.1:0-1980 GCA_964370465.1 uncultured Oscillospiraceae bacterium
CCATCTCCAGCAGCTACTAAAAGCTCATCGTCGCCTTCGCCTTCAGCCTCTTCGCCTTCGGTTCCCTTGTCACCTTCGCTATCAGGAGTAGTTGTATCAACTATCTTCTCTGCTACGAATGTGAATACTTCGCTTCCCTCTGCATAGATTGGTGCGCCAACTGCTGGCTCTTCGCCCTCAGCCTCTTCTTCACCCTCTACTGGAGGAACTTCCTCATATCCTATAAGCTCTTTATAGAATACTGTGAAATCATAGCTTCCGTTTTCGCTCACAGTGTAGTCAGCTGTTGCCGCCTCCACTTCCGATAAATCCGGTAGTACGATTTTTACAACTTCCACACCCTCAGATGCAGCTGTTGCTTCGACAGTTATCTTCTCTGCGTTATCAACTAACTCAGAAGAAAAAGTTGCTGTCGTTTTTGCCGGTAGCGGTGCTCCTTCGCTTGTCGCGAATGCCGCAAACGGCACTGACTGCATTACCATCATTAGCGACATTAAAACTACCGCTACTTTTTTCAGTAATGCTTTGCCCGTTTTCTTAAACATAAAATCACCCTTTCTTAATACTAACCCCGATAATTGAGAAACCTGTATTGATTTCAAGTTCCCCAAAAAATCTTATGTACTCATTTTACACTATTAGGGTTACATCTCGGTTACATTTGCCATTTTTTTATCTCTTTTAGTATTATTTGGACGTTTGCACAGTTTGCACGCTAATAGTTATGGCAATTTGTACAAAAAAATACCTATAAATTTGTTTTGAAGTTCAAAATAAAAGCGAAAATCGAGGTTCGCACCCCGATTTTCGCTTTTTAAGTTTATTTTATCTGTTTAATTATTTTTGATAAAGGCGTGTAAAGAGATAATGTTACAGCAAAATTCGCCACCCCATGTAACAGATCGAACGGAATTCCCGCAATAATATATCCGAGCGTTGCGGCAGGTCCGAATAAGAAAAATGTCGCAAAGGAGGTAAGTGTACCAAACAAAAGTCCAAAGAAACCCGACATTATCGCGTAAAACACCGCTCCCTCGCCTTTTATAAATCTTACCGCTAAAAATAGAATTGTCCAAATATACAAATAACTTATAAACCAGAGATGAAATCCATAGACTAATCCCTGTAGTAAAACAAATGCATATATAATGTATAATGTTTTGTTTTTGAATCTTTTTGTATATATAATAATGAAGAGAGAAACAAGCTCAACGTTCGCAAGCGAAGAAAGGGCTATCTGAGAAATGAAGATTATCGCTGTTAGTAGTCCGAAAATCACCGTTTCCCTGACCGTTAGTTTCAATTTAGTAGCCTGTGTTGAGTGTGAGTGTGTATACATCGCCATCCACTAAAACAAGGTCCGATGCTCCAAACTGCGCATCCTCACCGTTAACCTGTATTCCCCACCACTGCTCCTTTGAGCTATCAGCGGTAACACCGCCTGCCTGCGTTATGAAAAGACCAAATTCACCTGTGTCGCCTGATGCTATTTCCTCAGCCTCCAAAACCTCTGCTAAAAACTCAGCGGTTGTTTCAACTGTCTGATTTGAGAGTTCTTCATCCTCCGCCAAAACGATAACTGTAATCTCTTTTAGCGCATTATCGCCCGATGGCGCTAAGAAGAGGAAATACACTCCACCTATAACCACTACTGCCGCTAAAAATGCTAATAACGCTACTTTTGTTTTCTTTGTCATAAATTCTACTCCTTTAAAATAAAAAAAATTCCCGTAAATCATCACGAGAATACAGAATAGAATTATCCATTTGTAAACTAACCATCTTCCCGTGGCGCTTATACCTTTGCAAAAAGCAGGTCTTCCGACTCAGCGACCATTATACCTTTAAACCTTCCCAAGGTAAAACCTCAGTGGTATATATAAAGGAGATATCGCTTACGGCGACGGGTATCGTTTTGGATTTTCACCAAATTCCCTATTAAGACAAATTTGTCGCTCTTTGCTGTTTATTTAGTTTTTT
>CAYJJJ010000174.1:0-1925 GCA_964370465.1 uncultured Oscillospiraceae bacterium
AAGGGACGAAGAGCAAAACTCTACGCGGTACCACCCAAATTATGCATAAATGCATCAACTTAAATAACTTTAACGCAGTTTAAACGTCGCCGCATTTCCTCAGCGAAGCAGAAAAGCGGCACAATTTATCGGTTATAGCCGTTCACACCAACACGACCTCTCTGTGATAACCCTATAAATCTTCTTCTTTTCATATGCTTTAACATATAAATTATATATAAAATGTGTCATTTTGTCAACAAAAAATTAAAGAACTAGTCGCTCGATTTCGCTAGCAATTTGTGTGAAAAGTGGCGCTGCCACCTCACTGCCATAAATACCCTCTTCGATTAAAATAGTAATGGCGTATTTTGGGTTGTTTGCCGGGTAAAATCCTGAAAACCAAGCGTGAACTTTTTCAGTTTCGCCTGAGTACTGCCCTGTCTGCGCAGAGCCTGTTTTTCCAGCTACCGAAAACTGCGATGTGTATGCTTTTGTAGCACTCCCCTCCTCAACAACGCCAACAAGCGCATCGGTTAGAAGCGCTGCTGTCCCTGCTGAAATAACCCTTTTGGGCGCTACTTTTTCCATTTCTGTGGTGGCGCCATTCTCTGTTGTTTCTAAAATTAGTGTTGGTGGGTTATAGATGCCGTCGTTTGCAACTGTCGCCATGAGCGAGTTTAGTTGCACAGGAGTTGCCAAAAGCTCACCCTGTCCAAAATAGATGTTGCTATATAGAATATCACTGTTTTCGGGGTTTGGTGTCGGCAGATATCCTGTGACAGAATTTATTCCTGTCGCAAAATTAGTATCGGTATTAAACCCCATAATATTTGCGAGGGCATAAATTTCATTGTAGCCGACATTGTTGCCAAGCTCGATAAAATAAGGGTTGCACGAAACTTCTATTGCACCCATAAGGTCGAGCTCCCCGTGTCCGTCCCTCTCGTGACAGCGGAAAACAACGCCCCCTATTTCCATATCTCCATCGCAGATAAACTCGCTGTTTATCGGGGTGTTTGTTTCAAGTGCCGCCGCCGCAACAACTATTTTGAATACCGACCCCACATTGTACGACATAAACGCTCGATTTATAAGTGGTAGATTTTCATTTTGCATATCGCTCTCGATATCCGCCGGATTTTGTGCCGGAAAGGTTGCGGAAGCGACGATTTCACCGCTCGAAACCTTCGAAATCACAATAGCCCCTCTCTCTATTACATCACTTCCCATCTCCTCGACTATCTCTTGAATTTGCCTATCGAGAGTGAGTGTCACTCCACTGTTTTTCCCATCAACAGCAATTAAATCTAAAGATGCATCACTGCCTACATGGTTGAATCCATTTGTCTGGTAGTTGACAACATACGACTCACCGCCCTCTGATAACAGATCATTAAAGCTCTTCTCAATTCCGGAAACGCCAACATTGTCTATATCTGTATACCCCAAAATATTTGAAGCGATATACGACAAATCACTCCTGCTTGACTGTATATATCGAAGATAGTTATTGGATATCATCTCTTCATTTTCAACTTTGAGTGAAAACACCTGTTCTGTTTTAAGCTTATCATAGAGTTGTTGCGCTGTTATTTCACAGGCGGCAAGTATCTCGCTTACATATATTCGCTCTGCTGGATTAATAACAATATACAAACTCTCCTCGTTTGCTATAAGTGGTGTGCCGTTTCTGTCGTAGATGTTTCCTCGCTCAGAAGAAAGCACCTCACTCTCGCTCTGCTGACCTATAGCCTGCTCTTTATACCCCTCATCGGTTGAAATAATATAAACTCGCAGATAGAGTGCTGTGAAGACTGCAAAAATCATGCAAAATATAAATATTGCTCTTATTTTCATAATATCACCCTTTTTATTATTGGGGGATATTAATTAAAATAATCCAAATTTTTGGCGCTATAATTTGGCACAAAAAAGCCGCCTTA
>CAYJJJ010000175.1:0-1896 GCA_964370465.1 uncultured Oscillospiraceae bacterium
CTTATGGCCTGCCGTCACAGCCGGCAGATGCCGATTAATCTCCATTCTGTACGGAAATTATTCAAAACTATTTGTGCTGTGCACAGAATGGAGATTAATATGGCTGATGTTAAACCATTTATACCGCAACTAATTACCGTGCATCTCGGCAGTCCGAACTCAGATGCTGAGAACGTTCAGGTAACGTTTCCAGATTATATAAAAAACGTAGCTTCTTCTGAAATATACCCAACATGGCCCGAGAACGCTTTACGGGCAAATATCTATGCTCAAATTTCTTTTGCATTAAACAGGGTGTTTACCGAATGGTACCCGAGCAGGGGTTATAATTTTGATATCACAAGCAGTCCTTCATTTGACCAAAAATTCTCACCAAACAGAGAGATTTTCGAGAGTGTCAGCGTTATTGTTGACGAAATTTTTAACGACTATGTCGTGCGCGATGGCAGTATAGAGCCACTTTTCACTCAATACTGTGACGGGATAAAAGTCAGCTGTGACGGTCTTTCGCAGTGGGGCACTGTCGACCTTGCAAATGAGGGAAAAACACCGCTTGAAATACTGAAATTCTACTATGGCGACGATATAAGCATAGTCGATGATGCTCCTGTTGAAGCCATTGAAGAGAGTTACCCCGGCACGCCACTAAAACTAAATGATGCAAACAGCGATGTTTTCAGAATACAAACTCAACTCAACAGAATTCAAGAAAACTACCCCGCAATAACACGGATAACAAGTGTTGACGGTGTTTTTGACGAGCTGACAGCATCTGCTACAAAAGACTTCCAAGGGGTATTTTCACTGCCTGTGACAGGCGAAGTGGATAAAGCTACTTGGTATAAGATAAACTATATCTTCAACAGCGTTAAGAAACTTGCAGAGCTTGACAGCGAAGGCCTTGTTTACGATGAAGTGCGCAGACCTTACGACAGCGTTTTAAAACTGGGAGATGCTGGAGTGGCGGTTCAGATACTTCAATATTACTTAAATGTCCTCGCCTACTTCAACTCCGATTTACTTCTTATTCCATCAAGCGGTATTTTTGATGAGCAAACTCAGAGTTCCGTCGTGGAATTCCAAAGATATTTCGGCCTTGATGACGATGGTATTGTAGGGCCTCTCACTTGGAATGAAATTTTAAAGCAGTATCGGATAACACTGCGAGCACTTCCAGAAGGGTATGAGCTTGAAAATGCAAAACTATACCCTGGATATATTCTGCGAATCGGCATTTCAAATCAAGATGTGAAAGACCTTCAAGGGTATCTCAACTTAATAGCTGAGAAAACAGGCGAAATCTCCCCTCTCCCACAAACAGGATACTATGGCGAGCTCACCGCCGCCGCTGTTCGCACCCTTCAAGAAAAATTCGGCCTTGACCCGACAGGAAGTGTTGGCCCCGCCACTTGGATTGCAATAACAGAGTATTATAATAAGCTGAATAGAGAGGGATAATAGGCACTAAAATATTATTTCTATCAACAAAAAAACAAGCTGACACTAAAAGTAAAGTGTCAGCTTGTTTTTTATATAAGTTATTTTCATAGTTAGTACAAAATCAAATTAATATTTTTTCACAAATGTTGAGATAAGTGCCTTACAAGTATTCATTTGTATCTTGTCATAGAAGTTTTTTGTTATTTCATCACCTTCGCCAACAGTAGTTCCGTTATTTGCATCTTCTAATGTTTCCCATACCACAAAATCAGTCCAAATATCCCCTTGACGAAAATGCTCCCAAGAAACAAACCCTTTTGCTTTTGAAATAATTTTATCATGCAATTCTTTTGTTGCTTCTATGAATTCCTCATCTGTTACACTCTTTTTAAGCTTATAAGAAAAATTCCATACTGCTTTTGACATTTTAACTTCACCTCTCTGTTATATAAATAA
>CAYJJJ010000176.1:0-1857 GCA_964370465.1 uncultured Oscillospiraceae bacterium
AAATCGATATTATGCAATATTGTACTAATTGTTATAACAGGAGGAATTATGGAAGATAAGGTGCTGAGAAAGCTGTTTTTAGGGTTTATACAAATTCATATTTTGCACCATGCGAAAAAAGAGCCTATTTTTGGCTCATTTATGATAGAAGAGCTTCGCACTCATGGATATGAGATAAGCCCTGGGACATTGTACCCGATTTTTCACAGCTTGGAGAAATCGGGCCATCTGTTATCGGAGAACAAAAACTATGAGGGTAAAATTCGCAAATACTATTCAATTACCAAAAAAGGCGAGCAGACTCTCACAGAGGCAAAAAATAAGATTAAAGAGCTGACAGGTGAATTATGAGTGTGCAGTTGCAACGAGAGATATTGAAAGATGTTCAAATAAAGAAGTTTTGTCTGTATGGGTTGCTTAAAAATTTGAAATTTTTCGAGCCATATTTAATTATTTACCTAATGAGCAAAGATATTAGTTTTTTTCAGGTAGGTCTTTTAATAGCTATAAGGGAAGTTATTGTCAATATTTTTGAAATACCATCAGGATTTATAGCCGATTATTTTGGCAGAAAAAAAGAGATGTATTTCTGTTTTGGGTTTTATATAGTTTCGTTTGTCTTTTTCTTTTTTACGAATGGGTTTGCGATAGCATCTTTTGGGATGGTTTTCTTTGGGCTTGGTGAGGCATTTCGCTCAGGGACACACAAGGCGATGATATACACATACTTAGACTCAAAAAACTGGCAAAGTGAGAAAACATTTGTCTACGGCAGAACACGGGCATTTTCGCTTATCGGAAGTGCAATTAGCAGTTTTATCGGGATTATTTTGATACTTGCAGTGCCAAGTGATAGTTATATATTTCTATTTTCAGTAGTGCCTTATCTTTTGGATTTGTTTTTGATAATGAGTTACCCAGAGCATTTAGATACAGCAGATAAAAAGCATGGTAGTTCCTTTAAAGATATGATGCGAGGGGTATTTGAAAATTTTTGTATAAACAAAAAGCTAAGAGGTATTTTAATTGAAGAGGGATTTGCAGAGGCGGCTTTTTCATATCTCAAAGATTTAATTCAACCGATTTTAGAAGTAATAACCATAGGTAGTGGCATTATATTAATATCTTCTATCTCTGCCGAAGATAATCTCAAAGTTGTGTTGGGACTGACCTATGCGGTGCTGAATTTAGTTAGCTCATATTTTTCGAAGAGAGCGCACATCATAAAGGGCAAAAAAACAAGCATTGTCTGTTTACTGCTAATCCATATATCATATGCTGGTCTATGCGGTTTGCTTGCAATTTTTTCAGGACAATATTTGGTTGTGTTGCTGGTTTATCTGTTGATTTATATTTTGCATAATATTCGAAAGCCGATATTCGTCGATGAGATAGATAACAATATAGACAAATCGCACCGAGCAACTATTATAAGTGCTTCAGCGCAGCTAAAATCGTTATTTCTTATGTTATTTGCACCACTGCTCGGATTAATAGCTGATAACTATGGATTTAGCTTAGTGATGGTAATATTGGCGATTGTTTTTGTTGTTACCGCTCCACTGCTATGTGTTAAACCAACTGCAAAAAGCAAAAAAACGATGTGATTAGACATCGTTTTTTTATCTTGTATAGATTATCTGGTTTAAGGGTTAGCTTTGTCGTCGACTATAAAGCTTAACATTATCTATCTTGGTTTTTGTGTATGCTTAGATTTCGCTGTCGGTGCCAAGTAGTAGTTGTATTTGTTTAGTTTTCCGCTGTCCGCCCCGCCCGCAGAAAACGCACTCTGTGCGTTTGGTCGAGCTCGCTCGACCTCGGTGATTTGCCAGCAAATCACCTCTGCGGGCGGGGCGG
>CAYJJJ010000177.1:0-1790 GCA_964370465.1 uncultured Oscillospiraceae bacterium
CCCTCATCTAAGAGCAGTTGTTTTTGAGCACCAACCCCGCCGAATGCAAAGCCGGTACAAAGACTACCATCACGAAAGACCACTCGATGACAGGGAATTATTCCAGGTTTTGGATTTTGATGCAAAGCAAACCCTACCGCCCTCGAAGCTTTAGGGTTCCCGGCAAGGGCTGCGATAGTTCCGTAATTTGTGACCTTTCCCTTTGGGATTTTCTCTGTTATTTCATATATTTTTTCATATAATTTAGAAGCCATAACAACCACCTTACAAAGAGAGTTTTAACCATTTAGCGCTTGCATATCTTGCGCTTGATAATACAAAACGCATAGTTTGATCTGCAAGCATCCCCAACCAAGCACCTACTAATCCTAAACCTAAAGGGTAGCATAAGATATATGCAAAAACTGGACGCACTATAGTTATCGATATGAACGATATAAGTGCAGTGTATCTTGTATCCCCCGCCCCACGAAGAGAACCCGCAAGAATTACATGATTTATCTGCATTAGGACTATTAATCCATTTATAATCATTATAGTTGCACCGAGATTTAAAACGTAGCTGTCATTTGTGAACATATCGACAAACACTCTGCCAAATAAAGAGTACAAGACACATAAAACAATGCATATTGGCATAGCAATTCTTTGCGCCGATTTTCCATAAATTATTGCAAGATCAGGACGGCGCTCTCCAAGACTTCGCCCTATAAGTGAAGAGGCGGCGTTTGAAAGACCATCGCCAAAAGAGAAGCTGAGAAAGGTTACATTCATAACTATCTGATGAGTTGCAAAGTCAAGCGTGCCGAGATTTGCAACTATAAGCGCAAATACTATAAAACCAATTCTCATGCATACCTGCTCAACCCCTGCAGACAATGCCACTTTCACAAGATTGCCCATACCATTAACCTTTACAAACAGCTTTTCTTTTAAGTTGAGACAGAGAAAATTATTTTTATTTAATAGCGACCCAATAGCTAAAACACAGCCGACACCACTTCCTATCGCCGTAGCAAGGCCGGCACCCGCTATTTCCATACGCGGAAAGCCGAAATTTCCACCGATAAGAAGATAGTTTAAAACCACATTCACAAGATTTGCAACAACATTTGTAATCATCGCAACTTTCGTGTTTCCAATACCGCGCTGTGCAGCACAGATACAAATCGTTATTGCGTTAAAGAGAAACCCTGCCGCAATAAACCTAAAGAAAGTTGTGCCCATCGAAAGAGTATCTTCATTCGCCCCAGCAAGGCTCATAATCTGCGGTGCAAAAATGATAAAAACAGCTGATATGACAATAGCAAGAGCCGATACCGCTAATAACACCTGTTTTAAAATGGCATTAGCTTCCTCTCTGAGTCCCTGACCTTTGCGCCTTGATATAATAGCGAGCACACCCATAGAGATAGCTAAAAAAGGAGCAAGCGCTAAATACTTCGGCTGAGTTGTAAGTCCGACTGCTGCAATTGCGGCATCGCCAAGTGTTCCGACCATTATTGTGTCGATAATTGAAACAAGGCTGATAAGCACCGATTCAACCACTGCTGGCCATGCGGTTTTAACAACCTTTGAGTATATGTATTTTGCAGAGGGAATATCCCCTATTGGATTTACTTTTTTTAGCATGAATTTCGGATGAAAAACCCGTTTTAATAGTTGCATCAAATAGCTCATTTCATAATTTTGTTATGATATATTATATACCTATAACACCGCTAAGTCAAACACGCACTCTTAATATTACACATCAAAAATGCACAGCTTTTGCTGTGCATTTCTCTGTT
>CAYJJJ010000178.1:0-1711 GCA_964370465.1 uncultured Oscillospiraceae bacterium
CGATAGGACTCTTACCTTCACCACCACCGTGTGGATGGTCAACCGGGTTCATAACAGAACCACGAACTGTTGGTCTGATACCCATGTGACGTGTTCTACCAGCTTTACCGATTTTAACATTCTCATGGTCGATATTTGAAACCTGACCGATAGCAGCCATACATTTCTGTGGGATGTTGCGAAGCTCTCCCGATGGAAGTCTTATAAGAGCGTAACCGTTCTCTTTAGCCATAAGCTGAGCTTGGTTACCAGCACTTCTTACAAGCTGAGCACCTTTGCCTGGGTATAGCTCGACGTTGTGTACTATTGTACCAACTGGGATATTCTCAAGCGGTAGTGCGTTTCCTGGGATTATGTCAGCCTCTGGGCCGTTCATAATTTTAGCGCCTACTTTTAGGCCGTTTGGAGCAACGATATATTTCTTCTCGCCGTCCTCATACTGTACAAGTGCGATAAAAGCACTTCTGTTTGGATCATACTCAAGTGTTAGAACATTTGCAGGTACATCGAATTTGTTTCTCTTGAAATCGATTATACGATATTTTCTTCTGTTTCCGCCACCTTTGTGACGAACTGTTATTCTACCGTAGCTGTTTCTACCTGAAGTTTTCTTTAGAGGTTTTAACAGACTCTTCTCTGGCGCGACTTTTGATAATCCCGAATAGTCGGTAACTGTCATCTGACGTCTTGCCGGAGTAGTGGGTTTATAACTTTTAATAGCCATTATAGCTCACTCTCCTTTTATGCTTTTGCGAGGAAGTTTTCTTCCCCATACTTTGCCCGTGACTGTTATTACATCATGCTCTCAAAGAACTCAATGCTCTTTGAACCAGCTTTTAGTGTAACGATAGCTTTTTTCCAGTCCGGTCTATAACCGAATGAACGGCCTCTTGATTTACGAGCACCACTCACATTCATTGTGTTTACCTTTGAAACCTTGACACCGAAAAGCTCTTCAACTGCTTTTGCGATTTCAATTTTGTTTGCATCTTTGGCAACTTCGAATGTGTATTTCTTGTTGTTCTCGTCGTGCATGCCAGCCATTGAAGCCTCTGTGATTATCGGTCTTTTAACTATATCTTGAGCTGTTCTCATTTAGCATACACCTCCTCAATCTTCGCAACAGAGTCTTTTAAGACTACGAAACTGTCGCTGTTCACTATGTCGTATACGCTTAGTGCGTTTGCCTGAGCAATTTTAACACCTTGGATGTTACGAGCACTCTTTATAACTTTCTCATCAACTGTTGGTAGAACTATAAGGACTTTTTTGCCAGTAGCACCAATCGCTGATAGTGCAGTTACCATTGTTTTTGTTTTGATTTCATCGAGGTTGAAATTATCAACAACGATTAGCTCGTTTGTTGCAACTTTCATTGAAAGCGCACTCTTCATTGCAAGAACACGAACTTTTTTGTTTAGGCTGTATCTGTAGCTACGAGGTTTTGGACCTAGTGCCACACCACCGTGTCTCCACTGTGGTGAACGGATAGAACCCTGTCTTGCACGGCCTGTACCTTTTTGTCTCCAAGGTTTACGTCCACCGCCGCGAACTTCCGCTCTTGTTAGTGTTGACTGATTACCCTGTCTTTGATTTGCAAGGTAGTTAACCACTGCCGCATGGATTACCGCCTCGTTTGGCTTTATGCCGAATACCTCTTCTGCTAAATTGATATCGGCAACAACTTTACCGCCCATATCAAGTACATTTG
>CAYJJJ010000179.1:0-1710 GCA_964370465.1 uncultured Oscillospiraceae bacterium
GCTAAAATTCGAAAATCAAACTAATTTCTAATTATATCTTTTGAAAAATCTTCCAACATCTGAAACATTAACACTTGCTTCTATCGCGTCATAACTCGCCTCATACTGTTCACCGCCCATATCAAGATAGAGTACATACAATTCGGTATGGCAACTTCCACTGACAGTGCCGAGCTCTGCAGTGCTAAGCTCAAATGTTCCATCATCATTGACAATTAAATACCCATCGCCAATATCTGATGCCTCTTCCCATCTGCCGACAAATATGCTTTCAACTATCGGTTTATTTGTATCCTCTACGAATTCAACAGTTCCACGGACAAGATTTGTCATCGTACCGCTAAACAAAATCTCATCAATCTCCGGAAAATATTCAATTGAGCCTTGATTTCCGTTGTCGGCTGTGTAGGTAATCTCACTGCCGTCAAAATAGAGCTGTCCGTTGTAACTGCGCTCATATGCATAGTAGCAGACAAAGGTCATATCGCTATTAAAAGTGTAGTACGTACTATTATCAGGATATTTCCAATCGCCAAAAATTGATGCAATATCATAATTTGCCTGGGGTTTATAACTATTAACGTCAAAAAAATCTCTCGTGAAAACGCCGTTATAAGCGCTGATTTCAAGTCTACTTTCATCTTCTGACACATACCCAGTGAACGTGGTATCATCATCGCCATATAGGTATATATCCCGCTCGCCGTGGTCGAATATGCCATTTATAATACTGCCGTCGTACTTGTTTAGCACAAAAGTTCCATCGTCATATAAAGTGTATACAACACCGTCATCTTTTGAGTACCATTTACCGAAAAACGGACCTAAGTCTTCCCTGGTATCAACGATTGATGATGAAGATTCACCGCTATCGTCCGCCTCAAGCTTGAAAACGCCGGCAGTGTCGTCTATTTCAAAAGTGTTTGCATCTAAATTAAATCTGCCAGTTCCTGTGCTATCTTCAGAAAAGATAAGCTCTATTATCTCACCATCAATTTTATACTCACCAACTACACCACCTGTGCCTGATGAATATGTTACGAATGTGTAGTCGTCACGAAACTCATATGTAAGACCAATATCTGAATCAGTCCAAAATCCAACAATTTTATCTGTGGTAAGCGAATTTACTGAGCTACTATTATCACCTGAAACCATTGTGTCATCACCCGACGAACAAGCTATGAGAGTTAAAGATAAAAACAAAGCAAAAAAAACGCAGAAAAACTTTTTCATGGCATTAACCTCCATATCATTTATTAATCACATTATAACGGTTTTTTTAGCTCTATGCAATGAAAACTTAGAAATCAAAATAGATAAATTCACCTATCATTCCAAAACCGCCATACTGGATAAGATAGCATGCTATTACAAGGATAGCCATTAGATAGTAGCATACATACCGTGCAACTCTTGGTATCTTATCGAAGAGTGGAGCTATACTTCCACGTGAACTTTTAAGTGAAATCCACTCGGATAAAAATAGCACCGATAGTGACATTCCGACAAGCGCTATAAATATATATCCAAACTGAACAGCGTACACTCCTGCCATTGGAGCAAAAGCATCAACTATTGAGTTTGATATAGATGATAGATTTATAGAAGAGAAGATGTTTGCTATGATATAGCCTGCATCTGAAATCGAAACAGCTCTAAAGAAAATCCAAGCAAAGACTACAAAAAACATAGTAGTCGCCCATTTGC
>CAYJJJ010000180.1:0-1705 GCA_964370465.1 uncultured Oscillospiraceae bacterium
TATACGAGCCGTCGCCTCGTCAGAATTTGCTTCATTTTATCGAAATCCTATCTGTGATTGGATTTCTCATATCATTTCACAATTCTTCCTCTTACCCAAAAGACCTTAGTCTTTTGGGTGACTGGGGAGTATTCGATAAGCGCCGCTATACGGCGTGAAAATAGAAAGGCTACGCCATCGTATTGGTAATTACTTAATTTAAATAAAGTTAATTATTTAGAGAAAATATTCCGACATTTTTAAATTGACATTATTTATGTAATGCGGTATTCTTATCTTAGGATAGTGTCGTTTGTTTTTAGTATAATGAATAAGGGGATTTATTATGCGTAAATTGATTGTAGTTGCTATTTTAGGCATTGTTTCTCTTATTATTTTTGGTTGTAGCAGTAATAGTGATACTCCGAGGGAAGGCATTCCTTCAATTTCAGCTGTGCCGAGCTATATCTATCAAGCGCCACGAGGTGATGGTATAGAAATTTTAGATGATACAACAGTTAGAATCATAGAATCAGATACTACAATAAATATAACCGATTATTTTATCGAGCTATACGATGCGAGCACAGCTAAAATTGTGTCTGATGGCAGTTATTTTATCACTGAAAATCTTATCTTGTTAGCTGTAGAAGCTGAGTATATTAGCGATAACAGCAGTGTTGACCTATACTTTTTTTACAACGTTACAGACAACCGCTTTATTGGTTTAGTTACTGGCGATGAGAGTTATAGTTATATAAAAGAAGGCAATTTTCTAGTGACTGTGCTAAATGATACTGTTATTGTCTCGATTCATGAGCGTGACGGTGAGGGTATGGGTGCTTTTGCGGTGACTTTGTATAGTGATGGTGGGCTTATACAATCGTATGGAAGCGAGTTTGCGCTCAGCTATGAAACAATTATCACACCAGATGAAGGGGATTATTTCTTTGCAAACTTCAATATACTAACTGGATTTGTGGATATTTATTCCATTACAAATGATGGTATATCGCCAGTGCGCAGTGAACTTCCTATTATTTACATAAAAGAAGAGCACTATGATATGCCCATTTTCGAGTTTATAGGAATTGACTACAGAGGTAACCAATTTGAACTGGTATATGATGTAGGAATTATGATAACCGAGGAGAGCAAAAAATTCGGGGAATACACATTAAACTATGTTAACGAAACAATCGAAATAAGGAAAAGTGGTATAGGCGTTTTGTATCGTTTTGATATCAATGATTTTATGCAGACTGATGATGTTTCATTTGTAGTTGGCGCTCTTACCGAAATAGAGAATGGAATTATAGATGTTTATATGTTTAGCAGTGGTGGATATTACGAGAAATGGGATAAAGAATATAGTTTTTATATAAACTTGAATAATGGAGTGATAATTACAGAGAACAAAGGAACAAATCTATATCACGATGCAGACCCCGAAAAACACTATTTCTTACCACTTCGATATCAATTAAGCTTTGACAAAAACAGCTATTCAGTACTCGGGAATTTAGTTGCCACTGCTACTTGGGAGGGCGAAGATACCGTTTATATCTTTAAAACAGCTGATGAAATAGTGTTTATGAAATCATCGGATATAATAGAGATTTTGAAAGAGAAAAAATAAATTAGCTTATTAAAAGAGCAAAGGAGATTAAGATGAAAAAAATAGTACCATTAATTTTAACCGTGGCATTTTTGCTCTCCGCTTGCG
>CAYJJJ010000181.1:0-1679 GCA_964370465.1 uncultured Oscillospiraceae bacterium
TGGCGCCCCGCCCCGCAGAGGCGATTTGAAAAATCGCCGATGTCGCACAAAGTGCGACAAAACGCACCGCGGTGCGTTTTCTGCGGGGCGGCGGTTGCCAGGGGCGAGAAACAGTGAGCAACAATAAAAAAAACCGAGAAAAACAAAGAAAAACCCCTGCTGTACTTTGTTTTGATAATTAGCTCGACTAAAATCAAATACAACTAAAACAAATGAATATTGAAAATTCAGGTAGATATGTTATTATTATAAATAAGGGAAACCCTACAAAGTCAAAAGATTAAATCAACTTATAAAGGAGAAAAATAGATGAGCGTTAAAGTCTACAATAGCGGCAGAGATATGGAGAGATGCGTCTACAGAGGGAAAAAACCATATATATTCATAAGCTATGCACATGCTGACAGTGCAAGGGTTTTCCCAATTATAGAAACCCTCCATGAGAACGGATACCGTGTCTGGTACGATGAGGGTATAGACCCTGGTACCGAATGGCCGGAGTTTATAGCCGAGCGCATTTCAAGCTGTGGGTATTTTATAGCGTTTATTTCCGATAGATCTATAAACAGCGAAAACTGCAAAGACGAGATGAATTTTGCAAGAGATCTCGGCAAAGAGCGTCTGCTGGTTTATCTTGAAGATGTGCAGCTACCTCCCGGTATGCAGATGCGCCTTAACCGTCTACAAGCTGTTTTTCACCATAAATACGACAGAGAAGAGCAGTTTTACGATAGAATGTTTAAAACTGCGGGACTTTCAAACTGCATGTATGAAAAATCTGCTGATAATACTGCAAACAGTAAAACTTCACCTGCGCCAAGCGAAACTACAAAAACTGCACCGAGCACCACTACTCCAAATTCGAGCGGTGGAACGGGCAAAAAGGCAAATTTCGTAGGTATGGATATAGCAAAACAGCTTTTGGAGCAAACTAAAGCGAGAGCGAATAATAGTGCGGTGAGCGGCGGCGCAAAGATAGACCCCAATACCGCAACACCTGTCGGCGGAATTGTTCAGGAAGAGTACAAACCGCCAGCCGAAACTATCGAGAGCTTATCGAAGCCCGGTGACCCGGACAACACCGTTGATATAATAGACCTTGCAAACAAACTCAATAACAGCCGAAGTGCAGAAGATTTGGAAGAATCGGTAAGGCTTTATAAAATTGCTGTTTTAATGGGTAGCAAAGTGGCGTTAGCTAATCTTGGAAACTGCTATTACAACGGCAAAGGTGTGGAGCAGGATTATAAACAGGCGATTGCCTATTATAAAAAAGGTATGGAACTTGGTAATGCCGGTGCGTTCACATCAATGGGCAACTGCTATCAATATGGTTATGGCGTCGAGCAAAACGACCAGAGAGCGGCAAGTCACTATAAAAAAGGTTCAGACAAAGGTAATATAGCTGGCACCGCTTATCTCGGAAGCAGTTATTACAATGGGAAAGGTGTCCCGCAGGACTATAAAGAGGCGGTAAGGCTATTTAAAATAGCGGCGGAGAAGAAAAATAGCTTTGCTTTAGCAAGGCTTGGCGACTGCTATAGGCATGGGCATGGAGTGGAAAAAGATATGGAAATAGCCTTTGACTACTACTGGGAGGCAGCAGAGCTTGGAAACTCATTTGCAAGAACAGAGGTTGCGCAGTGCTATAGGTATGGCAGAGGGTGCGCTGTTGATAT
>CAYJJJ010000182.1:0-1679 GCA_964370465.1 uncultured Oscillospiraceae bacterium
ATAAACACGCTAACCCTTTATCTATCAGCATTTTCACCTAATAACCTATATTCTGCGCACTGCTCAGCATATTTTCAATAAAAATCCCGTACCCTTTTTGAGGGTCGTTTACGAAAACGTGCGTTACAGCGCCGATGATTTTATCGTTTTGGATTATAGGTGAGCCGCTCATTCCGTGGACAATTCCGCCTGTTGCTTCGAGTAAGTCGGGGTCTGTTACTCTGATTACCAGGTTTTTGGTATTGCCTGTCATCGACTGTATCTTCTCTATCTCGATGTCAAATCTTTGCATACCGCTTTCGTCGACTGTTGTTAAAATATATGCAGGGCCGATTTCAACCTCTTGCTTATATCCAACCGACATTATTTCTCCCTCTGGCGGTATCAACATCTCGCCGTAAATACCTGTTTCATTATTTGCCTCAACCGTTCCGATATCAGGCTCCCCGAGTCTGAACTTACCAAGTAGCTCTCCACTCTCTCCGCTGACACTCTTCTCAGCGCCATAAATATCTACATTCACTATCTCGCCACTTGCCACAGTCAATATATTTCCTGTGTCTATGTCACATATAGGGTGGCCAAGTCCTCCGAAAACTCCTGTTTTAGGGTCATAAAAAGTAAGTGTACCTATTCCGGCACTTGAGTCACGTACCCAAAAACCGCCTCTATAACTCTCTATTGACGGGTCATATATAGGTTGTAGTGAAATTTGCTCTTCACGTCCGTCGCGAATAAGCAGTATATCAATGCTCGACCCTTCGCTCTGCTTAATTATCTTTTCAACATCTTCGTTGGTCGCTGGCTTAATCCCGTTCATCGATATAATAAGGTCACCTTGAATGAGCCCTGCTCTAGCGGACGGCGATACTCCGTTGACATCTGAAGTTGACACAACTAAAACACCGTCTGTAAACATTTTTATTCCAAAAGGTGTGCCGCCAACAACAAGTTGGTTATCCTCGAGTATATTTACTTGAACCTCTTTAACAGGTATAATTCCAAATATTTTAAGCTCGCCGAGATAACTGCTCTGCTCTGTATCCGTCTGAACTGCGGCCGCCTCTAACGTTCCATAACTTTCTATCGTCACAAATCTTGTTACCTCAATATCCGCCTTTGCATTGCTAAAATAGACATCGGGTAAAAAATTGTGGTAATACGCCAGCAGACCAAGTGCTATAAGCACAAACACTTTAACTGGAAACAGTAATAAATTTATAAATTTTTGCATAGTACCTCCTCTCTTGATTTAGTTTAGGCATATGTGTTTAAAAAATTCATTCTATATATTTCCTTGTGGTAATTTATGGAGTTTATTTAAAGCTGTTTTACTAAAATTTATTTTGAATTTTCCGATTTGAATCTGTTACCTGAAATATACCTTGCCAAAAAACCTAAAACTTGCACGAAAAAACAAGTTATCAGCAATTATACTGATAACTTGTTTATTACTTGCTATGCGATTTCTCTTATGCTCACATATTGTTTACTAAAATTTTCTCAACTAGCGGTGATAAATCGGCATATCCGTTGTGTATTCACTGGCTATTTCTAAACTTCTATTTTAAGTGATATACCAATACGATTTGCGAGCCAATCATTTTAGAAGTGTTACTTACATTAGTGAAAAGGTAATAGTGAAGAGTGAAGAAGTATAGAGTTTTACTTTGCAAAAC
>CAYJJJ010000183.1:0-1610 GCA_964370465.1 uncultured Oscillospiraceae bacterium
ACTGTGTATAATTATCCAAGTAGTGATAGTATGCCCTGAGGTATCATGTTTGCCTGAGCAAGCATTGATTGTGATGCTTGAACTAAGATGTTGTTCTTTGTGAAAGCCATCATCTCTGCTGCCATATCAACGTCACGGATACGAGCTTCAGCGGCTGTCATGTTCTCAGCTGTAACACCGAGGTTATTTATTGTGTGGTCAAGTCTGTTCTGGATAGCACCGAGGTCGCCACGAGTTGATGAAACAGATGTTATAGCTATTTTGATATTACCGATAGCCTTGTCTGCGCCCTCTTCTGTTGTGATATCAACACCGTCGATTCCAAGTGATATAGCGTCCATATCACGGATACCAACAGAAACTTTCTGTGATGGGTCTGCAGTGTCGCCAACCTGTAGGTTTAGAGCGTCGCCCTCAACTTCAGTGATTGTGCCTGTTTCGTCAGCTGTAGGAGCGGCGTATGTACCTGTCATAGTAACGCTTCCAACTGCACCTGATATTGCATCTTTGAATGCTGCTTCCGATACAGCAGTTCCTGCGTCAACGCCTGTTGCGGCAGCGCCAGGGCCTGTAACTGTGATAGTTAGAACTCCGCCTGATACAGCGGCTGCAACTTCACCGTCTTCGCCAGCAACTGTGCCAGCAACAAAAGTTACTTTAACTTCTGTGATTGATGCATCAAGGCCAGTTAGTTGGAATCCACCGATTTCGCCAGCAGCGGTTTCAACTGTATCTGGAGCCATGCTACCATCGAGTAGGTTAATGCCGTTGAAGTTTGTGTTTTCAGCGATTCTGTCTATCTCATCAAGAAGTGAGTCAACTTCTGCTTGAAGACTTGCTCTGTCTGATGTGTCGTATGTGCCGTTTGCCGACTGAGTTGCAAGTTCTACCATTCTGTTTAGCATTGAGTGAACTTCTGTTAGAGCGCCCTCAGCTGTTTGAACAAGTGATATACCGTCTTGAGCATTTTTCTGAGCTGTTTCAAGTCCTTGGATTTGAGCTCTCATTTTTTCAGAAATCGCAAGACCTGCAGCGTCGTCGCCCGCTCTGTTGATTCTGTAACCTGAAGATAATTTCTCGAGGTTTTTGCCGACCATATTGTTATTGTTCGATAACTGTCTGTGTGCATTTAGAGCTGCAATATTGTGTTGAATACGCATAATTTTTTCCTCCTTGAATTTTAAATCATTTACTTCCTTGTAACCGAAAACTAATTTTTTCGGAAAACTCTTTTGCGATTGTTTTCTTCAACCGCCGTTGATTAATATATCGTCCCTCATTTGAAAAAGTTTAGTGTTTTTTGAAAAAAAGTTAAAAATTTTTTTAGGGGAAATAGAATAAAAATGCTTTTTTTCGCATATTTACATACATTTTCAGTATATAGTGAAATTGAAAATCGCACTAAATTTTCATGAAATTCAAGTGGAATTTTATTTTCAACCCATTAAAAGTATAGTTTTGGTATGAAAAAAATAGGGGAGAGGAAGTTTTGTAATATAATTTTCAGCGAAGTTATAGTGGGAAAGTTATAAGAAAACAAAAAAGTAGAGGTCGATAAATCGACCTCTACTATTATTTATGCATTTAGCACAATAAACATTTTTGCTAAA
>CAYJJJ010000184.1:0-1595 GCA_964370465.1 uncultured Oscillospiraceae bacterium
CTCCATTCTGCACGGAAATTATTCAAAACTATTTGTGCTGTGCACAGAATGGAGATTAATATGAATATTTTCAAAACTACCTGTATCCTCTGCCCGAGAGGGTGCCTTTTAAAGGTCGATGAAAACCAGAAAGTGACTGGGAATAAATGTCCAAAAGGGATAGAATACGGAAAATCGGAACGCACTGCGCCAAAGCGAAACTTCTCAACAACCGTTGCAATTGAGGGGGGCGCATTTCCTCGATGTCCCGTTAAAACCGACAGAGAGATTGATAAGAAACTCGTTATAGAGGCGGCTAAACTTTCAAAAAAAATCAGACTAAAGGCACCTGTTTTTGTCGGCGACGTTATTTTGGAAAACCTACTCGACACAGGGGTCAACTTGGTGGTAAGCAGGGATATGTAACTGCAGATTTTGACTGTAAAACAGATAAACCGACAGTGTTTTCACCCCTCCCACAGTGCTTTTTAGTTTTACCCGCTTCGACAGATTTCTTCAAAATATCCCCGAATTAAAAATCGAAAAAAGAGAAAATATGTCGATAACTTATGTTTGACTTATTAGCAAGAGCTCTATTATAATACAAATAATCCACATCCCCGAATGCCCACTAAAACCCTTTAAGTTTTGGTGGGCACTCGCTTTTTTATTAACAAAAATTAATTGAATATCCAAGCTATAAGTGGTAAGATAGGTAATAATACTAAGCGATCGAAAGGTAATTTCATCCAAAAATGACACGGAGGAAACTTTTATGAAACCGTCATCAAACAAATTCTTTAAATTCCCTGAAATTTTCTGCTTTATTATCATCTTCGGTCCGTTTTTGCTATATCGAATCCTCAGAGGCTTAATCGATACTTATCCTTCAGCTGAGAATTTTTTAGAGATTGCCTCAGTTTTTGCAATTCTATTATTCCCTTTATCTGTAATTATTATTGCAGTAATAATAATTATTGCTTTTCACGGTAATAAATACAAAATTTTAAAGTACCCTTTTGCTTTTTCTTCATTTGATAATCTATCTAAAAATATAAACAATGATTTGCACGGAATGGGTTATTTCTTTATGAACTCTCGCTTCCTTTCAAACGCAAGCGCTATAACAACCTATGCTAAATTAGCCTCCACTCATGTGTACGATTTTGTTTTTGTTTTAAAAGCAGACAGTATCACCAAAGATTTTTATAGCGAGTTTAGCAAAGCCATAGATAAAATCCCAAAAGAATGCAACCCACGTTTCGATAAAGTATACCAACATCGATATTCAATTATTTTTTGTCTTGATAAAGAGAGCGAATTAAGCGATAAACTTATAAATCGGAAATACTATTTTGGAAATATTTCGAATATGCCACGCAGCAATATCTTCCACACTTACACCCCTGATGACAGTGAATTTGTTGATAACAACAGCCTATACCCTTACCAGATGTTTCAACCGATAGTCGTAAACCTAACTGAAAAAAATGTGAGCATACCATATAGGATAACCCAAAAAGGCAAAGAGATAACCTGCTCTATTCGAGATGAGCTTTTAGAAATTATGAATATAGATACCTCTATCCACCGCCATACGATTGCAAATGGTGAGG
>CAYJJJ010000185.1:0-1587 GCA_964370465.1 uncultured Oscillospiraceae bacterium
ACTTCTTGAAAAATCGCTAATTGTGTTTGGATTATGGTAACACAACTTGACTGTCAAGAGCGTTTATCCGACTTGTTTTTTCAATATTTGATAATCGTCGTTGCCATCATGTCAAATAAAAGGTATACTATATACGTTATTCATTAACAAAAAAGTACTAAGGAGATGAAAATGAAAAAACAAAAACGTAGCAACCTGCTGGCAATGGTGCTGGCTGTAACCTTGACATTGGTGCTGTGCATGCCTATGAGCGCTCTCGCCACCACAAATAGTAGCACAATCGACACATCAGGCACAAATCTGCCGGAGATCTCTATGCAAACGACAGGAATTAATTTTGCAAATGCACCCATGCCAATTAATGTCACCGATTATCCGTTAAAAATAGAGCTTACCGGTTTTCAGGATAATACTTACCCCATATATACCGTAACCATAGATACAAACGGTGATGGAGTTTTTGGAGATGCTTTTCCTGAAGATGGATCAATCACTTTAAATGAGGAAATGTTTGGCAATACTTTCAGTGATGCGCTTGATGTAACCAATGGTTCCACTTTAGTAGATTTTAATAGTGTCATGAGATTTGGTGATGATGGCGGCACTGTCACAGCAACCTACAGCTCTGACACAGGAGCTTTTACAGGTACTGATTCACAGGCGTATCCCATGCAAATTTCCTTCTCGGTGCAACTGGTGCAGGATATAAATAGCGGTTCATTTAGATTTCTAGCCACCACTACTGACGGCCTTAATTTTGGTGGCGGCGAACTAGTTTATTATGAAAAGGGTGCTGAAAGTAACATCCTTGGCAGTATAAGCAACGAAAATTTTGATGCAAATGAAATCGCTTTAAACTTGCAGCTACTTCCTACCGAAACTACAGAGTATGAAGTAGCGTTTGCTCCCAATTCCATTTATGCTCCATTTTTTAAAGGTAGCTCTGCTGCGGCAGGCATTGTCTATGCCCCGAATATCGCACCGCAAACCTCTGTAACATTACCCACGGGTGTTGCTATCGAATATTCAAACGCCACCATCGACCCAGCAAGTATAGATTTTAACGGTGAAACTTATGATCAGTTTGTAGCAGGGGATATGACAGCTTATTCTGAAATCATTTTAAACCAAATGAACCAAGCTCTTGGTGTAGCCCTTGCGGCAAAAAACCTTTCAATTGAAAATATGGGCGATTTAGTGGCAATGTTCGATTTGTCTTTAACTAACGCGACCGGAACAAGCTATCAGGAACAGAGTACATTTACCGTCACTGTGCCGGTTACTGGCATTGCAAACGGTACCAAAGTGTATATTGTACACTATATGGGTATTAACGCGGGATCTGGCGGTGTAACTGCTGAAATCATTGAATCCACAGTACAAAACAACAGCGTTACTTTTGAAACCACTGGCCTTTCCCCATACCAAATGTTTTTACTCGAGCAGTCGTCATCTGGCTCTACTGGCACAACCCCTACAGTGGTTAGTCCGCAAACAGGTGTGTATAACTAAGAATGCTTAGATTTTAACGCAAAAAACAACCTACATATACTTCTGTATTAATCTTTTACCTAGTTGCACAACATA
>CAYJJJ010000186.1:0-1585 GCA_964370465.1 uncultured Oscillospiraceae bacterium
TTTAAGTTTAACTATTAGGTCAAATAAAAAAGCCCGCAAGGGCTTTTTTATTTTGTGGTAAACGCAGTAAGGGTTGTGTTTATTTATAACATATGAGCAGAGAAAAACAGCTAACAAAACCGTTGCGCTTTACCGTCTTAAATGATAAGATATATTTACCAATATAATTTTAATATTATTTTATTCCAAGAAAAGCGGTAACTATCGGAGGTTAGAGCAGATAGTTCAAAGCAGAATAAGGGGATATAATTTGGTATGAAAGAAATTGTAAAAAATCTTTTATTTATAGTAAATATAATATCATTTATTGGATTATATATTGTAATAATATTTATATTTTATTGTGAAATTTTTGGTTACACAAAGGCTATGATTTCCTAAAAAAGATTAGTTTCCCGCTGAACATTAATGGTTTAAATATTGTTGGATATATTTGCTCGGCAATTATGATAACCTCATTTTTTATAAGAGAAAAATTAAAATAAATATCTTAATATGATACTTTGTGAATTGAGGGGTAAAAATGAAATCTACTAAAAATTTATATTATCTGCTTATGGCGATAGTCTATGGTGGACCTTTTTTAATTCTTGGGTTTGGAAAGCTATATACTGAAGAGCTATATAGGTATTTCTACATACCCGAAAGTGTTCTTATTGCGGCACTTTTGCTTGTTTTTGTTAATTCAGTTGTATGTACAGTTTTGGGAATATCTGTTTTGAGGAAGAGGGACAAAGAATATATTGAAATTATTGAAGGGAAAAGGACAAATAAAGATGAACTTCGCTTTGAGAGCTATCAATCGTTCTTAACTTCTGCACTGCATCACTATGTAAACAATGAGTACAGCAAACTTATACCTGAAAACTATGATAAAAACTATAACAGAGATGTTCTATGCAAAGTTGAGGATAAAAATCTTTATATAGTTATTATCTCAAATGAAAGGACTCTCACACTTGATATTTTGAGAGAGCATTCCATTTATTTCGATACGCTATTATCTTCTATAAAAAAAGATATAGATATATCTACTTTTGGAAGATTAACGGTTAATTTAAGTTTAATAATAAACGTGAAAACTGTTACAGGTGGAATGTTTAAGTTTATACAAGATGAAGAGCTAAAACTATTTAAAAAAGCAAATACAGTGCATTTTGCATTGCTATCTTTTGAGAATAAAGAGTTTTACAGTTCAGAGCTTTTCAAAAACACCAAAAGTGCTATGCACCAAAAGATGATGGCAGAGTTTTCTGAGATACTCGGGGTTTCAGAATAACTAATTTTAGTTTTCTTTGCAAAATAATTTTTAGAGTATGATAGTTTGCGGTTTTCCCCGCCCGCCGCCCAAACCGCCAAAGGCGGTTTGCATAAAAGCACAAAACGCTGTCAGCGTTTTGTGCTTTTATTTCTGCGTGACATAAGTCACGCAGGGCGGCGGGCAGGGAAAACAGCAAATCCCGTTTGTCGAAGTTGCCATTATACCGTTTTCTGAAAACAAAAAACCGCCTAAGGGCGGTTTTTTCACATCATATTTCTAAAAAACTAACTACTCTACAACTATACTCTCGATAGTCTGTGCCAT
>CAYJJJ010000187.1:0-1584 GCA_964370465.1 uncultured Oscillospiraceae bacterium
CTGCATTACCGCCGGTGAGGAATTACACCTCGCCCCTACATATTATTTTTTATTATTCTACCATAGAATTATTCTTTTTGCAAATAGTACTACTCTTATAACCGAAATTATCCCAATATTATTTTACAAAAAGATTAATTATATAATTTAGTGAAAACAATTCAGGTTATTCTTTTTAATCTAAATTGCAATAAAAAAGCGGTGATTTTTCACCGCTCTTTATCTTTATCTTATTCTGCTTCTTCGAACATATCTTTGCCGACACCGCATAGAGGGCAAGTGAAATCTTCGCCTACATCCTCCCACTTTGTGCCTGGCATAACACCATCTGTCCCTTTTTCCTCGTTATATTCCCATCCACATACTGTACAAACATATTTTGCCATAATTATCCCTCCTATATTTAATTTGGTAAGATAATTATAGCATAGCTCATCAATAATGTAAAGAAAATATTTATTATTTTAGCGGTATATTTTCGATATTAGTAAACTTTACTATTTTTATTTATCTAAAACTGAATAATATTACATAATTTTGTCGAATTAAATGTTTTACCTCTTTGTATTTCATGGTGATTTTTTTGCATGGGTGGAGTGGACGATAAATATTGTTTTGAAATATTAAACTTAGCATCTTTCGGTGGCAGGGCGCCGCCCGCAGAGGCAATTTTACAAATTGCCTCGCTCGCACAAAGTGCGAAAAAACGCATGAAATGCGTTTTCTGCGGGCAGCGCGCCAGCCAAAGCCCAGATGCCAGAAAACAAAAGCTAAACCAAATACCAAGTTGTTATAGACACCGAACACAAAATCGTATACTCAGAAACTCAAAACAGATATCTGCAAAACAAAAAGGACGGATAAATCCGTCCTTTAATTAAATATACAAAATTTAGATATATTTAGTTGTAGCAACTTTGACTCCAGGACCCATTGTTGAAGCAAGAACACAGCTTTTGATGTATGTTCCTTTAGCAGCTGACGGTTTTGCACGTACAACAGCGTTCATAAGTGTCTCAAAGTTTTCTGTTAGCTTCTCTTTACCAAACGAAACCTTGCCGATTGGGCAGTGGATTATGTTTGTTTTGTCGAGTCTGTACTCGATTTTACCCGCTTTAGCCTCTGTTACAGCTCTTGCAACATCAGGTGTAACGGTTCCGGCTTTTGGGTTTGGCATTAGACCACGAGGTCCAAGCACCTTACCTAAACGACCGACAAGACCCATCATATCAGGGCTTGCGATTACAACGTCAAAGTCCATAAAACCTTCTTTTGTAATCTTCTCAACCATATCCTCAGCACCAACAAAGTCAGCGCCAGCGGCGGTTGCAGCATCAGCAGCAGCGTCTTTAGCGAAAACTAAAGTGCGGACAGTTTTACCTGTTCCGTTTGGTAGCACAACAGCGCCACGAACCTGCTGGTCTGCGTGTCTTGAGTCAACACCAAGACGAATATGCATCTCGACTGTTTCATCAAATTTAGCTTTTCCTGTAGAGCATACAAGCTCTATAGCCTCTATTGTCTCGTAGAGTTTGTTTGTATCGATAGTTTTAGCACTATCAACATATTTTTTACCATGTTTCA
>CAYJJJ010000188.1:0-1538 GCA_964370465.1 uncultured Oscillospiraceae bacterium
TGGTGGACGCTGAGGAACTCGAATCCCCGACCCTTCGCACGTCAAGCGAATGCTCTACCAGCTGAGCTAAGCATCCATATAGCTTATATATTATACATTTTTCGGTGCGGTTTGTCAATTAATTTCAGCTTAAAAATAGTTACAAAACAGTTTCAACGATATTTGTAAGGTTTCACCAAAAAATGTTGTTGTTTTTTGTTTGTACCTTTGAATTTCGAACTTTTGCGATTTTAATTTCTCTTTTTTTACAGCAGATTGCACAAATTTAATATGATTAAAAAATTGACTTTTCACAATTATCACAGTATAATATTGAAACTACGGAAACGAAAGGAACTATATGGACACAAAAAAAATAGTAAAAAGTAGATTGTTTTTCCCATCAATCCTCTTCTATGCTTTACTGTTAGTAACTATAACACTCGGAGAGTGGACAAAAAGCTATATCGTAAGCGATGAAGGAGGCTATAACCTCTACTACTCAGTTGTAGATAATCCGCAAGCTATTATAGAGCAGGCTAAAAAGGAGCTTTCTGATGGTGAGTTTTTTGAAACTGAAACTCTCAGCGAAACTGATAGGCAGATTGACATTTATAGAAACAAAACAATCAATATAAACGACCTCAATGAAAGCTACACTGTAACTACGGCATCGAAAACGATAGATGAGGTTTTGAGAGAGCTCGATATAAATTTGAGCGCTGAAGATAGGATAAATATCCCTGTAAACGAGCCTGTGTCAGATGGCACAACCCTTGAAATCCTTCGCACAATCTATGATGAGTATACTGTTTCTGAGGATATCCCCTACGACACTATAACACGTGAAACAGCGCTTCTTAAAACAGGCAACACATATATCCTCGAAGATGGAGTTATGGGAATGCGTGAATACGATTATATCGACAAATATGAGGATGGCATTCTGCTTGAGAGCAACCTTGTCGATGAGCGGATAGTAACCTATCCAGTCGATGCATATGCACTTGTCGGGAGTGACTCAGCTCCTGTACCGTCTATTTTAGAGGTACCAGAGGATTTGGTGCTTGTTGATAATCGTCCAGTCGAGTATGAGATGCTTGTAGGTGCAGCACCTGCCACCGCATACAGCGCAGGCCCTACCGCCAGAACAGCGAGCGGTAGAGATGCAATGCCAGGGCATGTTGCGGTGAATCCAAACGATATCCCATACGGAAGCGAGCTTTGGATAGTTTCATCTGACGGAAGCTATGTCTACGGCTACGCAATAGCCGCAGATACAGGTATTGCCCTTATGGACGGCAGATGCACCGTTGATCTCTTTTACGATAGCTATATCGAGAGCGTGCTCTGGGGAAAAAGAGCAGTTGATATCTATATTTTATCGTATGGCGATAATAAGACTTATTGGTAAAAACAGTGTTGCAAACCCGATTAATAACAATTAAAGTAGGTTGTGATAAAATGCACTCGCATTAATCGCAACCTACTTTTTTATTATCTATTCTAATTACCTTTTCTGGTGCGGGCTCGCCCGCCGCCGCCCGTGGCTTCGCCAC
>CAYJJJ010000189.1:0-1527 GCA_964370465.1 uncultured Oscillospiraceae bacterium
TTTTTTTGTTATCTGTTATAAACTAAACATCAAAATGAACAGCGGTATCGCCCGTTTGGTTTGCACCAAATTCATAGGTGTTTCCTGGTAGCACTGCATTGAGGATTATTCCAACAGCAGAAGCAACAGCAAGTCCCGATAGTGAGATGGTAACTGAACCAACAGAGAATATGATAGCGCCGATATCGCTAAATCTGATACCGATTGCAAGGACGAGGATAAGCGCCGCTATTATAACATTTCGGCTAAGGGTGAAGTCAACTCTGTTTTCAACGATGTTGCGAACACCTACAGATGAAATCATACCATATAGCACAAGGCTAACACCGCCGACTGTTGCGGTTGGCATTGAAGCTATTATCGCTGCAAATTTTGGTGAGAATGATAATAGTATTGCAAATACTGCGGCAAGGCGGATAACAACTGGGTCGAAAACTCGGGAAAGAGTTAAAACGCCTGTGTTCTCGCCGTAAGTTGTGTTTGCGGGAGCGCCGAATGTAGCGGCAATTGTTGTTGCAAGACCGTCACCGAGAAGTGTTCTGTGAAGACCTGGGTCGGTGATGAAGTTTTTCTGGGTTGTTGAGCTAAGTGCGCAGATATCGCCGATATGCTCCATCATTGTTGCAAGTGTTATCGGTAGAATGGTGATAACAGCAGAGATACATAGCGAGATATCGAAGTCAGCGCCGAAAATAGATATTGCGCTGTGCTCATATACAAAAGGTAGGCCAAACATAGGTGCTGCCGAAACGTTTTCTACAAAAGCAGTTCTTGAAGCGGGGTCGATAGCAACTGCAAGGACATAACTGCCGACAACGCCGAGCAGAATAGGGATAATCTTCATAATACCCTTACCCCAGATATTAAAGCAGATTACTATTGCAACAGCAAAGACAGCGACAAGCCAGTTTGTTGAGGCGTTGTTTATTGCCGACTGAGATAGTGTAAGTCCTATTGCGATAATTACAGGGCCTGTAACTATCGGCGGGAAATATTTCATAACCCTTTTTGTGCCGTATACTTTAACGAAGATTGCAAATAGAAGATACACAAGACCTGCAAGGGCAATACCAAAGCTTGAGTAAGCTATTGGGATATCGGTGCCCTCTGCGGTTATAAGACCGTATGCGCCGAGAAATGCAAATGAGCTTCCGAGAAATGCTGGAACTCTCATTTTTGTTACAAGGTGGAAGAGCAGTGTTCCTGTGCCTGCGAAGAATAGTGTTGCACTGACCGAAAGACCTGTTATTGCAGGTACCAGTACCGTTGCACCAAACATCGCAAATAGATGCTGGATACCAAGAATAAACATCTTTGGCATACCGAGAGTTCTTGCATCGTAAACAGCGGTGGCGGGTGCATTTGATTTTTTGTTTTTAGCCATTTTTACCTCCATATTAAATTCCCCAAATTTTATCCAATATATATTACCACAAAAAAAGAGTTTTTTCAACAAAACTCTCTTTTTCTTTTTGATATTTAGTTTTGGTTACACCTCTTTTTTAAAAGAGAGATGAATTGCATAAA
>CAYJJJ010000190.1:0-1515 GCA_964370465.1 uncultured Oscillospiraceae bacterium
ACAAGTACAAAGTACCTCGTATGGCTTATGTCAACAAAATGGACATCATGGGTGCAGACTTCTATAATGTTGTCAACATGATGCTTGATAGACTGAAGTGTAACGCTGTTCCAATTCAGTTGCCAATAGGTTCAGAGGATACCTTTAAAGGTACCATTGATCTGTTAACTATGAAAGCTACCGTTTATTATGACGACCTCGGTAAGGATGTTAGAATTGAAGAGATTCCTGCCGATTTAGCTGATAAAGCTGCAGAATACAGAGATAAGCTACTTGAAGCTGTTGCAGAACAGGACGAAGAGCTTATGATGAAGTATTTAGAGGGAGAGGAAATAACTATCCCTGAAATTAAGAAAGTTCTACGTGCGGCAACAATTTCAAATGCAATAATCCCTGTTGTTTGCGGAACTTCTTATAAAAACAAAGGTGTTCAGCAGGTTCTAAATGCTGTTATCGATTATATGCCAGCACCGACTGACATTGAAGATATAACAGGTATAAACCCTGACACCGAGCAAGAAGAAAAAAGACCTTCTTCTGATTCAGAGCCATTCTCGGCTCTTGCATTCAAAATTGCTACCGACCCGTTTGTTGGTAAGCTCTGCTTCTTTAGAGTTTACTCGGGAAGTGTTAATGCCGGCTCTTCTGTCTATAACTCAGTTAAAGACAACAACGAGCGTCTTGGTAGAATACTTCAGATGCACGCAAACGACAGAAAAGATATCGATACCGTTTATGCGGGGGATATCGCGGCTGCAGTTGGTCTGAAAAATACAACTACTGGTGACACACTCTGCGACCAGAAACATCCAATTATATTGGAGTCGATGGAGTTCCCAGAGCCTGTTATCCGTGTTGCTATCGAGCCTAAAACCAAAGCCGGTCAGGAGAAAATGGGTATCGCCCTTGCAAAACTTGCAGAGGAAGATCCTACATTTAAAGCCTACACCGACGAGGAAACAGGCCAGACAATTATCGCTGGAATGGGTGAATTACACCTTGAGATAATAGTTGACAGACTTCTTCGTGAGTTCAAAGTTGAGGCGAATATAGGTAGCCCACAGGTTGCTTATAAAGAGACTATCAAAAACAACGCCGACGTTGACACTAAATACGCTCGTCAGAGTGGTGGTAAAGGTCAGTTCGGTCACGTTAAGATTAAAATCGAGCCAAACGAGAGCGGAAAAGGATACGAGTTTGTTAATGCTATATCCGGTGGTTCTATCCCACGTGAGTATATTGGTCCTGTTGATCAGGGTATCCAAGGTGCTATGCAAGCGGGAATTTTAGCGGGTTACCCAGTTGTTGACGTTAAGGTTACTCTTTATGATGGTTCATACCACGAGGTTGACTCATCTGAGATGGCGTTTAAGATTGCGGGTTCTATGGCTTTCAAAGAAGCTATGAGAAAAGCAACTCCTACAATACTTGAGCCAATAATGAAAGTTTCCACAACAGTTCCTGATGATTACATGGGCGACGTTATGGGTGACTTCTCATCAAGACGTGGTCTTA
>CAYJJJ010000191.1:0-1466 GCA_964370465.1 uncultured Oscillospiraceae bacterium
GCATTCACCCTCGGGGGTACTGGTGGCGGTATTGCTTACGATGAAGAGCAGTTTATAAAAACAGTTGAGAGCGGTCTTTTTGCAAGCCCTATAACACAGGTGCTTGTTGAGAAGTGCATTAGCGGTTGGAAAGAGATAGAGTTTGAGGTTATGCGAGATAGTGCGGGGAATGTTATAACCGTATGCTCGATGGAAAACTTCGACCCTGTCGGCGTGCATACCGGGGATAGCATTGTTGTTGCTCCAGCTCAAACGCTATCAGATAAAGACTATCAGATGCTTAGAACTGCGGCGCTTGAAATAATATCAGCGCTCGGTGTTGAGGGTGGGTGCAATGTTCAGTATGCGCTAAATCCTGATAGCTTTGACTATGCGGTTATTGAGGTAAATCCAAGGGTATCGCGCTCATCAGCCCTTGCAAGCAAGGCGACAGGATACCCAATTGCTAAAGTTGCAACTAAAATCGCAATAGGATATAATTTAGATGAGATAGTCAATGCAGTAACTGGTAAAACCTGTGCTTGCTTTGAGCCAGCACTTGACTATATCGTTGCAAAGTTCCCAAAATGGCCGTTTGATAAATTCGTCTATGCTAAAAGAGAGCTTGGAACACAGATGAAAGCAACAGGCGAAGTTATGGCTATTGGGCAGAGCTTTGAAGAGGCGATGATGAAAGCGGTGCGCTCGATAGAATTATCGCTCGATACCCTCGACCTTAAAAAGCTAAAAGATTTATCAGACGAGGAGATTAAAAATCTTCTATCCGATACCTCAGATGAGCGTGCGTTTGTTGTTTTTGAGGCGCTAAAGCGTGGAATATCGCAGGATGAAATTTTCGATATAACTAAAATCGACAGGTTTTTCCTCGGTAAACTTCAAAATTTAATCGACTGTGAAGCGCTACTTCAGAAAAACTTAAATGAGCAGAGCTATAAAATAGCTAAGAAATACGGCTTTTTAGATAGCACAATCGAGAGGATTTCGGGCAAGTCGGTAGCACAATATAAGAAACATGCAAGCTATAAGATGGTTGATACCTGTGCGGCGGAGTTTGACGCTAAAACCCCGTATTTCTACAGCGGATACGACGAAGAAAACGAAGCGCACCTTATAAAAACAGGCAAAGAGAAAAAAGTATTAGTTATAGGTTCAGGCCCTATTCGAATAGGACAGGGAATAGAGTTTGACTACTGCTGTGTTCATTGCGTTTGGGCGCTATCAAACCTTGGATATGAAACAATTATCGCAAACAACAACCCAGAGACAGTTTCGACCGACTTTGATACTGCGGATAAGCTCTATTTCGACCCACTCACCCCTGAGGATATCGACAACATTTTAGAAACCGAAAAACCTTATGCGGCGGTGGTGCAGTTTGGCGGACAGACAGCTATAAAGCTTGTAAATCACTTAAAAAACAGAGGGATAAAAATTCTTGGAACATCGCCTGAGATGATAGATGCAGC
>CAYJJJ010000192.1:0-1453 GCA_964370465.1 uncultured Oscillospiraceae bacterium
CACAACTAACCCTTAGGAGGGGTTTATTATATCCATTTAACTAAGAGGGCGTATTTGATTTTTTAAATAAAAGTACTTAGAAAGAAAACTTTTGCGAAACCCCGAAAAAGGGTTTATTAACGCCGATAGGCGGCAAGGTTCTGGAATTCGGTCAAAATCTTTGATTTTGGTACCGAATCAGGTTCTTATATCCATTTAACTAAGAGGGCGTATTTGATTTTTTAAATAAAAGTACTTAGAAAGAAAACTTTTGCGAAACCCCGAAAAAGGGTTTATTAACGCCGATAGGCGGCAAGGTTCTGGAATTCGGTCAAAATCTTTGATTTTGGCACCGAACCAGGTTCTTATATCCATTTAACTAAGAGGGCGTATTTGATTTTAAGGTGTATGAAACCTGCGAAAATATAGTGTGATGCTGGTGTGGACATAGTTTTTTCGGGCAAACCATTTAGATATTACGATGGTGTGCACATTTGCGCCTATATATTATACTACATTTTGAGGGAAAAGCAAAGTGCCAAACGAAAAAATGGGGAATATTTTTTGAGGATAAACGTATTGACAAAATATTTCCCTTTTTTATCGAGGGTGTGAATGTGGGTTAGTTGCTTGCGAATTGGCTTTTATGTTAGTGTAAATTGATGATAGTCAAATTGTTAGCGGTATAGCCGTTATTTTGTAAAAAGTGCTTTGCGGTTTTAAAATTATCTGTGTGGTTTACTCATTATAGTTACTATATTGTGCTGCCGCCGTCAGACTGTCCTCTTTGTCCGTGGCTCAATAAAAGCCAGAATGCGGCTGAGGCGAGGGTTCCGAGCAGTGTAAGCGGTAGGAACATCTGATAGTCATCGAAAAAAAGAATGCGTTCGGTGAGGGCATATGGAATCATCAAAATCGAGTGAAAGAAACCGGCGCTATAGACGCTGTCTATGATGAGAGCGTAGGTTATAACCGACATTAAAATGCAGATAAAGCAAAGGACTGAGAAGATGCAAACAAGCCCTTTTAGTGATAACATTCTTGTGTATTTGACGTTTCGGTCGCCCCACTCAAATGAAATGGACTTCAAATACTCTTTTGTCATGCTAAATTTACGGTAGCCAAAAATGGTAAGCCCTGCCAAGGGGAAACCTGTAGCGAGGAAAAACGCTTGGTTGCTATAGTCTCGGCTACCAATGTCGGATAAAGCATTGACGACTACAATTAATATCGCAAGTGGTAATGCAAATAAAAGCGAGCCTAAAAGTCCTCTTAAAACATTCTCCGGATTCTCATAAATAGCTTTTCCGTTTATCCCACGGCTGCAATTTTTGCAGGTAAACATCACCCGTTCACCGACAAGATAAGGGTTTTGCTCTCCACTCTCGCTCTGACAGATACTGCAAGAGTTTTTTTGCCTGTCGACAGCGAAATATGAGGATGCGAGGTTCAAAATCGATGCGATATTTGAAGA
>CAYJJJ010000193.1:0-1418 GCA_964370465.1 uncultured Oscillospiraceae bacterium
CAGATTAAAGTTATATTTAGCAGGTGTTTAGGGGAGAGTATGAGAAAACTAAAAATCGACATAACAGAACAAGAAATCTCAACTGGAGTTTATAGTATATTTATTAGTAATGCATACTTAGTTGAAAATGTTTTTAATCAAATTAATAGTATAATTCGATATTTTTCAAATAGCCCAGAAATGTTTTTTGGGTTTTATAGAACGGACGGAATGCATTTAACATCTAAGCAATGTGAAAAATATAGCAAAGAAATACCAATGTTTTTTCAAAATTACGGAGAAATGAAAACAATAGACGAATATCTAAGTGTAGCAAAATTGAAAATGGATGATGAAGCTTATAAAATGCTTCCGGTTATCTTTAATTATTATTTAGATACTACATTATTTGAACCGAAAATCAATTGGGAATTTTTTTGTGAATATCATTCTAAGTATATGAAAAAGCGAGTTGAGGACTATATAACAGATAATATTACGGATGTTATTTTTTTCTATTTTGACAGTGGGGATTTTTCCATTACCTTCAACTCTAAAATATTTAATAAAAAAGAAGTGAGTGCGTATATCGATAAAGTGATTTTTGATATAGTAGAAAACGATTTTAGGGGTTTGGGGTTACCCAGATAAATGGGCGCAATATCGATTGATGAACAAAATCAAGCGAATATTGTTTTTGATATCTATGATATTAGAAGAAAATAAATAAAAGTAAAATATTATATGAATTTGTTGGGGAGAGTGAATTGTGAAAAAGAGTTATATATTGATATTATCATTAATTGTATTAGTTTTAGCTCTAAACTTTATATTTGGCAATAGAATTAACTATTCTGAGGGAGCGTATAATTATAATAGCGTTACTGCTTTAACATCGACCGCTGATAGTGGCATTAATATGATAGAAGATAAAGAAACAGCAACAAAGGTTGCACAGGCAATTATACAGGGACTGCACTCAAGAGGATATGTTACAGATTATCATATTGCAGAAATTCATCACGATACAGAGAATGAGATATGGATTGTTACCTGCAAGCCAAGAGAATTTCCGTTTTTTCCTTCAGCTGGGACATACTATAATTTCT
The DNA here is from genome assembly GCA_964370465.1 of uncultured Oscillospiraceae bacterium. GTDB lineage: Bacteria > Bacillota > Clostridia > Oscillospirales > Ruminococcaceae > CAYJGN01. Next base: position 1,089 of record CAYJJJ010000193.1, read on the forward strand.
CGCTCGACAGTAAAACCGGTGCAGTTGTTGAAAGTTGGCATAGTTAAATAAGTATTTCTATATAATTCATTAACGAAAAATAAAATAACCGCTGTTTAAGCGGTTATTTTGATGTTTGGTCGGGATGACAGGATTCCTCGTCACCTCGCAAGCTCGGTGCCCATTTTTCTAAAAACTTGCCACAGGCAACTTTTCTAAACGAAAAATGCCTAATGGTTCGAATCCTCCCGCAATAAAATAAGACATACCCCTGTGGGGTATATCTTATTTTGGTCGGGATGACAGGATTCGAACCTGCGGCATCCTGGTCCCAAACCAGGCGCTCTACCA
>CAYJJJ010000194.1:0-1414 GCA_964370465.1 uncultured Oscillospiraceae bacterium
TCTTCTGCTAAATTGATATCGGCAACAACTTTACCGCCCATATCAAGTACATTTGTTTTTGGCATTGTGATTTCCTCCTTCCTTAACCTTTAACCGCATCTGTTAGAACCACTATGCTACCTTTAGGGCCCGGTAGAGCACCTTTAACAGCTATTAGATTGTTCTCAACATCAACTTTTACTACAAAAAGATTTTGAACTGTTACGTTCTCACTTCCCATGTGACCCGGTAATTTCTTACCTTTCATAACACGACCAGGATCTGAGTTTGCACCCATTGAACCAGCATGTCTGTGTACAGGGCCTGTACCATGAGTTTCTTTTAGTTTCGAGAAGTTCCATCTTTTGATAGCTCCCTGGAAACCTTTACCTTTGCTCTTGCCGTGAACGTCTATCATATCGCCCACTTCAAAGCTGTCCGCTTTTATAATATCGCCTACATTGTAGCCGCTTATATCTTCTATGCGGAACTCACGAAGAGTTCTCTTCGGAGCGACGTCACCTTTTGCAAAGTGACCTGCCATTGGTTTGTTAACTCTTTTAGCTGATAGATCGCCGAAACCTACTTGTAGTGCCTCGTAGCCATCATTCTCTAGAGTTTTCTTTTGTGATACAACGCAAGGGCCTGCTTCTACTACCGTTACCGGTACTACATTTCCCTTTTCATCAAAAATCTGCGTCATACCGATTTTTTTGCCGATGATAAATTTTTTCATATACCTTTCCTCCTTCGGTTATTGGTTGGGCTGCCCCAACATGACCTGCAGCGACATTAAAGTTTTATCTCTATGTCTACTCCGGCAGGAAGTTCAAGTCCCATAAGGGCCTCAACTGTTTTGTTTGACGGTTTTAAGATGTCGATTAGTCTTTTGTGTGTTCTCATCTCAAACTGCTCACGACTGTCCTTGTACTTGTGCACCGCACGAAGTATAGTAACAATCTCTTTCTCGGTAGGTAGCGGGATAGGTCCTGAGACTCTTGCCCCTGTTCTCTTTGCTGTTTCGAGTATCTTCTCGCAAGAAGCATCTACTAAGCTGTGATCATACCCTTTTATCCGAATTCTGATTTTTTCTTTGACTGCCATTTTCATTCCTCCTCTATATTTATAATAAGTGGGGGACATCTTTTGCGGATTCTGTCACCATTTATCGCCACCCTGCCGGGTGTTTAAATAGTATCTCATAAAAAATCGACAAACTTTTATTAAAGTTTAGTCGGACAGAGCTTTAAAAGCCGCAGTGCAAACCTCTATTGACACAGCACGCTGTATACAGCGCCGTCTGCCAAGTTCGAAATTTTGCAAGTGTATTTCTGTCGCCCGTTTTTCGGACATACTCCACGAAAATTACCCGTAAATTAACGGCAACCTCTCGCTTCAACGCATATCATTGCAGTCGTGCCCTAATATAATACCA
>CAYJJJ010000195.1:0-1408 GCA_964370465.1 uncultured Oscillospiraceae bacterium
GTGTTTACATGCTTGTTTGTTGTTAGACTCATATTTATTCTCCCTTCAAAATTAAAGCTTAAAGCCAATTTTTCACAAATACAATATATCATATATGCTGTCAAAAAACAACGATAAATTTAACAGTTCACGTTAAAACCTTAACGATTTAACATTTTGTACATAAATCTTCGAATTTTTTGGTTATATCCATATTCGCAAAGGCGTTTTGCGATAGCGGTGCAGACGGATTTTCCAAAAGTTCAAAGTATCCTTGCGCTGCTACCATTGCTCCATTGTCGGTGCAGAGCGATATCGGTGGTAGAAAAAGTTCGATACCATTTTCGGTGCATTTTTCTAAAAGCATCGCTCGCAATAGGCTGTTTGCCGAAACACCACCCGCAAGTACTAATCTCTTCTTATTATAATGTAGGGTTGCCGCCACTGCCTTGTCCGATAAAATCGAGCAGATTTTATGGCAGAAAGAGGAGGCGATATCGTTTATCGGAGTTTCTCCGCCCTTTTGCTCTATATTGTGCACAGTATTTATAACAGCAGTTTTAAGCCCTGAAAAGCTAAAATCAAAAGGGCTTTCAGTTTTTGGGTTTGGGAAAACAAAGGCTTCGGGATTTCCCTCTGGATATATTTTATCGAGGGCAACACCGCCGGGGTATGGGAAACCAAGAACTCTTGCCACTTTATCAAAAGCTTCGCCTGCGGCGTCGTCAAGCGCTCTGCCGACGACCGAAAACTCGGTGAAAGCGGAAACTTCTATTATATGGCTGTGTCCGCCAGACACCACAAATGCCATAAATGGTGGAGATAAATCGGGGGTAGCTATATAGTTTGCCGCTATATGTGAGCGGAGGTGATGAACTGGTATTAGTGGGATTTGCAGTGCGTATGCAAGCCCCTTTGCAAACGATAGTCCGCAGAGAAGCGAGCCGATAAGTCCAGGCGCTGCGGTAACCGCTATTGCCGAGAGGTCGGCATATTCTATATTTGCATCGGTTATAGCTTTTTTACAGACAGCAGAAATAAACTCGACATGCTGTCTTGAAGCAACTTCAGGGACAACACCGCCAAACTTCTTATGCTCTTCAACCGAGCTTGCAGTTGCTTGTGATAATACCTCTCGCCCGTCTTTCACGACAGATATAGAGCAGTCGTCACAGCTTGATTCAATTCCTAAAATATACATATAAAAACTCCGTTAATTTTTCAGGTGTATTTTTGCGTTTCAGCGAAATGAAGGTTATTTATATTTTGCGGAGCAAAATATAAAAGGTAATAACTAATAGCTAATAGTGAATAGGTATGGTATCGCCTTTCGGCGATAATCTATATAAATCGTTTTGCAAAGCAAAACTCCACACTTCTTCACTCTTCACTATTACCTTTTCACTAATATAAATAACACTTCGTGTTA
>CAYJJJ010000196.1:0-1389 GCA_964370465.1 uncultured Oscillospiraceae bacterium
AAGTTTAACTCACTTTGGAGCGGCTTTGCTGATAAGGCAGGGACGGGGAGGATACCTCGTTAAAAAATATAGGTGTTTTTGCACTGAAAAAGCGGACAGTTTATCTGTCAAATTGAGTGGTACCGCGGAAGTTTTGCTTTCGTCTCTTTATAGAGATGAAGGCTTTTTTTATTTGAAAGGAGAAATAATTATGAAAATAGCATTTTCAACACTAGGCTGTCCTGATTTCACATGGGACGAAATTTTATCAACAGCAAAGGACCTTGGTTTCGAGGGAATTGAAGTTCGAGGAATGGAAGAGAATTTCAACGCATTCGTGTCAAATCCATTTGACGATAAGAATATCGAGAAAACAGTGGCGAAGCTTAGAAAACTTAAAATTGAAGTGCCATGTTTATCTTCAAATAGAGCGATAAAATACCCAGATAAAATCGAGAGCAATACCCAGTATATCAAAGAGTATATCGACTTTGCAGAGAAGATAGGAACACCATATATCCGTATTTTAGGCGATGCTAAGGCAGATGTTGAGGGCGAGGTCGATGATGCAATCGTTGTTAAAACACTAAGAGAAGTAGCTCCTTATGCGAGTGAAAAAGGAGTTACGCTACTTGTTGAAACTAACGGAGTTTATGCTGACTCAAAAAGACTCTGTGAGATGCTAAGTGAAGTGCGCTCTGAGAGTGTTGGTGCTCTTTGGGACATCCATCACCCATACAGATACTTCGGTGAAGAGCCACAGACAACTATCCAAAACCTCGGCGCTTTTATAAAATATGTTCATATTAAAGATTCAAAAGTCGTTGATGGCAAAACCGAATATATGATGATTGGTGAGGGAGATTTACCGATAGACTTTGCAATGCAGGCGCTTCGCTCAATAAACTACGATGGATTCGTAACGCTCGAGTGGTTAAAAGCATACGCTCCAGATCTTGCAGAGGCAGGAGTTGTATTCCCGCATTTTGCAAACTTTATGAGTGAATACACAGGTAATGGCTACGGCAAAACAGCCTTAATTGATAATAACAGAGGAACTGGTAAATACGTATGGCCAAAAGAAACACTAATTGACCTTACATTCCCAGAAGTGCTTGATGCTATGGTGCGCCATTTCCCAGACCAAATAGCATTTAAATACACCCACAGGGATTATGAGAGAACCTACTCGCAGTTTAGCGAAGACGTTGATAAATTCGCAAAGGGTCTTATCTCGCTCGGTGTTAAACCGGGGGATCACGTGGCTATATGGGCGACAAACGTGCCTGAGTGGTTTATAACATTCTGGGCGACAGTTAAAATAGGTGCTGTTCTTGTAACAGTGAATACCGCTTATAAAATACACGAGGCAGAATACCTACTTCGCCAGTCTGATACCCATACCCTTGT
>CAYJJJ010000197.1:0-1369 GCA_964370465.1 uncultured Oscillospiraceae bacterium
AGATAAGAAAGAACGTTCTAAACTACGACGATGTTATGAACAAACAGCGTGAGATTATCTATGGTCAGCGTGGCTCGGTGCTCGATAACAAGGATATCAAAGAGAATATCATCTCGATGCTTGAAGAGAGCGTTTCGGCAACTGTTTCACAGTATGCAAATGCGCAGGCACTCCCTGATGATTGGAACCTCGATGGTCTTCGTGACTACTACCGTGGTCTGCTCACAACCGACACCGATTTCAGATACAAGGATATAAACGAGATAGCAGAACTCTCGACCGATGATATAGTAAATACTCTTACCGATAGAGCAAAAGAGCTCTATGAAAAGAGAGAAGCAGAGTATGGCGAGCAGATTATGCGTGAGCTTGAGCGTGTTATTCTACTTCGAAACGTCGACTCTAAATGGATGGATCACATTGACGCTATGGATGAGCTTCGCCGTGGTATACACTTGCGCTCTTATGGTCAGCGCGACCCTGTTGTTGAGTATCGTATCGAGGGATTTGAGATGTTTGACGCTATGGTAAGTGCTATTCGTGAGGATACAGTCAAGATGGTGCTCACAGCGAAGGTCAACGTGAACAGCGGGCCGAAACGTGAGCAGGTTGCAACCGAAACGAAGACAATGGAGGCAGGCGCTCCGAGAAAACCAGTTACCACCGAGAAAAAAATTGGCAGAAACGAGCCGTGCCCTTGCGGTAGTGGCAAAAAATACAAACAGTGCCACGGCAAAACAGCTGGACAATAATTATAGCCGTGTGGCAGAGGTGACTTTATGATAAAAAGCAAAGAGGACTATAAAGAGTATTTAAGGGCGGATAAACTGGCACTACAGGTCAACAAAAAGTGGCCTGAGTGGCATGACAACGTCATGATTATGCTCTCCTCCCCCTGCTATAAATTTCAAAAACTGCTTCGAAAACTCGAATACTTCATGAACTGCAAAAACACCCCACTATATAAGCCCTATCTCATCTATCTGCGTTACCGCTTCAAGGCGCTCTCGATAAAATACGGGTTTACTATTCCGCCAAATGTTTTTGGCAAGGGGCTTTGTATAGTCCATTATGGCAGTATTGTAGTTTCACGGCATGCAAAAATAGGCGACAACTGCGTTTTGCACAACGAAGTTGGTATCGGTGGGACAGAAGATGGCAGAGCGGCAAAAATAGGCGACAACTGCTTTATCGGCCCTGGTGTTAAAATTATCACCGAGGTAAAGCTTGGAAACAACATATCAATAGGGGCAAACTCTGTTGTGAATAAAGATTTTCCCGACGATAATATGACAATAGCAGGTGCTCCTGCTAAAAAGGTTTCAGATAACAACAGCCTCGAGCATATCTGGTGGGTTTATGATAAAAG
>CAYJJJ010000198.1:0-1335 GCA_964370465.1 uncultured Oscillospiraceae bacterium
TTCCATATATAAAACCTCCTTAAATATCTTTGTGATATCATTTTAATATCATTTTCAAGTTTTGTCAACAGTTATTTTGAAAACAAAAAAATCTTTCAAATATAAATAAATCAAAAATATTTGATATAACTGTTGACAATTTTTATATTAAAGCATATAATAATATCAAATCAAAAAATGTTGATTTGATATTATAACTTGTATGTGAAAACCACAAAACAAAAGCAAACTTGCAAAAGGAGAGTATTATGGAAAAGCAAAAAGCAACCGGCATTAGTTTTTTTGAAAGGTATTTGACAGTTTGGGTCGCTATCTGTATGGTAGTTGGCGTGCTAATCGGAAGATTTTTACCCGCCATCCCTGAGTTTCTCGGAAACTTTGAATATGCAAATGTTTCTATTCCAATAGCGATTTTAATCTGGCTTATGATATATCCTATGATGATGAAAGTTGACTTTCAGTCTGTTCGAGGGGTCGGAAAAAACCCAAAAGGCCTTTTCATCACTTGGGTTACAAACTGGCTGATTAAGCCGTTTACCATGTTCGGTATAGCGTATCTCTTCTTTTTTATCATATTTAGAGGGTTTATAACACCTGACCTCGCGACTGATTATCTCGCAGGCGCAGTTCTACTCGGCGCCGCTCCTTGTACCGCTATGGTGTTTGTTTGGAGTCATTTAACAAAGGGAAATCCAGCATATACTGTTGTTCAAGTTGCGACAAATGATCTTATTATCCTTGTAGCATTCACCCCTATAGTTGCATTTCTACTCGGCGTATCGGGAGTTTCTGTCCCATGGGATACCCTTATTTTATCGGTTGTTCTATTTGTTGTTATCCCACTTACAGGTGGTATTTTAACGAGAAGTATCATCACAAAAAAACGCGGTGTAGAGTATTTCGAAAAAACTTTCATACCGAAATTTTCTAATGTAACAATAATAGGACTCCTTCTAACGCTCACACTTATCTTCTCATTTCAAGGTAATGTTATCCTTGAAAACCCAGTTCATATCGCTTTAATTGCAGTACCTTTAATTATCCAGACTTTCCTTATTTTCTTTATAGCATACTTCGCTTCAAAGATATTTAAACTGCCACACGATGTTGCAGCACCTGCCGGAATGATTGGCGCATCAAACTTCTTCGAGCTCTCTGTTGCAGTTGCAATAGCACTTTTCGGAACAGATAGCCCAGTTGCACTCGCAACGATAGTAGGTGTTTTAGTTGAAGTACCTGTTATGCTAATACTTGTTAAAATCGCGAACAAGACAAAACATTGGTTTACTAAAGAGAAAAGCGAAGTTTAATTTTCCCATTAACACAAAAGATGTT
>CAYJJJ010000199.1:0-1294 GCA_964370465.1 uncultured Oscillospiraceae bacterium
TTAATTTTGAAGGGAGAATAAATATGAGTCTAACAACAAACAAGCATGTAAACACTTGGGTTGAAGAGATGGTAGCTCTCTGTAAACCCGACAACGTAGTCTGGATTGACGGTAGCGACAAACAGCTCGATGATTTGAGAGCACAGTCGGTTGCTATTGGTGAAATCCAAAAGCTAAATGAGGAGAAACTTCCAGGATGCTATATCCACCGCACCGCTCTAAACGACGTTGCGCGCGTTGAGCACCGCACATTTATCTGCTCAAAAGACGAGGCTAATGCAGGTCCTACAAACAACTGGATGGCACCAGCTGATGCTTACGCAAAGCTAACTCCTATCTTTGACGGCGCTATGAAAGGCCGTACAATGTACGTTATTCCTTACAGCATGGGACCTTTAGGTTCTGAGTTCTCAAAAGTTGGTGTTGAAGTTACCGACTCTATCTATGTTGTTCTAAACATGGATATCATGACAAGAATGGGCAAAGGCGCGCTTGAGCACCTTGGCGATAGCAACGATTTCGTTCGTGGCCTACATTCAAAATGCGAAATTGATGAAGAGCAGAGATATATCTGCCACTTCCCAGAAGACAACACCATCTGGTCTTGTAACTCTGGTTACGGCGGTAACGTTCTACTTGGTAAAAAGTGTTTCGCACTTAGAATTGCTTCATTCCAAGGAAAACAAGAGGGCTGGATGGCTGAGCATATGCTTATCCTCGGTATCGAAGCTCCAAACGGCGAAGTTAAATATGTCACAGCGGCATTCCCATCAGCTTGTGGTAAAACAAACCTCGCTATGCTTATTCCCCCTGATATATTTGCAGATAAAGGCTACAAAGTATGGTGTGTAGGTGACGATATAGCTTGGCTAAGAATCGGTCCTGACGGCAGACTTTGGGCTATAAACCCAGAGAGCGGCTTCTTCGGCGTGGCTCCTGGTACTAATGATAAGAGTAACCCAAATGCTCTTGAGAGCACAAAGAGAAACACAATCTTCACAAACGTTGTTCACGATCTCGATAACAACACTGTTTGGTGGGAAGGTCTTGATAAGAATCCTCCTAAAAACGCTCTTAACTGGAAAGGCGAGAAGTGGGATAGCGAAAGCGGCGATAAAGGCGCACATCCAAACAGCCGTTTCACAGCACCTGCAATCAACTGCCCTTGCATAAGCAAAGAGTTCACAAATCCTCAGGGTGTGCCTGTATCGGCTATCATCTTTGGTGGACGTCGTGAGAAAACAGCTCCGCTTGTTTACCAGTCATTCGATTGGAACCACGGTGTATTCGTAGG
>CAYJJJ010000200.1:0-1230 GCA_964370465.1 uncultured Oscillospiraceae bacterium
TGTCCCTACAATCTCGCATTTGGTTTCGTGCGATTTTGCGGGCGGATATGGAATCCATCTCTTGCCGAATTGTCACGGCTCTCGCTTTGCTTCGTCCCGTTCTGTTCGGCGGCGCTTCGCTCCATTTGCTTCATCCGCCACAGGCGGCGCTCATTCGCTCGCCCCTACCGCCGAAACCACGCAAAATACAAATAACCCCTAATCTCTACTCGCCATCTCGCAAGCGAGCTTCGAGAGTCCCTCGCTGCTCTCTTCACTCACATCACCTCGAATGCTCACATTATTCTCAGAAAACTCTATATTTTTACAAGTTCCCAGCATATCAGTCATCGTTTTTATGGCGTTTGGCGCCCACGATGTGTTCTCGATAAATCCAACAAATTTATTCTGGAAGTTTCTGTCTACAAGTCCTGTAATAAATGTCTTCATATACGGGAAGATGCTCGCGTTATATGTTGGCGAGCAGAGAACTACTTTACCGTAACGAAAAGCTTCTGATATCGCTTCTGAAAGATTTTTAGGGTCTATTTTATATAGTGCAACATCGCAAACACCTTGCTCTTTTAGCTTTTGCACAAACTCCAAAACCGCAGTTTCAGTGTAGCCGTATATAGATGAATACCCGACGAAAACCCCTTTTTTCTCGGTGCGATATGACGACCAAGTGTCGTAATATTCGATATATTTACTCAAATCCCCACGGATTGCAGGCCCGTGGAGCGAGCAGATATTTTGAATATCGATCCCACAAATTTTCTTCAAAAGCGCCTGCACCTGCATACCGTATTTCCCAACAATTCCGATATAGTATCTGCAAGCCTCATCAGCCCACTGCAGAGGTGTTATCTCATCTTCACCATATACTCCAAATGTTCCAAAAGCGTCCGCAGAGAAGAGAGTTTTCGAAAAACTTTCATATGCAACCATAACTTCCGGCCAATGCACCATCGGTGCCGCAAAAAAACTAAAAGCATGTTTGCCAATAGATAGGCTGTCCCCCTCTTTTACAGCCAGCTTATTTAAAAGCTCAAGCGATGGAAAATATCTTGAAATAATATCAAAGCTTTTAGCAGTTGATACGACCGTCACATCAGGATACTTTTTCACAAACTCATTAAACGACCCAGAATGATCGGGTTCCATATGCAAAATAATGAGATAGTCAGGGGTTTTACCATCAAGTACATTATCTAAGTTTGATAACCATTCAGAACAAAAATTTTTATCAAC
>CAYJJJ010000201.1:0-1197 GCA_964370465.1 uncultured Oscillospiraceae bacterium
GCAAATGGGCGACTACTATGTTTTTTGTAGTCTTTGCTTGGATTTTCTTTAGAGCAGACTCAGTATCGGATGCCGTTTATGTCATAACAAATTCGCTTGGCTCATTTAATACCGAAGCTTTAAAATTATCTATTACAGATAGCTTATCCGCCAGTTATTTTTCGGTTTTCTCCGACAATGCATTTACATCTGCTAAAATATTTATGGCTATAATTTCAGTAAACATAATAATAGTTGCAATAAACGACTTTATTATTAGTTTAAAAAGAGGAAGAAGTTCTGTGCCGATTTTAAATATTAAACATAATATTCCCAAATATCTATTTTATTATTTCATAGTTGCAAATATTATTTTATTGTTTTACCTTCAAAACAGCAGTGTTGGAGAAACAATTGAATTCATCTATTTCAGGTTTTAGGGGAAAAATATGAAAAAATTTATTTTAAAACTAATATTATTTTCATTGCCAATAATCATGATTTTTTCTCTGTTTATTTATTACAACCCAAACGACTATTTTTATCTTCGCAAAGAGAATATGGCAGGAAATATTGCTGCAACTATACGGCACTACGCAATAAGTGAGCCAAATCATATTATTTTAGGAACAAGTAGGTTTCAACCGATTGACCTTGACTATGTAGAAGAGTTGACAGGTAAAGAGTATTGCAATTTTGCATTTGGCGCTTCTGATTTTTCTGAAATTGCTGAACTTTTCTGGTTTGCTGTAGAAAGAAATGAGAATATTGAGTCAGTGGTTATGGAAACAGGATTTTATATACTTAGAGATATCGAATCTGAAAGCAGAATTACCTCTCTTGTTGATAATTTAAATTATTTCGGTGATGTTTTCTATGACCCTAATAACTGGAAATCAGCTTACAATATTATGGTTCAAGATATAAGATCTTTAGTTGGAATGGAACAACCTTATGAATACGTATCACCTGAGGCAGTAAATCCTAGTGAAAACGATGTTTATGTAGATGGATATAGAGAGGCAATGGTAAACACTACGAATATTCTTTACAACGCATTTCGCGATTATCATTGGGATGTAAGCGATATTAAAATGCAAGAGCTCACAAGAATAATCAATTATTGCGATGAAAACAATATCGAGATAACTCTCGTTATGCCACCTATGGCTGATTTATTGTGGGACAGGTTGATTTTGCCATTCGATTATGATGAGA
>CAYJJJ010000202.1:0-1183 GCA_964370465.1 uncultured Oscillospiraceae bacterium
AATCTCAACTGCCACATCCACAGCTGCTACTGCCTTTTTTTATAAACCGCTTTGCAATACTTATTAAAATTAGCACTGCAAATATTACCGCTATAACTATCATATAAACCGGAGCTTGCTCTTCGTGCGCATGTGAAATCAAACTCGATACTCCGTTATATCCGCTCATATTTATTATATAATCAAGTATCAACCCAAATGCAATTGCACAAATAGCGGCTGATGCCAAATATATAGCAGTGACCTTTTTGCCGAGCGTCTTCATTATTATGGCAAGTGACGCGATGTTTGTTACAGGGCCTGCAAACAAAAAGACAAATGCCGCTCCAGGAGATATTCCCTTTAGCATTAGTGAAACCGCTATCGGGATAGATGCAGTCGAGCAGATATACATAGGTATGCCAATCACCACCATCAATAGCATAGATACTAGTGGATTTGAGAAAGTTGTCAATATGCTCTCGGGCAGTAAACTGCTTATTAGTGCCGCAATTAAAAGTCCTATAACAAAATGCACTGCTATCTCATCTAAAAATTCGCCAAACGCATAGCTAAACGCCGCTTTTATCTTGCCTGAAAAACTTAGCTTGGTGTTATGGTCATGCCCTCCACAACAGCTTTCCGCTTTTTCTTCTGGGTTATCATGACTACCGCAGCAACCCTCCATTTTTTCCTCTTCTTGATTATGCCCGCCACAACAGCTATCAGGCTGATTTTCGCCCGCCCTCCCACTATCGCCAGAGCATCCGCAACTCGTAGATGCGACTTCGTAGGTTATTTTGTCGTTTCTGCAAAAGATGTTTGTAACTATTCCGGAAATAATTCCAGAGAAAAATGCCGACACCGCACGATAAACCGCAAATAGCGGTCCCATCATTCCATAGGTCGCAATTATGCTATCAACACCTGTTTGTGGTGTAGAGGTGAGAAAACTGACAACAGAGCCCTTTGAAGCCCCACTTTTCCCTAAATACATAGCAGTCGGCACAACACCGCAAGAGCAGAGTGGCAAAGGCACACCCACGACTGATGCTTTCACAACAGAGTATATATTGTCTTTCCCTACATGCTTTAGGATTACCTCTTTTTTAATAAACGCATGCAAAAGCCCTGTGAAAATTAGACCAATAACAATATAAAACGACATATCGACGAATAAATCCCATAAATTTTCAATATATAA
>CAYJJJ010000203.1:0-1086 GCA_964370465.1 uncultured Oscillospiraceae bacterium
TAACCATTATTTTACCGTGGCGTTTAATTATTTTGCATTTCTCGCACATCGGTTTAACTGAAGGTCTTACTTTCATATCATCTTACCTCCGATATTTTACTGTTGTTTACAACTATTTACTGCGCCAAGTAATACGTCCTTTTGTCAAATCATAAGGACTCATCTCGACTGTTACTTTATCTCCAGGCAGTATGCGAATAAAATTCATACGCAGTTTACCTGAGATGTGTGCCATAATTTTATGTCCGTTCGGTAGTTCTACCGAAAAGAGTGCATTTGGTAAAGACTCAAGTACAACGCCTTCGAGTTCTATTACATCGTCTTTTGCCATTTAGCATACCTCCTGTTCTCTGTTTAGTTTTCGCCTGTTTAACTGCTGACGAAGGTCTTTGTCCGACTTTATGTCGAAAATGCCCTCACCATATTTCTTTAAATGTTTTGGGTTTTTACTTTTTGGGTTTGCCATACCTCTTCGTTTGCCATCAGCAACTAAAATTCGCTTTTCGCCGCTCTCACAAACGATATACAGCCGACCCCTGTCATGCCCGCTAAGCGAGATTACAACATCTCCCTCTCGATACCACATTATCATAGCTTCCCCTTAAATTTCGGTGAGAAGTAAATAACCTGTATCCGTAACTGCTATAGATTTCTCATGGTGCGAGGATAATTTTCTATCGAGTGTTTTAACTGTCCATTTATCGGAGAGTATCTCAACACCGCACACACCCTCGTTTATCATCGGCTCAATTGCAATTGTCATACCTGGCAGAAGTCGTTGACCTCGTCCCGCCACTCCGTAGTTTGGCACTTCAGGCTCCTCGTGTAAGCTTGCACCCACACCGTGACCTATAAAGTCCCGCACAACCGAGAACCCCGCATCTTCTGCGGTAGTCTGCACGGCATTGCCTATATCGCCAATTCGCACACCTGGTTTTATAACCTTTAGCGCATTTTCAAAACAAAGCTCAGTCGTCTCTACAAGTTTCCTTGCCGTATCGCTTACATTGCCAACCATAAAGGTCTTTGCATTGTCCCCGTGAAAACCACGGTAAAAAGCTCCGACATCGACAGAAACTATATCGC
>CAYJJJ010000204.1:0-1058 GCA_964370465.1 uncultured Oscillospiraceae bacterium
AGCTACTATTTCTATATGTCCTGGCTGCCACAGTACGCTGTTTTAATTCTTTTCTCAACTATTTCAACCTACCTTTCAGCATATCTTATTGAGAAAACAAATGACCCCAAAAGGCGCAAAATAGCCCTTGGGGTGAATGTTGGGTTAAATCTGGCTATCCTATTTGTATTTAAATACTTCAACTTCTTTATCGATTCTGTTACATCGATATTTGGTGTGGTTGGCATAACTCTGCCCGAAATAACCTCCAGTTTACTGCTTCCGGTCGGAATATCATTCTATACCTTTCAAGCGCTCGGCTATTCAATCGATGTCTATCGTGGCAAAATAGCCCATGAGCGAAACTTTTTCACCTATGCGCTATTTGTTTCATTCTTTCCGCAACTTGTTGCAGGTCCTATCGAGCGAAGCACAAATCTACTACCACAGTTTCACGAAGAGCATAAATTTTCATACCCAGATGCAGTTATGGGTGCCCGTGAGATACTTTTTGGAATGTTTAAAAAGGTGGCGATTGCCGACACGATTGCTATCTATGTAAATAATATCTACGATACAAACAATCTGCAAAACTACGAGGGTCTGCCGCTTATTTTAGCGACACTTCTCTTCGCTGTGCAGATATATTGCGACTTTTCAGGGTATAGCGATATTGCGAGAGGATCTGCAAGGCTTCTTGGTTTTAGGCTGATGGAGAACTTTAAAGCGCCCTATTTTAGCACTTCAATATCGAAGTTTTGGGATAACTGGCATATCTCTCTATCGAGTTGGTTTCGGGATTACCTATATATCCCGCTCGGCGGAAACAGAAAAGGGGAGCAGCGCAGAATACTCAATATCTTTATCGTCTTTGTCGTGAGCGGACTTTGGCACGGTGCCGCATTCACCTTTATTATCTGGGGAGTTATCCACGCAACACTTCGTGTTTGTGAGGAGCTAATCCACCTGCAGTTTGGAAAGCCAAAAGAGAGAGTGGGACCCCTCGGTAGCGCTATTAACATCGGCAAATGGGCGACTACTATGTTTTTTGTAGTCTTTGCTTGGATTTTCTTTAGAGC
>CAYJJJ010000205.1:0-1054 GCA_964370465.1 uncultured Oscillospiraceae bacterium
AAGACTATGGTCTTTTGGGGAAGAGGAAGAATTGCGAAATGATAAGAAAAATCTGCTTGCCAGAGCAGATTTTGATAAAATGAAGCAAATTCTGACGAGGCGGCGCTCATTCGCTCGCCCCTACAATTAAACACCTAATAAATTGGTGAACATCAAACCTCGCAAAAGCACAGCAGAAGAAACAGCTAATTATGAAAGGCGGTATAAAAATGGATAAATCGGTATTTTTGGGAAAATGGACAGGTTGCGATTTTATTTTGATTGATATGAGTATGGGAGCTAAGCTTCTCGGTGAAGACGGAGAGCTCGTCCCTGAGTTTCGAGAGATTTTACCACAGTTTTTTGCAGAGATACGCCCGGACAACACATTTGATATCTGCGAAAACGGAGATATAACAGGCAGATGGATAGAAACAGACGAGGGAATCGGACTTATCCCAGATGATGATTACGAGAAACTTATAGCGGCGGGTATGACTGATACTGAAATCGCAATGCCCTGCACAATAGAGGATAGTAAACTAACCATAAACTTAGGCCCTTATATTATTAAGTTTGAAAATTAATCGCAGTTGCACCTAAGAAATAGTACGGCAAGAGCAGAGCCCTTGCCTACAAAAAATCTAAAAGGCTTCTGCAAATTATACACGCGCGACCACAGGTCGCCACGAGAGCCTGATATTAGTAGAACACGAAAAGAGACTAAAAAATAAAACTCAAATTCCAAAACAAAAAACGCACCCTTTCGGGTGCGTTTTTATCATCTCACAACATAGCGATGTGAAAATATTTAATTACTCAGCAGTGTCGAATAGTTTTGCATAGCGGAGTAGGTATTGATATTTCGCCGCTGCATTTTTCTTCGCATCCTCAAATAGCTCCTCTGCTCTATCTGGGAATGTTCTCTGAAGTGATGTGTAACGAACTTCGTTTAGGATGAAGTCGTTAAAGTCCATTGTAGGAGCTTTACTATCAAGAGTGAATGGGTTTTTGCCAGCTTCTGATAGTCTTGGATCGAATCTGAATAGGTGCCAGTAACCTGAAGCAACCGCAT
>CAYJJJ010000206.1:0-1040 GCA_964370465.1 uncultured Oscillospiraceae bacterium
CGTGGCATCGGAGTCAATGGACTATCCCTCCCAGACACTGGCGGGCTTTCCGTCTAGCTCTACTGCTTACCCGCAGAAGGCATACCCACCAAAGCCCAGACGCTAGCGGGTATTTCCATCGGCTCTGCTGCTTTCAAGGGTAGCATAGATGCGTTTTGATGACTAGCAAGGTCACGTCGCCGTAAAGTCTACTGGAAACAATAAGCCTTTCAACACTCCTTTTCTTGAACATCTACACACAAGTGTACCGGCAATTAAAAAGATTGCGTTGCTAGTGTTTACATTCGAATCAAGAGGTGCCCACTAAACAGAAAACAAATCACTGCGAGAACCTGCGCGCGCAAAGAAAGCTGTGTCACCTTCTATTCTATAAATTAATAAAAAATCTGGCGATACATGAAGCTCTCGATATCCTTTCCAGTTTCCTGAAAGTGCGCGATCGCGATAATTAGAAGGAATCTCATGTTCATCAACTATTGCCATCATTGCATTTCTGAGAGCATTCATATCCCAATGTCGCGCCTTCAGTCGCTTAACATCCTTCTTAAACTTGCTCGATAAGAACTGATTCAGCATCATATACCCAGCTCTTCAAAAGTATCCTCAATGTCGACAAATCGCCGACCATTGGTAAGCTTTATCTCAGCTTCAATCTCTTCCATAGACTCTAAGGTCTCTGCGTTTGGTTGAGGATACGTAAGATCAAGTGGTATTGAGTTGCGTAAAACCATTTGTGCAATAAACATTCTCACCGCACTCGACAAATCACTGCCAAGACCTTTTGCAATAGCTGAAGCTTGATTTTTCATATCAGCATCTAAACGAATAGTAAGAGTTGATTCTTTAGGCATTTCAAATCCTTTCAATGTTTATCATTTGATTAACATTGCAGCATATTTATAAAATGTATCCCATTTTTCTTTACTCGTTATAAAAAGCAGTTAACCAGTTGAAAGCGCAAGATGTCTCTGCGAACAACAACACCTGAGTATTACGCGCGGTCAGTAACACCTTGAACGCATTTTGGATAACGTACTAAC
>CAYJJJ010000207.1:0-1036 GCA_964370465.1 uncultured Oscillospiraceae bacterium
GGCGCTCATACTTTCTTGCAATACTCGGCATATCGGAAAAATCAAGCAGTGGGTCTACTCCTTGGCTGTATAAATTTAGCGCCAGGGTGACTATATCGACATTCCCCGTCCGCTCGCCGTTTCCAAAAAGCGTCCCCTCAACCCTATCTGCACCCGCAAGTATTGCAAGCTCGGTATCTGCAACGCCACAACCTCTGTCGTTATGGGTGTGCAGACTTATAATCACATTCTCTCTGTCGTGAATATTCTCGCAGATATATTCAACCTGATAGGCATATAGGTGCGACATCGAGAGAGAAACCGTTTCTGGCAGGTTTATGATAAGCTTTTTATCGGCTGTTGGTTTGATTTTATCGATTACCGCATTGCAGACTTCAAGGGCTATTTCAGGCTCTGTTCCAGAGAAACTCTCAGGGCTATACTGAAAACTAAAGTTGCCTTTATACCGCTTCGCCGCTCCTAAAACAAGCTCTGCGCCCTGTGTAGCTAGCGCGACAACTTCCGAAACTGAGCTTTTAAAAACCTGCTCACGTTGCGCTTTACTTGTTGAGTTATAAAAATGAACTATTGCGTTTTTAGCTCCCTCGACCGCCTGAAAGGTACGCTCAATAATAGCCTCTCTGCTCTGTGTTAGCACCTGAATGGTAACGTCGTCGGGGATTCGCCCCTCGTCGATAAGACGGCGGACAAATGAAAACTCGGTTTCAGAGGCGGCGGGATACCCCACCTCAATTTCTTTAAAGCCTATCTCGACAAGCATATCGAAAAACTCGAGTTTTTCCTCAACGCTCATCGGCACAACAAGGCTCTGGTTACCGTCCCGCAAATCAACACTGCACCATGTTGGCGGTTTTTCTATCCTTGTTTTTTTCGTCCAATTTTGCGAGGTTTTGGGCGGCACAAAGTCGGATGGTCTGTATTTATCTGTGTTTTTCATATTAATCTCCATTCTGTGCACAGCACAAACAGTTTCGAATAATCTCCGTACAGAATGGAGATTAATCGGCATCTGCCGGCTGTGACGGCAGGCCATAAG
>CAYJJJ010000208.1:0-1030 GCA_964370465.1 uncultured Oscillospiraceae bacterium
GTCAAACAATATAATTTATCAGTGCCTGCTCCAAGTTTTGCTTGACTTCATCGGCAAGGCTCTGCGGCGAGATAACGCGGATTTCAAGGCAGTATTGAAGCGCCCAAAATCGCATCGCTTCTCTGTTCACAAAAACTTTTGCTGTGAGGGTGTCGTCGGTGACATTTGAAAACTCGATGTTTCCACCAAACCAGTCGAACAGCTCGTTTAGAATATGTCTCTTCGCTGTGAAAACAACCTCTTCGCACTTACCTGCAAACATATAAATATGCTCGGTTAGATATTTTGACAAGTCAAGTCGCTTCTGTTCGGAAAGTATTGCAGTGAGCGGCTTTCTTTTGCTGTCAAGCAGCTCGATATTTGATATTCTGTCAACTCGGTAGTTTGAGATATCGTCGTATCTATCGTAGTTGCAGATTAGATAATAATGACCGTTGAGCGCCGCCATATGGTATGGGTTTATTATGTATTCACGGATATTACCATTGCTATCTTTTCTTGGGTGAAACTTCTTGTCGGTTTCTAAATTGTTGTAGTGAAACTTCACCTGTAAGTTTTTTTCAATAGCTTCGTTTAGAATTTCTATCGTCAAAAAAAGCGATTTGTTCTCAGGCCTGCCGTTTTGCAGACTCTCAATGAATTTCGCATTCGAGCGGAAATACTTGCTCGATAGGCTCTCAAGCTTCTTTATTATATCCTTCCGGGCACCCTTTGCGATATGCTTTGAAAAAAGCAGACTATCGATAATAAGGCGCAGCTCAGCGTCGGTAAATTTATGGACGATATACCAATCGGTCTGCATCTCTTCCTCTTCACCGTTTTTGTTAGTGCGGATATATTTGGAATACTCGATATCATAGCCGCACTCGATAAGGCTTTGAAGGTTGCGTTTAACCGCCTTTCGGTCAGCGCTCATCATATATTCTTTTTTCAAAAGCTCGATAATATCCATCTGGCTCAGACGATGATTTTCATCACTGTGTTTGTTTAGAATTTCAAGGATATTGACGATTAAAGCCTTTTTCGGCTG
>CAYJJJ010000209.1:0-1025 GCA_964370465.1 uncultured Oscillospiraceae bacterium
TTTATTCTGAAATAACAAGGGTTAAATCGCTATCGTTTAAGCTTGTTCTGATAAAATAATAGGTAGAGGAAGTGAGGTTTGAAAAGGTTTTTGTTTCGCCCGTGCTCAAATCAAACTGCATTATGCTATTTGCGTTGTCGAGAACGTCATATAGCATTATAGTGGCAGTTAGCTCCTCGGGGCTTTTTATCGTTATGCTTATCTGCTCTGAATTTGTTTTAAAACTGTAACTTTGTATTTCGTCAAGCGTTAGCTCTATTTCTCCATCTGCTGATAAATCTTGAAACAATTCAAGAGGTGCTTTTTCTTCAATTTTGAATATATACCACTCTTCATTGATATAAATCGCTATCTTTTCAGTATCAATCACTCGATACCCAAAGCCCTCTCCAAAATTCGATTGGTCATTTTGGGTGGGACTCTCATTGCCATTTACAGTAGATGTGATAAAACCGTCAAAATCACTGCGTTCAGGGTCTTGAAATAGGGTTTCTCCACCCAGCTCCCCTGTATCAAGATAGATTTCACCGTCTACCATAACCATAGGAGGTAGGTCCCACAAGAGGGGTTCTTCGCCGTTTTCAGTCACATTATTATCAATCTGCACACTGTAATGTGCAGTGTTTCCATCTTCAAATTCAATCTTAAACTCATAGACATAACTCGAATTGTCCTCCAAGCTGATATCAATCCAGTTTCCGCCGTTCATAGTTTTATGAAAATCCTCTACGCCATCTTTATACCGCCGTAGTTCGACAATGCCGTATTCATCATTCCACTCGATATTTTCGCTATCATTGTTTAAACTAAAGGTAATATTTGCGTTTCTGTGTCCTTTGTTTTCGTTGTAGGAAATTGGATTTGGATAGTCCATTTCAGTGGGGTGAATTGAGTCAGTTTCTGTACTCGTTCCGTTATATGTCCATGAATATGTCCCTAAATTCATCTCGACAACACCATAGTCATAGTGGGCATAGATTGTCGGTGGCTCTTCTAATGCTGGCACTCTATTTCCCATAAAACCA
>CAYJJJ010000210.1:0-1024 GCA_964370465.1 uncultured Oscillospiraceae bacterium
CTCCATTCTGTACGGAGATTATTCAAAACTATTTGTGATGTGCACAGAATGGAGATTAAAATGAAAAAATTTGATGTTGTAGCGCTTGGTGAGCTGCTAATCGATTTTACCGATAGCGGACTTTCAGAGCAAGGAAACCCAGTTTTTGAGGCAAATCCAGGAGGTGCGCCTTGCAACGTTTTGGCACTGCTCTCAAAGCTTCAGAAAAAAACAGCTTTTATCGGAAAAATAGGCGATGATATTCATGGCAGACGGTTACAAGACGTTGTCGCTAAAGCGGGTATTGACATCTCGGGACTTGCGATAGCAAAAGATGCTCCGACCACCCTTGCATTTGTTCAAAATTCAGCTAATGGCGAGCGAGAATTTTCGTTTGTTCGAAATCCTGGCGCCGATATGCTTTTGTGCGAAGATGAAATACCAGCTTCTATCGTAACAGATACTAAGATTTTTCATTTCGGCACCCTTTCAATGACCGATGAGCCAGCAAGGTCGGCGACGAAAAAAGCGTTAAAACTTGCCAAAAATTCAGGCGCGATAATCTCTTTCGACCCAAATCTGCGCCCACTTCTTTGGTACAGTTTAGAAGAAGCAAAAACCTATATCGAGTATGGTATGTCGCAGTGTGATATTTTAAAAATAGCAGACAACGAGGTGGAATTTTTAACTGGTGAAACAGACTTTGAAAAAGGCGCTGAAATATTAATTAAAAAATTCCCAAATATAAAGCTATTTAACCTAACTTTAGGTGCAGATGGTAGCACTACTTACTATAATGGCTTAAAAGTTCGGCAACTTGGTATCGACTGTGATGACGTTATAGAAAAAACAGGCGCTGGCGATACATTTGGCGGATCAGTGCTCAACTATATTCTCGAGAACGGACTCGATAACCTCACAAAAGAAAATCTTAG
Organism: uncultured Oscillospiraceae bacterium; assembly: GCA_964370465.1. Classification (GTDB taxonomy): domain Bacteria; phylum Bacillota; class Clostridia; order Oscillospirales; family Ruminococcaceae; genus CAYJGN01. The sequence continues at coordinate 915 of CAYJJJ010000210.1, forward strand.
CGAGATGGCTCTTTTCGCAAACTGCGCCGCTACAATAGTCACCACCCGCAAGGGCGCACTTAAATCGATGCCGACTTTAAGTGAGATTAACGCACTCATATCAAACTGCT
>CAYJJJ010000211.1:0-1016 GCA_964370465.1 uncultured Oscillospiraceae bacterium
CTTTAAGTTCACTGTAAAATTTTCTCAGTGCCACTCCTCTGTGGCTAATTGCATCTTTTTTCTCAGGTGACAGTGAGGCAAAGCTATCATCCCCCACCATAAAAACAGGGTCGTAACCAAATCCATTGTCAGCATATCGCTCAAAGCCTATATATCCCTCGCATCGCCCCTCAACCTCGAGAACGCTACCATCCTCTAAAACGCAGGCAATAGCTGAAACGAAATAGGCAGAACGCTCCTCTTTTGGAACGCCCGAAAGCCTTGCTAAAAGCTTATCGATGTTATCATCGTCAGAACTGCCAACACCCGCATATCTTGCACTATAAACCCCAGGTGCACCGTCGAGCGCTAAAACACAAAGACCTGAATCATCGGCAACGACGCTTTTGCCAGTTGCCTCGTGTATTGCTCTTGCTTTAAGCATTGCATTTTCGGCAAAGGTTTCGCCAGTTTCCTCTACATCTATATCACAGATATCATCTGCCGGTATAATCTCAATCCCAAGCGGACTTAGCATCCTTGCAAATTCTTCTACTTTATGCTTATTTTTTGTCGCTAAAACCATCTGCATAATTAGTCCTCCAAAATCCCGAGTACTGCTTTCGAATAAACTTTCGGATCAAAGCTGAGCAAGTCCCCGACTCCCTCGCCAACTCCTATAAAACGAACGGGAATTGATAGCTCACGCTTTATTGCAACGCATACGCCACCCTTAGCAGTTCCATCGAGCTTTGTGAGCACTATACCTGTTATATACGAGCTCTCAGAGAAGAGCTTTGCTTGACTAACGCCATTCTGCCCGGTGCTACCATCGAGGACAAGCAACGTTTCAACCGAGCTACCCTCTGCTTGTTTTGCAACAATTTTCGATATCTTCGACAGCTCCTCCATAAGGTTTTTCTTGTTGTGAAGCCTACCCGCAGTATCTACAATTAGAATATCGGCACTTCTCGCTTTTGCAGCATTCACCGCATCAAAAACAACTGCCGCAGGGTCACTTCCCTGTTGCTGTTTTA